>CAMDED010000028.1 GCA_945893365.1 Candidatus Sulfopaludibacter sp. SbA3 | reverse complement strand
TCCCGCCTCAAACAGTCTGGGATGTTTTGGACCGTTCGCGGCGCCAACGCCATCATCGCCTTGCGATGCTGCCATCTCAACGGCCGGTTTGAGGATTACTGGGAGGCGCGCCGGGCCGCATGAACTCCACTTCTATGTCGCGCACCCCTGTTTTGTAGGCAGGTAGCCAAGCCACCCGTTCGTGTAGCCGAAGAAAAAAGTGTGACGGAAGGGCGACTGCTGGCGGACGTTGATTGCGATCTCGCAGAACAACTCGAGCGGCGCGGCCCAAATGACGGTATCGGAGTTGATGCTCAAAAAACGGACCGGGAGCCGCACAAGATTGCCGCCATCGGACCCGGTACGAGTGTACGCGGCAAGGTCGTCGGTCCAGCCAAGCCCCGTTTTGCGGGGTGTTTCGATAATCTTTCCGGACGTTCGTAAGCTCACCTCGGCGGTGGCCTTGGGAAGCGTATTCAGAGCTTCCAGGATGCGATCGCCAAGCAGGACATTAAACTCCGTGATGTGGGCGCTGCGGAAATCCGGGTAGCCGGAGTAGATGGGGGCGATATTCCCGGCTGCGCCGTTCACAAAGAGCAAGGGCGCATGGAATTTCTCTTCAACGTATGCCGCGACGATGCCGGGTGCGTCCCCGCTGATCAGCGTATTGGCTCCGCCGAGAACCGTGCCGTGGATGGCGTAGTTGGCGATAAGCGCGATCGGAGTGCCGTCGGTGCGTTCGAGGCGAATGATTCCGATCTGGCGGTCGGCCGGGCCGTAGGGATTGAGGCCGAGTTTGATGCGGCCGTCCACGTCGCGGGCGCGCCGGTTGATGTTCGCCATGGCGAAGCCTTCGCCGGTCGCTATGCGCGCTGGCGCCAGTTTGGCGCGGGCTTCCTTGATCCCATCGAGCAAGCTGCGTTTGACGCGGTTGGCGTACTCCCAGTCCGGCTGGTGCTTGTAGCGGTCCGGCATGAATGCCTGCGGCAGACCGGGAGGACCGACCTCCGGCGCGGAGTGCGTATGGGTGCTCGTCCACCAGATCTGATGGCTGTCGATGCCGGTTTCTTTCTTGAGCTCGCGGCAAAAATCGTCGAATACCGAGGGGGAAGTCAGCGCGATGTCGGTCGAGACCAGAAAGAACTGAAGGCTGCCGTCGTCCATGCCGACGATGCGGTGGAAGAGGGGATCGTGGACTCCGGTGGAATTGCGCGCGCCGTAGCCGAGCAGCGGCTGGACGTTGGCCGGCGTAATGTCGATCTTGACGGCAGAGGCGCGAAATTCCGCTCCGATAGCTAATTGGGCGGCGGCAGCCAGGATTATTAGAGGAAGCATAGGCGTCATTATTGGCGATGCATCACAGCATCAGCTTTAAGCTGAACTGAATTTCGCGCGCCGGCGACGCGCTCAGTATTCGTCCGGCGGTTCCCGTCTGGATGTTCGTCACCGGGTTTCCAAAGCGAGGAGTATTGGAGAAGTTGAAGAACTCCGCACGGAACTGGAGGTTTATGTTTTCGCGCCAATGCGGGCTGAACCGGAAGTTTCTCATGACCATGTAGTCCAGATTGTTGAAACCCGGCCCGTAGAGGATGTTTCGGCCGCTGTTGCCGTAGTTGAACGACGCCGGAACCCGGAATGCCGACACGTCGTAATACCGGAGGAGAGAGCGGTCCTCGAGGGCTCCACTGGAGATGCGATCCGGCCGCCGCGCGGTCGCGCCGACATTGGCGGAATCGGCCGAAATCACCGGCGTGAACGGAGTACCAGATTGCATCGTGAGGATGGCGCCGATCTCCCAGTCTCGCACCACATAACCAGCCGGGCCTGTCATTCCTTTTCCGAACGGAAGAGCATAGTTGCCGCTGAACGTAAAGCGCTGTGGTGTATCGAAATCCGAAGGCGCCTTTTCGAGATCGGTTCTGAGAGCGTTCTGCAAGTTGTCTCCCTGAGGGTCGCCGCTAATGTTGTCCATCGATTTCGACAGGGCGTACGCGCCGAGGAACGAGAGACCCCGCCAGGACCTGATTTCAACTTTGGCTTGCAGCGACTGGTAGCTCGAGAAACCGCTGTTCTCGACCGAGAAAATATCGCCCAGACGCGGGAAAGGCCGCCGCGCTTGAATGGCCCCGGGCCCCGGAGACGGCCTGTTGATCGGGCGCGAGTACTCTACTTTCGTGCCCTTACTCGCAACATATCCGGCTTCGACCGACAGCACGCTCTTGATTGACTTTTGCAAAGTCAGGTTCCATTGCTGGAAGTAAGGCGTCCTCATGTTCTTTTCAACCTGAAAGGCGAAAGGACCTTCCAAGGAGGGCGTGCCGGCCGTGAATGACTTGAAGAAGTTGGTGAGATCGTACGTCGGGCTGGGCGACGAGTTGAAGACCGAGCGCTCGTCGGCCAGGAAAGGAGGGCTTGCGACCAGCGTGGAGGCGGTCCGGTTCACCTGCTGAAGGCCGTAGAAAACGCCGTATCCGGCCCGTACGACAAAGTCGCTCGCCGCCCTCCACGCAAAGCCCACGCGGGGAGCCCAGTCGTTCCGGTCCAGGGCGCGCATGGAATCGTTGCGCCCCGCCGCCACGTCGCTGACGATGATGTCCGCGAACAGTGGGAAGACGAACCTGGTCAGTTGCTGCGACGTGAGATCGAAGTTTCCGCTCCCGTCGCTCCCGACGACAATCTTGCCCAGCCCTGAATCGAACATAGCCGATCCGTGCCTGGTAGGCCGGGGCGGATGGATCAGGTCGTAGCGTATCCCTAGGTTGAGCGTCAGGCGCGGAGTAACCTTCCAATCGTCCTGAAGGTAGAAGTGCTCGGATCGCTCCCGCCGGATGCCCACCTGATCGCGGGGAAACGAGCGAAAGCCCTGAAACGGGAGCCCGAGCATGTAGTCGGCAAATCCATTTCCGGTATAAGCGCCGGTGAACGCGAAGTTGGAGCGGCAGTAGGCGCAGTTTTCGTCGGTCTCCGAAAACCACCGGATGTCGGTTCCCAGCTTGATGTTATGGGCGTCACGCACCCACGTCAGGTTGTCGACGAGATTGTACTGGTTGCTCTTCCGGAAACCCGGGCGAAACGCCGCGGCGTCGATGCCGCCGTAGCCGGTAATCGCGAAACCGGGCAGGCCCGGAAACCGCGCGCTTGTTTCCGCGAAGCCGCCGATCCCCGATTGGACGATGTGGTTGGTTTCGCCGATGCCCTGCGCGCCGTTGATGGATCGCCCGCGCGTATGTCCCGCCCGAGCCTCGTTAACCAGGCGAGGCGTGAAGGTGTGGGTGAGACCGAGGCTCGATCGCTGGGTGCGCGGCTGGTCGCTACTGCCTCCGGACAGAGGAAAAAGGCCGGGGTTCACCAGATCGAGTTGCTGCAGGCTGTAGGACCCGAACAACGACGTGCCTTGGCGCAATTGATGGTCTACGCGGACGTCGAACTGGTCCGTATCCGCGGTTCTGGGGGCGGCGCGGTTAAAGTTTCCTTCCGGCGTATTGGGCGGGAGAATGAAGCCGTTCTCGATGAAGTACCGCGTCGGCCGCAGAAGCCGGTTTAGCGGAATTTGATTGGCGGGGAAAGCATCGCGAACGATCGCCGCCGGATTGGCGGGATCCGGCCGCGCGGTGGCCGGGTCGAGGATCGGCGTTCGCAGCTCGGAGAAATCTCCAGTGTGCATTCTGGCCGACGCGGCCTGGTTATTGAAGAAGGTTGCCCGGCGCTCGCGCCGTCCCTGGTAGTCGCCAAAGAAGAACGTCCGGTTCTTGACGATCGGGCCGCCTACGGTAAACCCGAACTGGTTCTGCTTCAGGACGCCCTTGCGGGCCGGCGCCGGGTTGAAGAAGTTGCGCGCGTCCAGGGCATCGTTGCGCAGGAACTCAAACAGCGTAGCGTGATAATCGTTTGTTCCGGACCTCAGCTGGATGCTGATGATCCCGCCACCCTGCCCGTATTCGGCGCTCAAGGAGTTCGACTGCACCTTGAACTCCTCGATCGCGTCCGGAGCCGGCTGCGTGACCACTCCGTCAACCCACTGGTTTGTGGCGTTGACCCCGTCGATCAGGAAAGCCGTCTTGGACGGACGCATGCCGTTGATGATGACGCGGGAACCTCCTCCCAAGGTTGCGGTGCTGCTGGCGGTCAGGGCCCCCGGCGTCAATGTTGCCAATTGCGTAAAATCGCGGCCGTTCAGCGGCAAATCGACAACCTTCTTGTGACCAACCACCTGCCCGAGAGCGCCCGACTCGGATTGCAGCAGCGGAGCCGCGTCGGTGACGGTAACCGAATCCGTGGTCTCGCCGACCTCGAGGCTGAAATCGATTCTGGCCGCCTGGTCGACATCCAGTTTGATAGCCTGGCGGGTGATCGACTTGAATCCCGCCAGGGAAACCTTCATCGTGTAGTCGCCCGAAGTCAGAAACGGAATCACGTAGATGCCGGAATCATTGGTGATGGATGTTTTCCGAAGCCCGGTCTGAACGTGGATAACGCCGATTTCGGCGCGCGAAACCACGGCGCCGGTCGGATCGGTCACCCTTCCCGTAATCTGAGCGGATTGCCCATACGAACTCCGCGCACCGACGAAAGCTAAGCCCGCTACTATTACGAGCCCGGGTAAGCGTTCCAGGAATAGTCGCATTGTGAAGCCTCCTTTTATTTTTCGTTCTTGCAGTGCGTCTTCGCGGACAACACGATATTAAAACGGAATTATACAAGAATCGGGCGCGCGTCTGGGTTTTGTTTCTTTCTGAAGGGGGCTCCGAACTAGCGAAAGCGGTTAAAGAACTCGGGATCGATCTTGAACGATTTCACCGGCGTGAGGCCAAGTTCCAAACTTTCAAGCATTTTTACGAGATCGGTACCATCAATGAGCATAATAAGAGGCACTCCGTCTCGCTGGGCCTCCCGACGCGCTTCAGCCGTGAATGTGCCTGTCGTGATGATGATTCCTGTTTCCGCGCGACCAGCCATGGCTCCGCGAAAGTCCCGAACGTACGATGGCCCAACCGATTCTTTATACTTCTTGCATTGAAAAAGCACTTTGAGTGAAATGAACGCATTGATATTCAGGATTCCGTGCCCATCAATTCCAAAATCCCCCGAGCGCCCGGTCACCACAACCTCGTTAAATCGGCTTCGCGCAGGATTGTCTGGCGCACCTGCTCAAATCCACTCGCGGATAAGCTCTGCATTTCCGCGAGCACTTCAGTTTTATAGTCGTCGGGAAGTACGCGGCTTCTTCCGCAACTTCCTCGGGGATCGCTTCCATGGCGGCGGCCGGAATTGCGTCCGTGGCGGGAGACACCGCCTTGCGCCGCTGAGCGAAAATCCCGGTCCACTTGCGAAAAATCTCGCGCGCCGATTGAGACGTAAGCTGGATGGCCCGTCCACGCTCCGTCAGACTCCAAACACCGCGCTTCGATGACGCGACAAGGCCTTCTTGAACGAGATAGAAGCGCGCGAAATGTACGTTCTTGGGATATCGCAATTGGCCCGACAGAAGCAATTCGTTCTGCACAGCATCCGTCAGTCCGAGATCGACTGCGATTCGCTCTACGACTTCGTCGGGAGTGCCGGATCCGCCCAAGGCCCGAAGAGCGTCCAAGATTGGCCCAAAGTGCTGAACAAAGCGCGCACCTTTAGATGCCATGAATCTGATGGTGCTTCCAACTCCTGAAGAGCATCGTTGAAAGCCGCGCGCTGCCGGCAGGCGGCAACGGGAGATGAGCAACGGAAGTCCGGTCGAATGGTTGCGACTTTTTCTAGCGCGCGTCGAACCAGAAGCGATGCACCGGAGCCGGCATCGCCGAATGCGCTCCCCTGGCGCTCTTCCAGATGATTTCATTCAGCGCGTGCATAGGCGCCTGGTCGACCTCGTCCAGTTCCATCTCCATCGATTCCTTCGCGCCCCACGCGAGCGCCGTGTTCTTCTCGTTGACGTCCCAGGTGGGCGCGGCCGCGGTGTAAGGGCGTAGATCCGCGCGGGTTGTGAACGAAGCGTACATCGGCGGCGCAGCCGCATCGTACTGCGTCATCGGCGGGAGACCCAGCAGCAGCTCGATCGTCCGCAGCATCGAAGACGTTGTATATAGCGTTGAATCCACCACGCCGCGCTTCGCATACGGGCTCGCGATAAGGCCGACCGTGCGACGCGCGTCCACGTGGTCCGGGCCGTTTTGCGCGTCGTCCTCGATCATGAAGATCGCCGTATCCTTCCAGTACTTGCTCCTGGTGACTCGCTCGACGAGCATGCCGACCGCGTGATCGGCATTCGCCACCATGGCGCGCGGCGTATACCCACCGGGCCGGGTACCCACGGTGTGATTCTCGGGCAGGCTCATCACGATGAGATTCGGGAGCCGCTTGCCGGGATCGGGCGAGTCGTAGTTCAGCTCGTACTCCTCGAGCTCACGGATGAACTCGCGAACGTTGTCGGTGTCGCGCATGCCGGCCAGCTTGAACTTCGGCGCTACGTGGCCGACGAGTCCGCCAACCCCGGGCGCAGCGTCCATCGTCGTGCCGTCGCTCGACCGCGCGGCGTACTCGCCGTAACTTCGGTACGTCAGTCCGGCCTTTTGGGCCAGGTCCCAGAGATGTCCGCCGGAGGGGACGTGCGCGGCCGCCGGACGTCCGGCGCTGTGGCCGCCGTAGTTGGCCGGCCAGAGCTTCTCATTGAAGTCGGTGGCGATCGCGGACGTGGACCACGAGTGCCCGTCGACGCTCACCTCGCCATCGCAATAGAGATTGTCAAGCAGAACCCACTGCTCCGCGAGCATGTGGTGGTTCGGCGTCACGTTGCGGCCGAAGATCGTGAGGCGGGCATCGCCGTTACCCTGCTTCATGTCGCCCAGCACCTGATCGTAGGTGCGGTTCTCCTTAATTACATAGATGACGTGCTTGACCGCGGAACCGGTACCCACCTGGTTCGGCACGATGGTCGGCTCCTTCGGTTCGAGAGAGCGCTGAAGCAAGGCGTCGTTGTACGGAACGTTGCTGTAAACCTGTTTGGTCCAATTCTTGATATCGGCCTTCAGATTCTTGAGCGGGATCACGTTCACGCTGCCTTTCTGCAGAGAGCGGACGGAATCCTCCTTGCCCTTCACGGCGAGCGGACTGGTTGGACCGGCGACATTCGAGTACGAGCCCAGGCCCTTCGCGTTGCCCGCGGCGAGGCGCGGGCCGGGAAGGATGGCGAGCGCAGAGGGATACCAGCCCGCCGGAATATAGCCCAGAATTTGCGTGGCGTTCGGCTTGGCGACGGTAAGCGCGGCAATCGCGTTATTGTCGGCGTTCGCGACGAAGAGGAGATTCGCGCTACGGTCGAGCGCGAGCGCGTTGGGCGTCGATCCCGGAGGCGAGCTTGGATAGAGAGCCACATTGACGGTCTCGACAATCACCCGCTTCTTCGTGTCGATCACGGACACGGTGTTGAGGTTTCCGTTCGAGACGAAGAGACGTCCGTCCGCGGCGAGTTCCATGTCGTTCGGGTTCTCGCTCGCGCCGATACGCGCCACCACCTTGTTCGACGCGGTGTCGATCACCGAGATGGAACGGGCCGACCAGTTGGAAACGTAAAGCGTCGCGCCGTCCGGCGTAAGGACCAAATCGTAGGGCGACGCCTCGACGGTAATCCGGTGCAGGATCTTGCCGGTGCCGGTATCGAAGACGGCGACGTAGCCGGCGAGTGGATCGCTGCCGCGGTTGGCTGCATAGAGATGCGGTTTTGAAGGATGATGCGCCAGGCCGGACCAATAGGTCTTTTCGGCGGGCGCGGAGTCTTTCCATTGCGCCACGGGCGCGTCGCTGAGGCGGCCGTTCGCGTAATCGAACGCATAAACCGGCGCTACCTGCCGGTCGCGCGCGTGCGCCGCGTTTCCGCCGCTGACGAAGAGCCGCTTTCCATCGGGAGCCCAAGCCAATCCGAGCCATGCCGAACGGAGGCGGATGCGCTGGACAGCCTCTTCGCCGCCCGGGTCGATGACAACCAACCCGTGGGGATTGAATCCGCCGTGCGTGGCGACCAGGGCTCTCCCATCGGGCGCGAGGCTCAGGTTGAGGAGGAGGTCTTCGGTAGGGATGGCCTTTCCCGCCGGAGTGATGCGCCATCCGTTGGGCAACGCGTATCCGTCCGGCAGGACGCGAGGGAGTTGCGCGTCGAGCGACGCGGCGTGAAGCAAGAGAAGAGCGGAGAGCAGGGCATTCTTCATAGCGGTATTCATCATATCCGATTGATCGTTTCCGTTCGATGACAGCGCCGCGTCTGGTACACTCCAAGCGGCATGCTTGTAATCATGGCCGGGTTGCCGGGCACGGGGAAGAGCGCACTGTCGCGCGCCCTGGCGAACGAACTCTCAGGCGTCGTTATCGACAAGGATATCGTCCGCGCGGCCCTGTTTCCGCCGGACGAGGTTGAATATTCCGCCGAACAGGACGACTTCTGCCTTTCGATCATGCTGTCCACCGCGAAGTATTTTCTGGCGAAGAACCCGGCGCGCATCGTCTTTCTCGACGGGCGCACCTTCTCGAGAACCTACCAGATCGGCGCCGCGATTCGATATGCCGACTGTATTCCAACGCCGTGGCGAATCATCGAATGCGTGTGCGCCGAAGAAATCGCCCGCGCCCGTCTTGACCGCGACGCGAAAGAGAAACGGCATCCAGCCCGGAATCGCGATTGGACGCTGTACTGCGCGCTACGGGACTCCTTCGAGCCCGTGGAGCGTCCGAAGCTGCGGGTTGACACCGGAAGGCCTTTCGAAGAATCCGTGCGCGAAGGCGCGGCGTGGGTTGGTTAAGGAACTCTGTTTTCGAAGTTCGCAGGCGTATTCTCAGACCGTGATGCATAGGCGCGCCATGCGGGGTCGATCGGGCCGGCGCCGGATACACGCAGGTCGAAATTCAGTTGCAGGTTCATCCCCGAGCTGCCTTTTTTCTCTGCTTCTCCCGGGGCGCTTCGCTCTTGGTACGTTCCATAATCGCGGTCTCCTCCGGGCTATGGAGCGCAGCCAGGCAGAAGAACACGAAGGATGGCCAGAGCTGGACCAGGAGCCGGTTCAGCGAACTGCTGAGGTGCCATGCAAGGTCGCTCGGAGTCATCACGTAGACAAAGAAATATCCCATGAAGACCACGGCGAGGGTAAGGCCGGCCGACACGAGCCAACCGCGGAGTCTCCCGCCAAAACGGGGCTTCAGGCATAGCGCTAGAACCACCAGGGTCACCAGGGGGTTGGCGATGCCAGGACCAAACGAGACCAATTCGGTACCGAAAGCGCTCACAATCCGGGAATACCGCGAGAACTGCGCCAGCTTGTGGCCGGCGGACGCGGCGCCCTGCGCAAGCAGCGGGTCGATGGCCGGCGCGAGCGCCAGCTTGAAGTACAGCGTGACGAGGAGGACTGGCGCGGCGCCAGCCAGGAAGTATCCGATTCGCCGAATCGAAAACCGCAGCGCGATCGCGCCGAAACAGCACGCGACAGCCGGCAGGAATAGCAGACCTTCGTTTTTCGTCCAGGCCGCGAAGGAGGCTGCGATCCCCGCCAGCGCCAGCAACTTCGGCTCATGTTCCGGCAGCGCGCCCGCTAATAGCAGAACGACGAGCGCTGACAGAAAGAAAAACCCTACGGGGATATCTGCGTACTGCCATGCCGACTGCCAGAGAAAGACCGGGCTGCCGAGAAGAAGCAGAGCTCCAAGCAGGCCGGATGCTGGGCCCCGCAAAACCGCCAGCGCGGAGACAACGAGGCCGAATGTGCAAAGGGCAAACAGGCCCGCCAAGCCGATGGGCGCGAGGGTGCTCACGGTAGCGCCCATGTAGTTCCAGCACCTCGCCACATAAGCGGAAGTGAGTAGGGGGTAATCCGAGTGAGTGCGAATGAGCAGCGGCGAAAAGGCGCCCTTCCAGGACGCGTCGTGTTCGACGAGGAACTTGGCGCGGAGATTCCAGATAGCCCAGGCATCCCACTCTCCGTGGGGCTTGGCGCGAGAAGCGTCCACGAACGCCGAGGCGGCTAAAGCCAAGCCGAGCAACACGGCGGCAACCAGAACCCATGTCCCCGCAAAGCCGCGTTGCGCCGCCGCGGTTGTTCCCGCCGGGCGAAGCGCAGCCGGAGACCGGCGGCTTCTCCTGGCCGCCGCCCACAACCCCACAGCCGCGGCAAGCTCGGCAACGACGAGCGCTGTTGTCGAGGGTCGCACCAGCCAAATAAGAAAATAAAGACTGCCCGAAATACCGATGCCCACGCCGGCGCCGAGCGAGATCCGCAGGAGGAGATCGGCCCACCGCGGCTCTTGCGGAATGAGAAAAAACCGCACGGTCAGGTAGCCCAGCAGCCAGGAAATCCCAAAAGCCGGCAGCAGCGCGATCGTCACAGAGTCGCCTTCCGGAAGACAACAACCCCGTTTCCGCAGTCCTTGAGAACCGATAGACCATTGATTCTGCCCAGTGCGGAATAGTCCTGCGGGGTGGTGAAATTGCCCAGCACCCATTGCTGATCGGGCCGGCTCACCAGCAACCTGGGGGCGACCGCGAACTGCGCCCCGTACAACATGGCTTCAGCGCGATCATCGCCCGGTTTCAGGTCGGTGAGGTAGCCGATAATACCACGGGCCGGCAGGACCTGCCGAGCCGCATCAAACCGCTCACCCTGCATGGAAATCCCGAAGGGGTCGGGAGCCGCTCGGCTCTGCAGGGCCGCCGCGCCGTAG
Organism: Candidatus Sulfopaludibacter sp. SbA3; assembly: GCA_945893365.1. GTDB lineage: Bacteria > Acidobacteriota > Terriglobia > Bryobacterales > Bryobacteraceae > SYKU01. The sequence goes on along the minus strand of CAMDED010000028.1, from coordinate 50,469 downwards.
TAATCGAGCAGGGCCCATAACGAAAGCAACACGGACACGGCCACACCAAACCACGTTTTGAGGGGGTATCGAACCTGTTCCATGGATGCGAACCCGAGTGGAGACGCGCCCTCCCGGTAAACTGTAAGTATACGCCGGATCGTTGGGACTTGGAGATGCGATTCTTTTCGAAGACCGGCGCGGCCAATACAACGGTTCTCGATCCCCGGTATGATCGGAATGCCCTGGCTCCATCGGCCGCACGGTCGGGTCAATGCTTCGCGGGTGAATCTTACGGACCGCGGAGGCCATCGCACTTCACCGGGCAGGCGAGGCGTTTATGTCGGTGCGGCTGGTGAACCGCGCGTGATCGGCGGCGCACGGCGGAATTCCGGTAGGGCACGTTTTGGCGCCGCTCGCTTGGCCCGCATGTGGGCTCACGTGGAACCCTGAAACTGGAGTTCCGGATAGCAGACTGATGGCAGGGCAGCGCCGACTGCATTTGGGTAGCCCGCCGCACTACCGCGGACACAGGAGATCAGGTAGGAAAGGAAGCGGAGGAATGGGTGAGTGGTTGAAACCGGCGGTCTTGAAAACCGTTTGACGGGGAGACTCCTCCGGGGGTTCGAATCCCTCTTCCTCCGCCATAGTTATCCAATTTATGGTCCCAACAGTTACTTTGCCGCGGTTTTTGAAGTGGCGGCTCGCATCGCCAGCATCGGGCAATAAGCGTTTCGATACGCCCAGGCCAGATAAACCTCTAAAACCAGGAAGACGGCGGCCATCGGGAGGCCCGAGGGCTCGAGCCAGAGGTGAAATGCGATGCTGTTGACGATGAAAGGCGCAAAGAGGGCCAGAGCCAGCGGCACAAAACGGTTCAACGCAAGCATCACACCGGCGATCAGTTGTGTCGCGCCGATCAGTTGCATCATATAGCCGCTCTTCATCAGCGCACCGACAAGTGCCGCGGCGCCTTCCGGCAGCGGTGTCTGAGGCGCCGGTATGAAATTGAAGAATCCGTTGAGCCCGAACACGATGAGGGGGAGCCCCATCAGAATCCGCGCAACGGTAGGGAAATGGCGGGTGACGGACTTGGTCGTGCGTCCTTCGGCCAAGCCAGCATTGTGCGTGGTTGGTTCATTCATGATTTCTCTTTATACTGATTCTGACCGATCATACGGCGCAATTGTCTTGCCGTCAAGTACAATATAATAGCCACGCAGCTACGTCGCTGTTGAAACAGAGACGCCGATCCCAATTCCAATCGCGACACGGCCGCAACGCATACGGGCACTTTGGCAGGAGCGCGAGGAGGATGGTAGGAACCAGTTTCGCGCGACTAACTGGAGTGATTTGATGACGAATGTACTTATCCTTTTGCGGGCCGTTACTTACTCCGCACTCTTTGCAGGCTTGGTGCTCGTCTTCTTGCCGTCAAGAGTACTCGAGGCTTCAGGTATCGTCAAGCCGGACTACATCGGTATCGCGCAGGTTGGCGGGATGGCGATAACGGCCTGCGGCGCGATGCTGGTCCTGTGGTGCGTTCTGACGTTCGCGATGGTGGGAAGAGGGACTCCGGCTCCGTTCGATCCACCTCGCCGGCTCGTCATCCGAGGCCCGTACCGGAGGGTGCGCAATCCCATGTATATCGGAGCCGGGTTGGCGCTCACGGGCGCGGCGCTCTTCTACAAATCGGTCCTACTGCTCGGCTATGCGGGATCGTTTCTCGCTCTGGTGCATCTGCTTGTCGTGCTCTACGAAGAACCGGCGCTGCGGAAGACGTTCGGGGAAGAATACGACGGCTATTGCCGCCGGGTCGGTCGATGGCGGCCCAGAGCGCAGGTCGACGCCTAGCGCCGAGTCCCGAAATGGCGCGACAGAAAGTCCAGCAATTCGTCGCGGTCCGCGGGCGCGACCTTTGCACCCCATCCGGTCATCTTGGTCACTTCGCGATCCCACTGGCCCCGTGTCAGACGCTGACCCTCGATGATGTCCGACTCGTGGCAGCCGATGCAGGCGGTCCTCACCTTCTCCGGATACTCCGGCCTCGGCGGATTGGGCGGAGCCGGCGGCGCAAGGGCGACGTTGCCAACTTCAACGCGAACCTGGTGCACGACGTTCCACTGATAACCCGACGGGTTCCAGTCCTGTGCGAAGGGCTGCGTCCCGCCGCGCGCGTCCGTCGTGCGCGACATCAGTACGTAGGAGCCTGGGCCCGGAGGGGTCCAGGTGTGTTCGAACAGGCGCCAGGCGTATTTTGCGCGTTCCGAGCCGAGGCGCGCGGCCTGCCAGGTGCGGCCGCTATCGGCCGACACCTCGACGCGCGCGACTGGAGCGGACCCTGCCCATGCCGCTCCTTGGATGGTCACCGGCACGCCTTGCCCGACGCCGGCTCCAGCCTCCGGCGACGCGATCACGGACTTCGGGCGGATGGCTTCAAGCGGCGCAAGATTGGCCGGGTCGACCGCCGCGCCCGGCGCCACCGGCCGCACCGGATAGCGGTACGCCGTCTTCATGAAAAAGCCGTCGAATTCCTTGTCGCGAACTTCAATGTTCGTCAGCCATTTGACCCAGGAATCGCCTGCCCAGCCGGGCACGACCGCGCGCAGCGGAAAGCCGTGCGCTTCCGGGAGCGGTTCGCCGTTCATCTCGTAGGCGAGCAGCGTATCCGGGTCGAGCGCTTTGCGGACGGGCGCCGTTCGAACGAAGTCGGGCATGGTTCCGATCGGCACATCGGCGCCGTTGAACAACACTTCCTTCGCCGAAGCCTTCATCCCGGCCTTCTTCAGAAGATCGCCCAGGCGCACGCCCGCCCATCGGCCGTTGCCCACCGCGCCGTGCGTCCACTGCATGCCGATGATGCCGGGTTCGTAGAAGCTGCGGCCATTACCAGCGCATTCGAGCACGCTCACCACTTCGGCGCGCGGGAACTTCTTCAGATCGTCGAGCGAGAGCGTAAGCGGGTTCTCAACTTCGCCCTCGATCTTCAGCCGCCACGTGGACCGGTCCACTTTCGGCATGTACATGTGGCTGCGAACGAAAAAGCGCTCCACGGGAGTGATCCAAGTGGAAAAACCGTCAAGCGGCATTTCGAGATCGAGCGGGCGCGCGGAGCGCACGATCATGTCTTTCTTCGGCCTGTCGGCGGCGTGGAGCGGAAAACGCGCTCCGGAATAGAAACCCGCCGCGGCTGGGAGCGTCTTGAAAAACTGTCTGCGCGATGCGTGCATGTTTTCTCCAAATGTTTCTAAAACGCCATCAAGGTTCAAGCGTCACTTTCAGTACGGTGATGCCCTCGCGAATGTCGACTTGCTGCGTCTTGCGCTGCCCATCCTTCTCCACGGTGACGGAGTAATTCCCCGGCGGGAGTGAGATCGACGACGGCGTCGGCTGCGGCTGGCGTTTGTTATCGATGAAGACGGCCGCGCCTGGCGGCGTCGACGTGACCATGAGCGATCCCCCCGTCTTCTTCTTCATGTCGAAAAGCACGATGTCGTTCGAGCCTTCGCCGACCAGGATCGAGCGAATCTCGCGGGGATATCCGTCGAGCGACGCGGTGATCGTGTGCCGGCCCGGCTCGGCGTAGATGGCGCAGGGCGTCCTGCATCCGGCTTCCGTACGCTCGTCGAGGACGATCCGCGCTCCGGGCGGATTGCTCGATACGACGATTTCCCGCGTTCCCGGTGTGGGAGGCGGCGCGCGGCGAGACTGCGGCTCGACCGGCTGAGCCGCTCTCGACGCCTTCTCTTCGGTCTTCGTTTCAGTGGCGGGCGGCGCGCTGTCGGGGGGCGCTGTCTCGGGCGGAGTTGCCGCGAGCGGAGAATCCCCTTCGCCTGGCGTCTTCATGGGACTTGGCTTAGGCTCCGGTGGAACGACGACGCGCGGGGCTTCGGCGGTCACCGGCAACTCGGGTGGAGGCGGCTGTGCAAGCCAGCGTTCGGGCGGCCAGGCGGCCCAGACCAGGAAAGCGATCGTCCCGAGCAACGCGATCCACAACGGAGCGTTGCTGTGGCTTCGCTGCCGCAGCTCTCGCCGGCGAACGCGCACGCCGCGAGGCGCGGCGGCCTCCGCCTTGCTCTGGACGCCGATAGTGGGCATGGACGAAGAGGATCCGCGCGCCGAGCTCTTCCACCCCTTCGTATTGTTAAACGCGGTAACCATCGCGCTCACGAGCTGGGTGCAGTTCTCGTAGCGCGCGCCGGGTTTCTTTGAAAGCCCGCGCCGCAGGACGGACTCGATCTGAGGTCCGAGCGTGGCGTTGAGCAGAAGGGGTGGGACGGGCTCCTCACAGACGATCTTGTAGACGACCGTGGTCAGATGCTCGCCCGAAAAAGGCAGCTCGCCGGTGAGCAATTCGTACGCGAGAACAGAAAGGGAATATTGGTCGGCGCGTCCGTCGATAGCGTGGCCTTGCACCTGCTCCGGCGACATGTAGCTCGGCGTGCCCACGATGAGGCCCGCCTGCGTGAGACGGTCCGATGCCGTGATTTTCGCGATGCCGAAGTCCGTGATCTTCGTCTGCCCGCCTTCGCCTAGCATCAGATTGCCGGGCTTGATGTCGCGGTGGACGATCCCTTTTCCATGGGCGTAGTCGAGCGCCGCGGCCGTCTGTTCCAGAATCCGGATCAGCCGCTCGGGTTCGACCGGTTGGCCGGCCGCCATCACGCTTTCGAGCGACGGGCCGGAGACGTACTCCATCGCGATGTAAGACATGTCGCCTTCCTGGGCCATGTCATAGATCGTAACGATACCGGGGTGAGACAGCATGCCGGCCGAACGGGCTTCGCGGAACAGACGCGCCTGGAGTTTTTCGCGCTCCTCGGGAGTCGCGTCCGCCAGGCGGATGGTCTTGATCGCGACGTGGCGGCCGATATTGGGATCGATTGCGTGATAAACGACCCCCATCGCGCCACGGCCCAATTCACCGACAATTTTGTACCGCCCGATCGTCTCCATTCCGCGAACTATGCTCTAGCTTCGCATAGTCGCCGGGAAATGGAGTAAAGTGACGGAGAGTATGCGAATGTATCGAAGCGCAAGTCTTGCCGCGTGCGTGGCCGCTGCCGGCCTCTCCGCCGCCGCTCTCGATCAAGTGGAAGTGTTCCGTTCGGGAGATGGATACAAGAGCTACCGCATTCCCGCGCTGATTGCGACAACGAAAGGGACGCTGCTCGCGTTCTGCGAAGGACGCTCGGAGGAGAACGACACGGCGAACATCGACCTGCTGCTTCGCCGTAGCAAGGACGGCGGGAAGACGTGGCTGCCGCGGCAAACCGTCTGGGACTTCGGCGAGGACGTGGCCGGGAACCCGGCGCCGGTGGTCGATCGCAAGACAGGCACAATCTGGCTGCTGATGACGTCGAACCCTGGAACCGTGCCGCAGAAAATGATTGTCGACGGATCGGATCGGGGCACCCGAACCGTCTGGATCACCCGCAGCGATGACGACGGCGCAACCTGGGCCAAGCCCGAGGAAATCACCCGGTCCGTGAAACGCGCCGAATGGACATGGTACGCGACCGGACCGGGAAACGGGATTCAACTAAAGAGCGGACGGCTGGTGGTTCCATGCGACCACTACGTGCGCGGCACGAAGGCAAAGCACTCGCACGTCATTTATAGCGACGACCAGGGGAAGACTTGGCAAATCGGCGGCGTGGCGGGTGAAGGCACCAACGAGAGCGCGGTTGCCGAACTGGCGGACGGCAGCTTGATCCTCAACATGCGCAGCTATCACGGCAAGCGCCGGAGAGCGGTGGTCCGCGGCACGGATGGCGGCCTGACCTGGTCTGAGTTGGCGTTCGACGGCGCCCTGATCGAACCTGTCTGCCAAGCCAGTCTGATTCGGGCGGGCAAGGGAAGCAGGCTTCTGTTCTCAAACCCGGCGAGCGAGACACGCCAGAACCTGACTGTCCGGCTCAGCGAGGATGGCGGCAAGACGTGGCCGCGGTCGAAGGTGCTGCACGCGGGTCCGGCGGCGTATTCGAATCTCGCCATGCTGCCCGGCGGCGCGGTTGGCTGCCTCTACGAGCGCGGGGAGAAAAAGGCCTACGAGATCATCGCGTTCGCGCGGTTCCCGCTAAGCTTACTGCGCCGCCCGTGACGTCGCGACGCGCCAGTTTTGGCGGACCTTGGCGAACGCGGCGAGCGAGAAGCGCGAGAACCTCACGGTGCGGCTCATCGAGGATTACGGCAAATCCTGGCCGGGGTCGAAGTCGCCGCACGCAGGCCCGGTGGCGTATTCGAATCTCGCCACGCCAGGCGGGGGCGCGGTTGGCTGCCACTATGAGCGCGGAGGGAAAAGGCCTACCAGACAAGTACTTTAAGCGCCCCGACGCCCTCGCCCTCACTGCCACAATCCCTCTCAGCCTCACCCCAATTTCCCCGCGATTTCACTCCGGCGATCGTGCCCTGTTCCGTCTCTACGGCGATAGATAACATTAAAGTTGATTCTCTGCGTCACCCCCTGTCTACGTACAAGAAAACAAGTCAATTAAGTCCGCCGTGTTCGAGTTGTGCACCCCGTCGGCCTCCGCCCCCCACTCGACCGATTCAGCCTCACCGCCACCGCTCCGATGCGCCCGGATACCGCGCATCCACAAACCGTCTCCCGACCCACCATCTCCCCCCGAACCCAATTTCGGATAAGATGATGCCATGCGGGAAATGATTCTTCTTCTCCTCGCCTCCGCGGCCGCGCTGAACGCGAAAGTCAGTTTCAATCGCGATATCCGCCCCATCATGGCCGATACCTGCTTTCGCTGCCATGGTCCGGACAAAGGGGCCCGGATGGCCGATCTCCGTCTCGATCTTCGCGAAGAAGCCCTCCGGAAAACCAAGTCCGGCGTCACCCCGATCGTGCCTGGACGCCCGGAGGAAAGCGCCATCGTCGACCGCGTTTTTGCCACCAATGCCCGCGTCATGCCCCCGAAGTTCGCGCACAAAGATCTGTCGGAGCGCCAAAAGAACCTCATCCGCCTTTGGGTCGCCGAGGGCGCGGAGTACGAGGGCCATTGGGCCTACACGCCCATCCGCCGTCCCGACGCCCCGGAAGCCGATGCGGCCGCCGCCTCTGCCGCTCCGATTCGCAACCCGATCGACAAATTTATCCAGACCCGCTTGAAACTCGAAGGCCTCGCCGCGTCGCCCGAAGCGGACCGCCGAACCCTGTTTCGGCGTGTGACGCTCGATCTTACCGGACTGCCGCCCACTGCCGCCGAAACCGCGGCGTTTCTTAAGGAAAGCGCTTTGAAGGACGCCGCGCCCGATCCTTACGAGACCGTCGTCGATCGCTTGCTTGCCTCGCCCCGCCACGCCGAGCGCCAAGCCCAGCTTTGGCTCGACGCCATCCGTTATTCCGACACCTGCGGCTTTCACGGCGACAATCCCATACCCGCCTGGCCCTATCGCGACTGGGTGCTGCGCGCCTTCCGCGACAACAAGCCCTTCGACGAATTCACCCGTGAACAGCTCGCCGGGGACCTGCTGCCCGACGCGACCGACGCCCAGCGTGTGGCTTCGGCCTTCAATCGCATGAACCGCACCTCGTCCGAGGGCGGATTGCAGCCCGCGGAATATCTCGCCAAGTACGCCGCCGATCGCGTTCGCACCACGTCCAGCGTGTGGCTCGGCTCGACGCTCGGCTGCGCCGAATGCCACGACCACAAGTTCGACCCCTTCACCGCGCGCGACTTCTACTCGATGAAAGCCTTCTTCGCCGACATCAAGGAAACCGGCCTCGTCCTCGACCGCGGTCCCAACGCCTGGGGCACGCAGCTTGCTCTTCCGACGCCTGAACAGCGCGCCGAACGCGAGCGAATCGTCCGAGCCCTTGAAGACGTCCGCGCCAAACTTGAGGCTGCCCCTTCTTCCATTTCCGCCGCCGATCTTCGCAAGCGATTCGACGCGGGCGAGCTCTCCTGGCGGCAGCAGAAGCCGCTCACGGCGCAGTCCGCTGCCGGCGCGACGCTCTCGATCCTCGGCTCCGAGCCGATCGACTCGATGTATGAATTCCGCGGATCGCTTGTCTCCCAGCGCAAGCCCGCTCCCGGGCTCGTCGCCGCGTCGGGGCTCACGCCCGACAACGATACTTACACCGTTACCTTCAAACCCGGCGCCGGTGACTGGACCGCGCTCGGTATTGAAGTCGTGCAGGATGAAAAGCTCCCCGGAGTTCGAATGGCGCGCGGCTCCGATCGTGTCATGCTGACGGAAGTTGAAGCCACTCTCTCGCTGGATGGGACGGCGGCTGCACGGCCTCTTCCTTTTATACTCGCCACGTCCAGCAACCAGTTTCCCATCGCCGGTCTGCCTGCGATGGCCACGATCGATAGCGATCCGAAGACCGGTTGGGGCACGGCGATTCATGGCGAGGGACGCAATCTGTTTCTGTCCTTGCGCTTTGGTCAAAAGCTCACCACAACCGCCGCGTCACTTTTGACGGTCCGCCTCAGGCACGACGCCGATCCACGCAAAGCCGTAACCGGCCGCTTCCGTCTCTTCCTTTCGAATGCGGTGTACGCCTGGCCCGGCACGGACTCGATCGGGTTGAGAGACCCGCAGGAGCCGAACACCGGACTCCCGACCTCGGTCGTTTCGAATCTCCGCGGCGAGAGCGACGATCGCAAAACGCTTGAGGCTTACCTTCGCTTCGCCTCGCCCTCGCTCGAACCGCTCGTAGTCGAAGTGGCCCGGCTTGAAGCTCAGCTTGGGTTGCTCGACGCCGCTATCGCCCGAGTGGTGGTCACCGAATCCGGACCGCCCTTCGTCACTCGCATTCTCCGCCGGGGCGATTTTCTCGACGAATCGGGCGAGGTCGTCGAACCCGCCATTCCAGGGTTCCTCGGAAAGGTGTCCGAGGGCCGCCGCGCCACGCGTCTCGACCTTGCCGATTGGATCGTCTCCCGCGACAATCCCCTGACCGCCCGCGTCTTCGTGAATCGTCTCTGGCGTCAGTTCTTCGGCACGGGACTCACGAAATCGCTTGACGATCTCGGCTCGCAAGGCGAGCTTCCGGCCCATCTCGAACTCCTCGACTGGCTTGCCGCGAGCTTCATGGAGCATTGGGACGTGCGCCAGACCATCCGCACCATCGTTACCAGCCATGCTTACCGCCAATCGTCGTTGAGCGGCGCGGAGCTCGAGGGCAAGGATCCCGACAATCGCCTTCTCGCCCGGCAGTCTCGCTTCCGAGTCGACGCCGAATCCGTGCGGGACCTTGCGCTCTCGATATCCGGGTTGATCGAGGAGCGTTTCGGAGGCCCTTCCATCAAGCCGCCCCAGCCCGATAACTATCTCGCGGCGCTCAACTTCCCCAAACGGGACTACTCCGCGAGCCGCGGCCGTGAACAATACCGCCGCGGCGTCTACGTCCACTGGCAGCGTTCTTTTCTCCATCCGAGTCTGCTCGCCTTCGACGCGCCCACGCGCGAGGAGTGTACCCTCAACCGCACCGGTTCGAACACTCCCTTGCAGGCTCTGGTGCTTTTGAACGATCCGGTGTTCACCGAAGCGGCTCGTGTTTTTGCGCAGCGCATTCTCATGGAGGGAGGCCGAACTTTCCCGCAACAGCTTCAGTGGGCCTTCGAGCTTGCGCTCAGCCGCGACCCAACCGCCGATGAGCGGCGCATCCTCGGCGATCTGCAACGCGCCGCCTCCCGGCGATTCAAATCTCAGCCGGCCGAGGCCGCGCAGCTCATCAGGACGGGCGAATCGCCTGTGCCCCCGAACCTGAGGCCCGCGGATTTGGCGGCGATGACTACGGTTGCGAGGGCGGTTCTCAACCTGCACGAACTGATCACGAGGAATTAGGAGATGTCGGAACGGGCGCGGATCGGCGGGCACGGAGGCGCGAAATGACCAACTTCACTCGACGCAGCCTGCTCGGGGCGGCGGCGGGCGCGGCTTTCGCAGCGCCGCGGCCGAGTCGGCCAAACCTGTTGTTCATCGTCGCGGACTCGTGGCGGGGACAAGCGCTCCCGTCGGCCGGCGATCCCAATCTGGTGGCTCCGAATCTCGCGCGTCTCGCGAGCGAAGGCGTACATTGCGGCCGCGCCTACACGAGCTACCCCGTTTGCTGTCCGTCGCGGGCCGCGATGCTTACCGGGAAGTTCCCTCATGCGGCGGGCGTCCGCCGGAATCACTCTCTCCTGCCGCTTGATCAGGAAACGATGTCGGCGGTCCTGAAGAAAGCCGGATATCGAACCGGCTATATCGGCAAGTGGCATTTGGATGGAGGGGAAAATCCAGGGTTCGTACCACCCGCGCGGCGAAGAGGATTCGACTACTGGGCCGCCTACAATGTGGCTCATCGGCACTACGGTTCCGTCTATTACGGCGATGCGCCGGTTCCCATCCAAGCGGAAGGTTTTGAGCCCGACTATCAGACGGGTCTCGCGGTTGACTTCCTGCGGCAAGCCAGCAGCCAGCCGTTCTTCCTCTATCTTTCGTTCGTCGCGCCTCATGCGCCGTTCACTCCTCCCGTGCGCCACGCTACTTACAATCCGGCGGAGCTGCGGATGCGGGAGAACGTTCCGAAGAGCGTCGAACAGACCGCAAGGAAGGATATGGCGGGGTACTACGGGCTGTGTTCAGCCGTGGACGAGAACGTCGGGCGGCTGCTAAGGGAACTCGACGACCGCGGTCTCGCGGAGGACACCACCGTCGTGTTTACATCGGACCACGGGCACCAGCTTTGGTCGCAAGGCGTGGATGGAATCGATCTCCCGTATGAAGAATCGTCGAGAATCCCGTTGCTGATCCGCTATCCCCGCCGCATTCGCGCCGGAGCTGCAAACGAAATGCCGATCTCTAACGTCGACTTCGCGCCGACCTTGCTGACGCTTTGCGGCGTGGCATCGCCAATGGGAATGCAGGGTGCGAACCTCGCAAGATTGCTGACCGGCGGCGGAGGGTCTTCGCCTCAGTCGATTTACTCTGAGGGCGGACTCGGACAACCGCATGAATGGCGGATGATTGTACGAAGCAGGCATAAGCTCGTCGTGGATTCAGCTTTCAAGCCAACGCATCTTTACGACCTGAGCCGCGATCCTTATGAACAGGAGAATCTGGCCGCGAATTCCTCCCAGCGCGGGAACCGCGAGAAGTTACAAGCACTCCTGCGGCGATGGGCCGCACGAACCGGGGATCGCGTCGGATAGCGCGGGGAACGAGCATAGAGGGAACTATGAACATGTTTGACCAGGACCAACAGAAACGCCGCGCCTTCCTCGGCCGCGGACTCGGGCTCATCGCTCTCAACTCGCTTCTCCAGGCTGCCGGCCCGGAGAGCCGAGCCTCGAAGGGAATGGTGAATCCACTGCATCACGATCCCAAAGCCAAGCGTGTCATCTTCCTCTACCAGGCCGGCGGACCCTCCCACCTTGAGACCTTCGACTACAAGCCGAGGCTCGCGAAGATGGATGGCCAAGCGATGCCTGAGTCTTTCACCAAGGGCCAGCAGATCGCCCAGCTTCAGGGGAAGCAGCTCAACTGCTTCGGCCCTCAATTCGGCTTCAAGAAATACGGGAAATCCGGCCAGGAAATGACGGAGCTGTTCCCGCATATCGGCTCGATCGCCGACGAAGTCTGTATCGTGCGCTCGATGTCCACCGAGCAGATCAATCACGACCCCGCCCACACCATCATGAACACCGGCTCCATCATCGCCGGCCGCCCGAGCATGGGTTCGTGGGCGGTTTACGGACTGGGAGCCGAGACGGAAGTGCTGCCCGGCTTCGTCGTGATGTTCTCCTCCGGCCGCGGCGGGCAGAACCAGCCGATCGCCGCACGCCAGTGGTCGGCCGGCATCCTGCCGAGCAAGTATCAGGGTGTCAAGTTCAACTCCGTGGGCGATCCCGTTTTGTACATCCGGAATCCGCACGGCATGGACGATGCTCTGCAGAAGAAGTCGATCGACGCCGTGAACGCGCTCAACCGGGTTCAGCACACGGCGCTCGCGGACCCCGAGATTCTGACCCGCATCGCGCAGTACGAGATGGCGTTCAAGATGCAATCAAGCGTGCCGGGCTTGATGGACACGAGCAAAGAGCCGGCCAGTGTTCTTGACGACTATGGAGCCAAACCGGGCGACGGGTCCTTCGCCTCGAATTGTCTGTTGGCCCGGCGTCTCGCCGAACGCGGCGTGCGCTTCATTCAGATCTACCATCGGGACTGGGATCACCACGCGGGCATCAAACAGAACATGCCGTTAAAGGCCGAGGAAGTCGACCGGCCGACCGCCGCGCTCATTCGCGATCTCAAACAGCGCGGGCTGCTCGATTCCACGCTCGTGATCTGGGGAGGCGAATTCGGCCGTACTCCGATGTCCCAGTCGGGCGACGGACGCGACCACCACATCAAGGGTTTCTCGTTCATGCTCGCCGGCGGCGGCGTCAAGCCGGGCATCTCGTATGGCGCGACCGATGAACTGGGCTACGCGGCGATCGAGAATCCGGTTACGGTGCACGACTTCCATGCGACGATGCTGCACCTGCTCGGCATTGAGCATCAGCGGATGGCGGTGAAGTCCCAGGGCCTCGACGTCCGCCTCACCGGCATTTCCGGCCAGGTCGTCAGGGACATTCTGGTCTAGTCGTTACAGGCCCACGTACCAGTCGTATCCGCGCTCGGCCCAGTAATCCGCGGGCCTCGACTCCGCGAACCGGATCGTGCCGATCCGCTTGATGCTCTTCAGACCGTACTTCACCGGTATGGCCAGCCGCAGCGGCGCGCCGTGAACGGCGGTAAGCGGCTTGCCGTCCATCTCGTAGCAAAGGAGCGTTTGCGGATGCATCGCGCTATCAGAGTCGAGCCCTACGTAGTATTCGCCGTCCGGCGTTTCCATGCCGACGTACTCCACTGCGTCCTCAGCCCCATACTTTGCCGCGAAATCCGAGAACCGGGCTCCCGTGAAGTGCACCACTTCGCTCCAGCCCTCGATGCACTTGAGCTCCGTCACGATCTCAACCCGGGGGAGGTCCTTCACCTGAGCGAGCGTCACCGGCGAATCCGAGCGGCCGCCTTCGACCTTCAAGGTCCAGGCCGCCGCGTCGAAGCTCGACCGGAGCCCCACGCCGCCGTTCGCGCGCGGCATCTTCGCCATCGAAACGGGAAAGGTTGGAGCGAGCCTTCCGGCGTCGAAGAAGTCCCGCGCCAGTTGTTCGTTGATCTCGAGCGCTCTGCGCAGAGGCCAGCGGATGCCCGCATCCTCGCGCCGCGTGTAGAGCCAGCGGCCGCCCACGAACGCGGCTGCCGCCACCGCGCCGCCGAAGAGGAAGCTGCGCCGGGTCCTCCGCCGGATGACCTTCTCCGCGTCGACTCGATTCATTTTTTAGGATCCTCTACTTCAATCAGCTCGAATCCGGTCACCATGGCGCGGAAGTTGTTCCATCCGGCCCGGATCACTTGCGCGATATGCACGCAGAAGAACAGAAGGTAGCCGAGGGTCAGCGCGAAGTGCTCGGCGCGCGCCCAGGGGTACCCGCCGAGCGCTTGCGTCAGCCACGAAAATTGTACGGGTTTGTAGATCGCGAGCCCTGTAGCGAGCGACCCCGCGCCCATCAGAATGATGCTCGTGTAGGCGATCTGCTGCGCGCCATTGAACTTTCGCGGCGGCGGATGAACTTTGCGGATCCCCAGGTCGTACAGGGTGACCTGAATCGCCTCCCGCAGGGAGTTCCGGTTCGGCAGCAGGTACCGCCACTCGCCGGAGATCGCCGTGTAGAGCACGTATAGCACTCCGTTCAGGGCGAAAAACCACATGAACAGGAAGTGCCACGCCATGCCCTGGGAGAGGTGGCTGGCCAAGTCGAACGCGTCGTAGAACCAGGCGGGAAAGAACCGGAACAAGGTGAATTCCCCTGCTCCAATCCGGTATACGTCGTTCGCCCAGTAGATCGTCATCCCGCTCCAGATCATGAGCGAGAGGACGGGAAAGTTAATCCAGTGGAACCACCGGATTGCCAAAGGATGCTTGTGCTCGATTTTCGTCATTGGGGCCGCCAAGCCTGTTGAGTGTCAGGCAAGCTCTCGAAACTCCCCGCCCGGAAAACGGCCGCGCGCTCCCCGGTCCGTTCGACGCGAATACCAGGCCGGGCTTCCTGCCCAATCCGTTCCAAACCGAAGAAGCGGGCCGCCCTTCCACCCGGCCCAAAAAAAACAAAGTTTTTTCCGGGGACCCGTAACCTCTGTTACTTTTTACCGCCTATTAGCTAATCCCCGTTACGACGGCGGGCGCATCACACCCCTATCACCCAGAGCGCCCGCCACCCTTCAAGCGGTACCGGCCTCCCGAAAGGCGACGCGTAGTTCAGCCGCCCGGTCGCCCCCCGCCCGCCCCCTACGATTCGAACATTCCATCAAACAGCGGACTTGTCAGGTATCGTTCGCCCGAATCGGGAAGGATGACTACCATCGTGCGCCCCTTGAACTCTTCCTGCCGGGCCAGCCGCAGCGCGACCGCCAAAGCCGCCCCGCAGGAAATGCCGCAGAGGATGCCTTCTTCGCGCGCGAGCCGCCGCGCCATGTCGATGGATTCCTCGTTGGTCGCCAGTTCCACGCGATCCACCATCGTCAGATCCAGCGTGCCGGGAATGAACCCGGCGCCGATCCCCTGAATCTTGTGCGGCCCCGGTTTCAGAGATCGCCCGTTGAGTGTCTGCGTGATCACGGGGCTGCCCGCGGGTTCGACCCCAACCGACAGAATTTTCTTCCCTTTTATAGTCTTGATGTAGCGCGACACTCCGGATATGGTGCCGCCCGTCCCGATGCCGGAAACCAGCACGTCGATTTCGCCGCCCGTGTCTTCCCAAATCTCCGGCCCCGTCGTTTTGAAGTGAATTTCGGGGTTGGCGGGGTTCTTGAACTGTTGCAGGAGCACGTAGCGGTCCGGGTCGGATGCCACGATCGCCTCAGCCTTGGCGATGGCGCCCGCCATTCCAGCCTGGCCCTCGGTCAGTACGAGCGTCGCGCCAAACGCCTTGAGCACTTTGCGCCGCTCGATCGACATTGTCTCGGGCATCGTCAGCGTGATGGGATAACCCCTGGCGGCCGCCACGAAAGCCAGAGCGATCCCGGTGTTTCCGCTGGTCGGCTCGATCAACTCCTTGCCCGGACCGAGCATCCCTTTCGCTTCGGCGTCCCAGATCATGGAAGCGCCGATCCGGCATTTGACCGAATACGCCGGATTCCTCCCCTCGATCTTGGCGTAAATCGTTACCGGCGCATCGCCGAGGATTCGATTGAGGCGCACCAATGGCGTGCGGCCGATGCTCAAAGAGTTATCGTTGAAAGTCAACTAGATCTCCCAATTCGGAATGAAATTCGCCTGTTTCTCGCTCCACTCGCGGCGCAGATCGTCGAAGGTGGTGTGATCGACCACGTCGGAAACCGCCTGGTCGACGCGCGACCAGAGATCGCAAAACGGAGACTCGCCCGCGCCTTTGGCGAGGGCCTGGCCATTGCCCTTCGCTTCGATGAAACGCAGGACCTGTCCTATGGTTATATTGTCGGCCGTTCGCGCCAGCAGGTAGCCGCCCTCGGCGCCACGCTTGGATTCGACAAACCCGCCCTGCTTCAAACCCACCAGGATCAATTCCAGAAACTTCTGCGGGATCTGCCTCCGCCGCGCGATATCGCCGATCTTGACGGGGTGGCCATTGCTGTGGACGGCCAGGTCGAACAAGGCTTCGAGCGCGTACTTTCCTTTGACGGAGATGTTCATTTGAGGGAAGGAGCGAAGGCCCCGTTACCAACTAGAGATTAGACGAAAGGACGGATGGGAGTCAAGGCAACGGGGAACGACGGCGAGGCAAGACGGGCGGGGCAAAAAACTCGGCAACCCGGATTGCCGCGCAGTTCTCAGCGGCTGGACACCGCGCGGCTACCCAAAGTTAGAAGCGGACTAGAGCTCCTTCTTTTCTTCCTTCTTGCCCTTCTTCTTCTTCTTCTTCTCGTCCATCTTCTTCTCGTCGGCGGCGAACGTCACGGCCACGGAACCGATCGCGAGCGACAGGCCGAGCAGGATTGTCATCAATTTCTTCATGTATTGTTTCTCCTTTACTTTGGTACGGCGAAGTCGCCGTTTACCTAACAATATTCGCAGAAGCACATGAAGGCCGCCTTAACTGTCGATTAAAATGCCTTCATGAACGCGAACCTCTTGCATCGGGGTACCTCGGCATGACCATGCCGCTCAGGTCTCTCGATTGAAGGTCACTCGCCAGATCTCAAAATATGCTTCCTTTCACCTTTACCGCCGCCTGCGCCGCCTGATTCGGCAGCCGCCTCATGCTACGGTTCCCGTTCGGCGACCGCGAGCTTTTCGACTCGGTCCGCAAACAGCAACTCTCGCCAACGACTTTGAAGCGCTCGTCGCATGCCTGTACCGCCACAACATCCTCATCCAAACCGAACACTCAAACAAAAGCAACCCCGTCACCCCGCCGGCAGCGGCCACTCGCGGCATCCGCGCCCGAGCAGCGTAGCGGACTCACTGCCTGGGATACCGGTAGCGATCAGCCGGGCGTTCTCGGGCCAGAGCTTCGGGAGCCACGTCAGATGCCGTCCCGCCGGAGTGCGCTCGAACTGGTTCAGCGCGTCGATCAGGCACACCACGCGTCGAGTGCCAGCCACGCGCGAAAGCACACTGGAAAAAGCTCGTTCCATCTCCTCGCGCGGGCTCAGCGATTCCGAGGGGTCCGCTTCTCCAAGCTGCGCGGCCAGTTCGCCCGTCCAGCGGCGGAGCAGCACATCCACCTGAGAAGAGCGAGGGGTAACGCCCGCGGCATGCGTCAGCAGCACCACGTCCTTGGCCGCAAGCTCGCGCGCCAGCTTCGCGAACAGGGAACTCTTGCCCGACCCCGCCTCGCCTGTCAGACACAGCCCCCACCCGGAGGCGTCGCCGGGCGAGGAGCTCGCGGCCTTGACCGCCTCTTCGATGCTCGAAAGGCGGCCTTTGAAGTCCCGCGACTTCTCTTCGATGAACTGCTCCGTCACCCAGGCCTCTTCCCGCTGCCATGTGGCCGGGGCCGCGCCCGCGAACTCCCGCGTGGCCTCTTCCAGGTCGGTCCTGACATCTTCCAGAACCTGTGCGCCCCAAACCTCGAGATTCGTCACCCTCCGGCTCTCCGCGTCCCATTGGGCCCGGTAGGTGCGCCAGCGGCCGGGCATCTCGGTGCGGATGCGCTCCTTCAACGCCTCCAGGCGGAGGTACGCTTCCGCACCGTCCGGGCCGGCCTTGAGGTCGCAGTATTCGGCTGCCGTCGCCGGGTCCATCTCGCCGTACGGCAGCGGCTCACGGAAGTAGACGCGGCTCATCTGCCGCTGCTCTTCGCTGTCCAGGATGCCGTACTCGATTTCCAGCGCCGTGACGCTTTTGCCGGCGACTGCTTTCCCGAACCCCGCCTCCTCGGCGGCGGCTCGCATGCGCTCAACGGGCGGCAGCCAGCCGTAGCGGTCGCCGACCAGGGCGATGAGGAACGGGCGGCTGCGCTTGATCTCCGCAAGGCAGACTTTCAGGATCGGCATCTCCTTGGCGTGTTGCTCGTCCGCGGAGGCGGTCTCCACGCCCCAGCGCAGATCGATGGGCTCCAGGTGGTGGAAGCGCTCGTGCAGACGGTCGCGGAGTACGGGAACACGCGGTCCCGCAGGTAGTCCCGCTCGGCCTGCATGTCGCGGAAGGTCGAGGTGACGAATAAAGGACGCGGCCGCCAGACGGCGTAGCCGGGCATGGAATCTCCGATGGCCCTGTGATGAAAGCGCGATGATATCACGGAGAACCACGGAATCATCGGCAAGGGCTGAGCGTTTGCTCCAGAGTCGTGTAGACTCACGCTCATGGGAACCTTGAGCGGGAGCAGGCACTGGAGCCGCTCCGCCGGCGACGGGCTCGAACTCAAAGTGTTCGTAGAATCTGCGTACCACTTCGTCGACCGCATAAACCATGATCGCCCTCGCCGCGAAGATGTCCCCGGCTCTCGATTCGCTCAGAGCATCGAACACGAGCCCTGCCGAGTCTCATACCCTGCTGTGTCGTGTCGCCAAGCCAGCCGATCTATGAAACAGAAACTGTCGAATGAGGAGAACGCAGGTAGTAGCCAAGAGTCAACGCTTCATAGCGGTTGAAGAAAGTCTCGAACTGAAAGAGGTGGGCGTGACCGCTGTTGTCGAACAGGCGCACCTCACCGTGCCCAAGAAGACCTCCGGCGCTGTCATTGCAGTAGGCCCGCATCCCAGCGAAGACGTCCGCCTCCGTCGCTCCTGAGAACTGACTTGCGAAGGCTCGGGAGCGAATGAAATATCGCAGAGGATTCCGGGGTGAAAAATCACTACTTGGTCGATGAGGATGGCCGCTGATCGCTCCAACGACCAACCCGGTGTTCACTTCAACGTACCGCCAAAGGGTAGTAGCGATCGTGTTCTGATAGCGATCCTTCAACTGCTTCACGGACTCGATATTCGGAGACAGGCTCCTGACGTCCTCGACGAATCGGTGCTGAAGGAAGAGCAGTTGGCCGGCGGCATAGTTCGCTTCCGCTTCGATCTGCTCATGGCACGACGGCGTCAGGGTGGACTTATTGTCGCCGAGCATCGTGTCGGCGTGCCAAGGGATCAGGTCATGCCCGATCTCATGGGCCTCACTCCATCGTTGTTTCAGATCCGGCACTGCCGAATCGATCAAGATGCGTCGACGGTCCGGAAGCAAGAGGGCTTTCAGACCAAGCTTGCCGATCACATCCTTCAGGATTGTGGGGCGCGCAAGCACCTGCTGACCCGCAACCCTCAAATTGTGCACCACCTCGCGAATGGCGCTGTCGTCAGTGGATGAATAGAACGCCTTATCCAGGCGCAGAAGTTCGCGTAGATCAGCGAGTTTCAGCGGAGGATCGGGGTTTCCCGGGTCCGCGAGCACTCTTCCAACGAACTGGTCGATATCGGCCGTTGCGTACTGATCAAGCAAGAGGTTACGCAACTGGTCGGCCTCCTACCTCGGTTCGTTCAGATACTTCACGAATTCTTCAAGCGCCAGGTGTTCTTGGCGGCTCAACTTCTCAACCGACGCCGACCGGGCTGCAAATCTGACGGCCTGTTCGCCCAGTCCCCGATCGCGAACAATCATGTTTCCGGAAAGCTGGAGCATCCGCTCCCGCGGCAATCCCAGCGCCGTGGAAAGCTGAAAGACGGTACGCGGGCCTGGAACATAGCTGGCATCGCGCTCAATGCGAATCGCCTCACTCACGTCGATGCGGGCGGATGAAGCGAGCCCCTCAATGGTCCAACCGCGCTTTCGACGGCACAGATTGATAAGGCGACCGAACGCAAGCACCGTCGTGCGATCACCCGGATCGCCTTCCGCGGGGGGGAGTTGGTCGAGAGAAAACGATCCAGCCGCAATCTCAAGGTTGTCATCGCGGTCCGCGTTTTTTTGAAGCCATTCCTTGTTAAAAGTGAATCTCATAGTGAACCTTCACCGAAGGAAGGCTGCGGCCTGAGCAGGCGTTGTCTCAAAGTATCGCAGACCTTCTTTCTTCGTGTCCTTGCCAAGATCGGTCATTCCGCAGTTCGTCGCATAGAAAGTTTCGGACTGAGGCAACGAGTGCAGACCGACCCGGCCCCGGAATCCCTCCGCTAGACTCAACTGGACCGCCGTCGCAATAAGCACGCGCCCCACCAAGCCGTAGCGCGGAGAGTCAACTAATTCTCGCGAATTCCAAGGAGCGCTTGCTACGAAATCGATGTACACCTGTTCCTTACCCCTCTGCTCCGCGATCCGGCAGGGATGCCCGGCAGTCGAAACAAGCATCAATCCCTGCATGTCGCCCTCGCATTCGACGCCGAACATTCTGTACGCGATCAGTCCTTCCGTGGCGGCATGTTTCTTACGCCAGTCCCAATGGCTATGTTCCGGCCAAGAGCCCTTCGCAATTCCGGAGCGCTGGCGAATCTCAAGGCTTTCGAGCAGAATCGGTCGCCACAACGACTCGGACCGCTCGATCTCGTCGCGCGACACTCCATCGATCAGGCTGGCTTCAGCGAGCTGTCCGGTCCGCAGGTCCTTCAAATACGTTCTGCTTCGATCGCTCACAGCACCATCAGCTCCGACTTGTTCTTCTTATCCTTATCCTCGAAGTACAACAGTTCGCCTTGCGCCAGCCGGCTGTCGATGAGCTGGTAAAGCCGAAGCGCTTGCCGTAGTACCGCCGTCTTGCTTAGGTCTTTCTGGTCCGACAACTTCTCAAGTGCCGCCATCTCAGCCGCGGTAAGGTTCAGCGTCATGGTCTTCTTGTCAGTAGCCATTTCTTTCCCTAGACATCATTATAACAGCGAGTAGCCATGTGTTCAAGTATTTTTAGCTATACATTAGCTGTTTTATGTGTATAATAAGGAATGGCAGCCGAAGTTGGTCTGAACCAGAAGTGGTTCTCGTCGGGATTGACGAATCAGGCGATGCGATATTTCGCAGCGCACGATTGGTGGACCGGCGACGATAACTCGGTGGACGCAATGCCTCAGCAAGAGTCTGATCAATTTAGGCGGGAGCGATCAATGGCTTTGAATCAACGTCGAAACGGCTCACCTCCCTTTGGAGTGTTTGGAAAGCTAAAGGTTCGCCTCGATCCCTGGCAGCCCGAGTTCGGGCCGGAATTCGGGGGGATCGAGGAGCAGTCTCCGGAAAGTCCTGAATCGCTCGACATAGAACTCGAGCGGAGCGCACAGTTGTGGAGTGGAATCGACCCCGGCGGCCGGGCGGGACCAAGGGAGCCTGTATGGTTCATCGACGGCGTTCGCCGTATGGAGGCCCGCGTCACGGCCAAGTTTAATGACCAGTATTTTTACGGTGCCTTCGGAGCCTTCGCAGTTGGATCTGTTCAACTGAACAGCGAGCAAGCGCTATTCGAACGGTTCTTGACCGGACGAATGCTTGCCCTATCTTCGCCCGAGCAGCCCACTGGCGAGATAGCTGTGGCGCGAGGGTTGATCTACCTTCCAATTCGTGTGGCGGACACCGAGCCGGACGCCCCGATCCGCGCGATTCATGGAGAGATGCGCAGGGCGGAGGAGGCCCTGGCGAGAGAACTGGCCGCTCATGAAGGGCGGTTGGTCGTCGTGGATGGCCCACTTACCTTTGAGGAGCGCATGAGGGGATCTGCCGTTGGATACATCAAGCGCGTCATCAAAACGTACCTGCCGCCACCGCAGTTGGCGCTCCTGGCGGCCCTAAAGCCCGGCCAACGCACTCCATTGTTCGCCTTGCGCGGGTCTAGGCGGTTCGCACGCATCTCCTGGTTTCTCCGCCTCTCCGAACCGAGGAAGGGCGACTCTGAATTCTCAGGGATCGTACGACTCGAGGTCGCGGAGGCAGTGGGCGTCGAAGGCGCGCGGAGTCTCGCCGACGCGTGCGGAGCTCTTTTGCCTGAGCTGAAGGCCCGTCGTGCGCTTGACCAACGGGCCCCCCAAAATCTTTTGCCCATAAGCGCTCTGGAGCGGTTCTTACGACGGAAGCTGGGTGACGAGCGAATCATAAGGCGGCGACTCGAATCCTTTTTGGTCAGAGAGGCGGACTGATATGGAACCTGCAAATGAGGTTGTAGGCGTTGTACTTGGTTCGCGGGATAGTGCGCCCTTGGACTATTGGATCGGCGTCGAGGAGGGCAAGATGGTCCAACTGGATGATCTTGTTGTTCTTGAGACGGAGACACCCGACGGAACCCCCCTTACATACTACGGAATCGTCGATCAGGTGACGAAGCGATTTGAGGGGAACGCCTTTGATACGGACGCATTCCACGTGGCTGACCATTCGCTGCCGGTCGAAGTGTCGTACGCAGCCCACGTTCAAGTGACCAGACTCGACCCCGAAGTCTTCGTGCCCCCTCACCCGGGTACACCGGCACAGGTCGTTCACGGGGAGGCGTACCAAAAGGCGCTGTACTTCGATCGAATGGATCGCAAGGTACCCATCGGGTTAACCCGAACGGGAGAGCCCATCTACGCAAATCTGGAATTTCTGGATGGGACGAGAGGAGCCCACGCTTCCATCAGCGGCGTTTCGGGGGTCGCGACAAAGACTTCCTATGCGACCTTTCTT
The DNA here is from genome assembly GCA_945893365.1 of Candidatus Sulfopaludibacter sp. SbA3. Lineage (GTDB taxonomy): Bacteria > Acidobacteriota > Terriglobia > Bryobacterales > Bryobacteraceae > SYKU01. The sequence continues at coordinate 28,403 of CAMDED010000028.1, read as the reverse complement.
CTCTATTCGCTGTTTCACTCCGAGGCATTGGGGGCTGACGCGATCAACTCGAAGGCACTCATCTTTAACGTCAAAGGCGAAGATTTGCTCTGGCTTGATACGGCCAACTCCAGGATTGAAGACGATGCTCGCCTTCAATACCAGAAGCTCGGCTTGCCTGTGGGGCCATTCCAAAGCGTCCGCATCTACGCCCCGGCGAAGAAGGGCGTCAACACTCTCATGCCCGATACCGGTGGACGCGCCATCGGGGTGCAACCTTATGTATGGACGCTGCGCCAATTTGCCGAGCAGCACTTGTTGCGTTTCGCATTCGTGGGCGCCGAGGACGACCGTGCCCAGTTGAGCTTCATCGTTACGCGAGTCGAACACAGGCTTGCAGAGGTTGCAAAAGCTTCGAAGCCGCATGAACCTTTCCTGACAATCGACGGCACGCGCGTCTCGACTTTTCGGGAGCTCGTTGAATTGCTCGATAACGCGCTACTTGCGCAATGGGTGCCGCACGCCGCGCCTGGAACACAGGATGCGTTTCGCCGCCGGCTGTATCATTCTCTGGAGCACATCGGCCATTTGATTCGAGGCGATGAAGCCGCCTCGAAGCATACCGTTGATTGGGAGAGCCAGCAAGTCACGGTCATCGACATTCACAATCTTCGTGCAGCCGCGCAAATGTTTGTCGTCGGCGCCATTCTCAAGCGGGCAATGGAAGATAAGGAGCGTAAGGGGACCGCTAAACCATTGATGTTCGTGGTTTTGGATGAGCTGAACAAGTACGCGCCCCGCACGGGCTGGTCCCCCATTCGCGAGGTTATTCTCGACATCGCCGAGCGGGGACGATCCCTAGGTGTCTCCCTGTTTGGAGCTCAACAGACCGCCAGTGAAGTGGAACGCCGTGTCGTCGCCAACGCCGCCCTCCGAGTTGTTGGCAGACTCGACGCGGCCGAAGCCGAGCGGGACGAATACCGCTTCCTGAGTGGGGTCGCCCGAGTCCGGGCGACGGTTCTTCAGCCAGGTTCCATGATCGTGGCACAGCCGGAAATTCCAACTCCGATTCTGCTGCGTTTTCCGTTTCCTGCGTGGGCGACCCGAGCGAGTGAGGCCAACCGCGGCGCCGTCGATGAGAGGGACCTGTTTTCGCGCATGCAGGATTGAGGAACATCGAAGATGAAGATTCTCCACACTAGCGATTGGCACGCCGGCCGGATTTGGAAGAGTATCAATCGACTCGACGAGCTCGAGGCCTGTCTCGATCAAATGGCCGGCTTCATTGAGCGGGAGGCAGTGGATCTGCTTCTCGTCACCGGCGATGTGTTCGACTCCGGAGCGCCATCCGCCCGTGCAGAACGCGCCGTGTTCCAGTTCTTCAAACGTGTCGGGGCGACGGGAGCACACACTGTGGCTATCGCCGGCAATCACGATTCATCCGATCGATTCGAGGCTTGGGGCGCTCTAACCGAACTGGTAAACGTTTGGGCGCTTGGCAGACCCAAGCCCGCAAACCAAGGTGGCGTGTTCAATCTTGTGACGCGTTCCGGCGAAAAGGCGGTGATTGCGGCGGTGCCTTTCGCCGCACAACGCAGGCTGGTCAGCGCTCTTGAACTGGCCGAAGGCGAGGAGATCGCCATGCAAACCTACGCTGACAAGATGGCGAAGATCGTCGAATCCCTTTGCCGGTCGTTTCGTCTGGACACTGTGAATTTGCTCTGCCTCCATACGCACCTTGAAGGCGCAATCAAGGGGACCTCGGAGCGGCAGGTTCATTTGGGTGACGATTGGGCCGCGTTACCGGGCAACTTGCCTTCCAATGCCCATTACGTCGCCTTGGGACACCTCCATCGCCCGCAAAAGATCAACGCTCCTTCACCCACCTACTATGCAGGTTCTCCGTTACAGATGGACTTCGGTGAAGCCGGCGATGAGAAGTCCTTTCTGCTGATTGAGGCGAAGCCCGGCCCCATGCCCGCTAAGATTTCACAGATACCGTACGTGGGAGGAAAGCCTCTCTTGAAGGTCTCAGCGCAAATCGATGAGATTGAGAATCGGGCAAGCGAGCTCAGAAATTCCGGTTGGTTACGCGTGGTCGTCCAACTGGAGAAGGCCGACCCGGATATAAACCGCAAGGTCCGGTGTTTGTTACCGAATGCCGTAAGCGTTGACGCTGAAGTAGCGCGAGAGCAAAAGGCAGAGGAAAGCCTCGACTCGAAAACGGCAACGTCTTCGGATATGTTCCGGCTGTACTATCGCGAAGCTCATGGAAAGGCTGCGAGCGATGAACTGATCGCGGCGTTTGACGACCTCAGAGAGCACGTCGAGGAGGAATAGTGCGGCCAGTTCGGTTACAACTTCAGGGTTTTACATGCTACCGGGAGAAGCAGGAGATTGACTTTTCTCGCCTCGGGACGTTCGCCATCGCAGGCCCAACAGGTTCCGGCAAGTCCAGCCTTCTGGACGCTATTACCTTCGCCCTCTACGGAAAAATTCCTCGACTTGGCGGCCAGAACCTGGACGAGTTCATATCGCTGGGGGCATCGCGCGCATCGGTTGTTCTCGATTTCGACATTCAGGGCGAACGCTTCCGAGTTGTCCGGTCGATGCTTCGAAACGGCGGGAAGAAATCCCAGATTGAGCAAATCACGGAGGGATCGCAGAAGACCCTGGGCGATGGCGTCGGGGAGGTGAATGAGAGGGTCCGCGCCTTGCTGGGCCTTGATTACGAAGCGTTCATTCAATCTGTCCTCCTTCCGCAAGGGGACTTTGCCAAGTTTCTCAAGAGTAATCCGAAAGACCGACAGAAAATCCTGCGCGACCTGCTCCGCCTCGGAGTTTACGAGAAGATGCGCGAAAGAGCTACCGCAGAAGCCAGGGACTTATCAGGCGCAATTGATGTGGCGCGCAACCTCCTCGACGGGCCTTATGCGCCAGCGACTCCGGCGAATCTGAAACTGATCGAGGAGGGATTGGCGGACGTGCTCGAAAAGAAGGACGCCGCTACCGCCGCATTAGAGCTCGGCCGCGAGACGCTGCAAACGATCCGCGGTCAGTGGGTTCTCATCAAAGAACGCCAAGAGCGTAGCGATTCACTGGATGCGCTTCATCGAGACCGGCCAAAGATCGACGAACTAGAGAAGACCGTCTCCCGAGCAAAGGATGCCATGGCGGTCATTCCGGTCTTCAAGGCGGCTACCTCTAAACAAGAGGCATTAAACGAGGCGGATCGAAACGCCCATGATCTCGAAGGGAAGCTCTCTGCAGCACAGGACGACGCGAAGGTGAAAGCAGCAGATCTGCTCAGCGCGCGGCAGCAAGCGTTGGAACTTCCGCCGAAGAGAGAACGCATCTCGCTGCTGGCTTCGATCATCCCAATTCTCCCGGAACATCGATCCTGGAGTAGTCGGCTGAAAGAAATCACGTCAAGCCTGGCTACGTCCGAGAACCAAATTGCGGAGCACGAACTCAAAATCGCAGCAGCGCAAGCAAGTCTGGAAGAGATTCAGGGCCAACGAGAGCAACTGAGTCAGCAGCAGACCGCCTTGGGATATGACGCGACGATCTACACGCTCCTCAAGAACTCGCGGCGGCTTGCATTCGATCTTGGACAGGCGCAGGAGAATGACAGAAATCTCGCGGATCATTTAGCCGTATCGCGGAAACAGCACAGAGAGGCTGACGCAGCGTTCGCAGCGAAGGAGGTCGTACTAAAGGGCGCCGAAGAGAAGCACTCCACTGCGGCCGACGCTGCGCAAGCGGCCTTGATCGCTTTCAACGATCTCCAGAACCAACACAGGGCGGACGCGCTACGGTCTACGTTGCACGCAGGTGACACGTGTCCCGTTTGCGCGCAGCCGGTCAACGAGGTTCCCCTGATTGCTGTGCCCTCGGATCTACAGCGGGCCGAGCGCTCCTTTCAGTCTTGCGAAAAAGAGAAGAACATCGCGGCGGCGCGGCGGGATAAGGCTAACCAAGCCGCAGCCCAAGCCCGAGCGGATGTTCAGGGTGCACAGGCACGCGTCAGTGAATTGGAGAAGCAGAAGGCGAAGGCGGCGCTAAAAATTGAGGAGTACTCTCGGTCTCTTGCCTCGGCTATCTATCCCTTGGCGTGTCCGCCCGGCTTGTTGATCGAGCAGTTTGTCGAGCAACAGTTCGCAGCCCACGAGGAGTTGGCATCGACCTTTCAGAAACTTGCAGAGGAACGCGGCAAGATCGCTTTGCTGCATCAGCGCGCTGAGTCTGATCAAGCAGAGGCGAAAATGGGCCTTTCGGCGGCTCAAGAAACCAAGGTGCGACTCGATAGCGAAAGAGCGGATGCCGAACTTCGCATTCGCGGATATGCAACCTCAATCGCGGCCGTCCAATCCGCCGATCCGGAGAATGAAAAGGAGAAGCTGCAGAACGAGGTCGCCGAGCTTGAACGGCGTTTCCTCCGGCTTACCGACCTGCATCGCGCGGCGGAAACCGCGGCCCGGGACATGGAAGTAAAGGTGGCGGCGTCTCGCACGCGGCTCGCCGGGACAACAAGTGAGCGAGATCAGGCTCTGGAAGCGGTGAGAATCGCCCTGAGGGACACCGGGTTTACTGACGAGATGGCAGCTCGCGCGGCGATGCTTACGGCTGCCGCAATTGCAGAACGGGAAGGACGTGTAACCAGGTACGAAGACGAAGTTAAGCAAGTCTCGGCGCGGATCAAGCAACTCGAGACGGAACTTGAGGGCGTCACCACTAGTGAGACTGACGTGGAAGACGCAGTCCGTAGGGTCAAGGAAGCGCAGGACGTCTCGACCCGATTTGAGGGTCGGATCGGCGAACTGAGCGGACAAATCAAAAGGCTCCGAAGCGACACGGAAAAAGCCGAGCAGCTACGTGTTGAACAAGGTAGTCGAATGGCTCGTCACGGCCTTGTCCAGCAGCTAACGCGTGACCTGCGGAGCGATTGTTTCCAAAACTACTTGTTGCAGGGATCGTTCCGCCGCCTCGTATCCGGTGCTTCTTCGCGACTTCGCCAACTGGACGACCGTTACGAACTGGTCATTGTCGACGGCAAGTTTGCGGTCATCGATCATGACCACGGTAGCCAGATCCGTCTCGCCGATACGCTGTCCGGCGGGGAGACATTTCTCGTGTCGCTTGCTCTGGCATTGGAACTGAGTGAACAGGTTCAGCAAGCCGCTGGAGCGGTGCGTCTCGACAGCCTTTTCATTGATGAAGGATTTGGCTCGCTTGATCCCGAGACTCTGGATACCGTCGCAGAGGCGATCGAAAATCTTGGGCGGACGAATCGAATGGTTGGCGTGATAACGCACGTCGCCGAACTTCATCGCCGGCTACCCCGACTGGAGATCCGTACAACCGTATCCGGGTCCGTCGTTCAGTACGTTGATGACTAGCTGAAAGTGATTCTGGGGACCCGTTTGGCGCAAGCGCTCCAAAGCCCCGTCGGCGTAGAGGCTCGAAGGCCCAAAACCGCCCCCCGCCAAAATCCATTTCATAGGTAAAGCTTATTGATAACAAGACACTTAACAAATAAACGCTTGACATCGTGGTGTACTCTGGTCTTAAGAAGGTACTCACCATGAGTTCTCAACTTAAACTTGAATCTCCCCGCGTCAGCGGTCCCCTTGGCCGCGGCCGCAAAACTCCCGCCGGTCTCGCGCGTTCTGTTCAGAACGACTATCGCCATGGACTCCTCGCCAGTTGCGTCCTGCTTGACGATGAATCGCAGGAAGACTTCCAGGAACTGCACCGCCAGTTCCGTGACCGATTCCTCCCCGTCGACGGCGTCGAAGACGGTCTCATCGAAGAAATGGTCTCCTACTTTTGGCGTATGCGCCGCGCTTGCGCCATGGCGACCAACCTCATGGTGGACAACATCCAAGAGCAAGGGGTAGACACGGACCCCTCCATGCATCACTGCAACGCCTTCACCCACCTTTTGGCGACGCCGGAGTTCGACCTCCTTCACCGTTACGAGGCCCGTCTCCAGCGCATGTTTCAGCGAGCTGTCGACACCCTCATGCGTCTGCGCGACGACGACCGCCGGGAACAGGCTTGGACGGAAGGCAATGCGCCGTTACAGGAGGTTCGCGTACCGCCGGATCCGATCCCCGAGCTGCCTATGCCGCCGCTACCGGACCCGGGCGAAGGCGATAAGCCTATGCCTGAAAGAGACTTAATGGTTGGACCATCCCTCGTTCAGCCCGCCGCGCCCAATGGCCCCGTCGAACGAGACCAAAAAGTGAGGAACAAAGCTAATCCCATTTCCGGACACCCCACCGACGAGGCCGAGACCAAGGTTGGACCCGCTCAAACCGCCGATCCAGTGCAACTCCCGCCCCGAAAGCGGCCGAATGCGTCCCGAAACGGGCGCTTTTGACCCGTTTTCGACGTCATAAACGCCCGATTCCGCGAAGGGACGAAATGCCTGACGAGAATTGTCGAATGGCCCGAAACTCCATCTATAATGGATACTCGTGCTCAACCCCGAACCGGAACCGCGGACGGAAAGCGACGGCAGCGGAAGATCCGCGCCGCCCGAAGAGCCGATGCTTTTCTGTCCGGTCTGTTCCACCCGGCTCACCGCCCGTCAGTGCAAACTTCTTTGCGCCACGTGCGGCTATTACATGTCCTGTGCCGACTACTATTAATTCCGCTGCCATGCGCATTCTAACCCTACTCGCCCTCGCCACTGCCGCCCTCGCCGCCGATAATCCGGCCGCACGCTGGTGGTCCCACGTCGTCTTTCTTGCGGACGACAAACTTGAAGGCCGGAATACCGGCAGCGAGGGTCATCGCAAAGCCGCGGCCTACGTCGCGGGCGAGTTCGAGAAGCTCGGGCTCAAACCTGCCGGAACCTCGGCGTACATCCAACCGGTGAAGCTGACGACCGGCAGGATCCTTGAATCCGAGTCCAGCCTGGCCATCGTGCGCGGCGAAGTGGCTGAGCCGCTGGTTTTGGGCGATGACGCCAACTTCGGCAGAGGCCAGAAAGGCATCGAGCGGTTCGAAGCCCCGCTGGTTTTCGCGGGCTATGCCCTCAGAATTCCCGAAGAAAAGCAAGACGATTTTGCCGGTCTCGACGTCAAAGGTAAAGTGGTGCTCTATCTCGCCGGCGCTCCGGAATCCATTCCGGGCCCCGTTCGCGCGCATTTCTCTTCCGCTGCCGAGCGCTCCCGCATGCTGAAGGAAGTGGGCGCCATTGGCGCAATCGCCATCCAGAACCCTCGCAGCACGGATGTTCCGTGGGCGCGGTCCACGCTGTCGCGCCTCCAGATGTCGATGGCGCTCGCGGGCGCAGCGAGCGACGAGGGTGGTGGACTCCTCTCCGTTTCCGTCAACGCAGCCCGCGCGGAGAAATGGTTCGCGGGTTCAGGCCACACCTTCGAGGAAGTGGCGGCCTTGGACCGTGCGGGCAAGCCGCTGCCGAAATTTGCCCTTCCCATCTCGGTTCGGGCGAAAGTTCGCGTCGAAACTGGCGAAGCCGAGTCGCAGAACGTGGTTGCTCTGCTCCCCGGCCGCGATAAGAAACTGAAGAACGAGTACATCGTGATGAGCGCGCATCTCGACCATCTGGGCGCCGGCGCTCCCATAAATGGGGACGGCATTTACAACGGGGCCATGGACAACGCCTCGGGCATCGCCACGCTCCTGGAAGTTGCGGGAGGGCTTCGCGAATCGAAGGCGAAGCTGCGGCGTTCGGTCCTGTTCATCGCCGTCACGGGCGAGGAGAAAGGCCTGCTCGGTTCCCGCTTCTACGCCAACAACCCGACCGTGCCCAAGGGCAGCATGGTCGCCAACTTGAATTCCGACATGTTCATGCCGCTCGTTCCCCTGAAGATCCTGACGGCCATGGGGCTCGACGAATCGAGCCTGGGCGAGTCCATTCGCAAGGTGGTTGCGGCCATGGGAATCGAGGTTGAAGCCGATCCGGAGCCCGAGCGAAACCGCTTCATCCGCAGCGACCAGTACAGTTTCATTCGCGGCGGCGTCCCGGCCCTGGCATTCAAGGTCGGCTACGTCAAAGACTCGCCCGAATCCGAGGTTGGGAAGAAATGGATCGCCGAGCGCTACCACTCGCCTTCGGACGACATAAATCAGCCCGTCGATTTCAGCGCCGCCGCTGATTTCAACCACGTCATGCGGAACCTCCTCGTCGAGATCGCGAATGACGACGAGCGGCCACGGTGGAAGCAGGACAGTTTTTTCCGCCGTTTTGCAAAGGGACCCAGTTAGATATTCAGGTTCTTCGCCGGATGTTATCCTGATCGAAGATATAAGGAGTGATTGTGAGACTCAAGCTTAGTGTAGCGCTGTTACTTTCCTCGCTTGCGCTCCTCGCGCAGCAGGTACCCGTCCAGGAATTCAAACTGGAAAACGGAATGAAGTTCCTGCTCGTCCCCCGTAAAGGCTCGCCGAATATCGCGGCCGGCTGGATCGCCAAAGTCGGAGCGGTCAACGAACGCCCCGGCATCACCGGCATCTCGCATTTGTTCGAACACATGATGTTCAAGGGTACGCAGACCCTCGGCACGAAGAACATCGAAGAAGATCTCAAGATCGGTCTGCAACTCGACAAAGTCAGGGGCGAAATCCGTAAGGAGGAGCAGGTTCTGACTCAGCAGTTGCGCGAGGGAAAGATCTCGGACGTCAAGGATCCAAAGGTGCGCACCCCGCGCCATCAGCAGTTGATGACGGAGTTCGAAGCTTTGAACAAGCGCCAGAAGGACCTGATGATCAAGGACGAGTTCGACCGCGTCTACACCTCTGGCGGCGCGTCGGGCATGAACGCGGGCACTTCCGAAGACTTCACGATCTACTTCATCAACGTTCCATCGAACAAGCTTGAGCTGTGGTACTGGATGGAGTCCGACCGCCTGTCGAATCCCGTGTTCCGCGAATTCTACTCGGAGCGGGACGTGGTCCATGAAGAGCGGCGCCTGCGCACCGACAGCACGCCGACGGGCCGCTTCAATGAGCAATTCAATGCGCTGTTCTGGAAATCCTCTCCGTACGGCTGGCCGGTCGTGGGCTGGCCGAGCGACCTCGAAGCCATTTCGCGCGAGGATGCGCTGGCCTACTTCGGCGTCAACTATGCCCCGAACAACCTCACGGCCTGCCTTGTAGGGGACTTCGAACCCGCCCAAGCCAAAGCGCTCGCCGAGAAATACTTCGGCCGGCTCCAGCGCGGGCTGCACGATCCCGAACCGCTGCGCACCGCTGAGACTCCGCAGATGGGTGAACAGCGCATGGTCGCCTACGCCGACACGAACCCGGAAGTGCGCGTCCGGTATCATACCGTGGCCGACGGACATAAGGACGAGCCTGCTTTTCTGGTTCTCTCCACTATTCTGAACGATCGCACCGGACGCCTTTACAAGTCGCTTGTGCTTGAGCAGCAGGTCGCAAACCAGGCCAGTTCCGCGCACAACGGTCAGAAGTATGAGGGCTACTTCGAGCTGCGGGGCGTTGCCAAGCCGGGCAAGACTCCGGAGGACGTGGAGAAAGCGCTTTATAAGGAAATCGAAAAGCTTCAAGTGGATCTTGTATCGGAGCGGGAGTTGCAGAAGGTGAAAAATCAGCTCGCGGCCGCGAACTTCCGCGGGCTTCAGTCCGATTTCAGTCTGATGACGCAGTTGTTGATTTTCGATTCTTTGCGAGGATGGCAGATCATTAATACCGATCCGCCGAAGCTTCAGGCCGTTACCCCGCAGGATTTGCAGCGCGTTGCCAAGACCTACTTTCCACCCGAAGGCAGGAACGTGCTCGTGTTCTACACCAAGAAGAAGGAAGCCGGAGGTGGCCAGTAATGCGAGCGCCTATTCTCGTCCTTGCCGCGGCGGCGCTGGTTTGCTCGGAGAGCGCCTATCCACAAAGCGTCCCGCTTCCCCGCCATCCCCGCGAGCTGAAGTATCAGCCGCTTTCCTACACGCCGCCGAAGCCCGCCGATTTCCGGCATAAGCTCTCAAACGGCGCGACCGCGTTCCTTGTGGAAGACCACGATTTTCCGCTTATCAACGTGAGCGTGCTCGTCCGTACGGGAGACTATCTCGACCCGGCGGGCAAAATCGGACTTGCCGGTCTCAGCGGTAACCAGATGCGGTCGGGAGGCACGAAATCCAAAGCGCCGGCGGTCTTCGACGAAGAGGTCGCCTTCCTCGCCGCGCAGCTTAATTCGGGAATCGCCGACTTCAACGGTCAGGCGTCCTTGAATTGCTTGAGTAAGGACACCGACGCGGGGCTGGCTCTGCTGGTGGATATGCTTCGCAATCCCGGCTTCGCCGAAGACCGGCTGAAGCTGGCGAAGAACCAGATCCTGCAGTCGATGGAGCGGCGCAACGACAACGCTCCGGAGATTGAACAGCGCGAATTCCGGCGGCTGGTGCGCGGCGACAAGCACTTCTCGTCCCAGCAATCCACCAAGGTCTCGATCGAATCCATCACTCGCGAGGACCTTGCCGGATTCCACGAGAAATACTACTATCCATCCAACTTCGTCTTCGCCGTGTCCGGCGATTTCAAGACTTCGGAGCTTCTTGCGAAGCTCGAAAAGGTTCTCAGCGGATGGCCTAACCGGACCGACGCCGTGCCTCCGGTTCCGAAGCCGAACTACACGCTGAAACCGGGCATCTACGTCGTCGACAAGAAGGGCGTCAACCAGGGCCGCGTCCGCATGGGCCACCTTGGCGTGACGTTCGATAACCCGGACCACATCGCGCTCAACGTGATGAACGGGATTCTTGGCGGCAGCGCGTTTACTTCGCGCATCACGTCCCGCGTCAGGTCGGACGAGGGCTTGGCTTATCAGGCCGCTTCCATCTTTCAGCACGGTACCTACTATGAGGGGGTCTTCGCGGCGGTCTTCCAATCGAAGAGCCCGAGCGTTGCGCAGGCGATTACGATCGTCAACGAAGAGATCGATAGGCTGCAAAATTCGAAGGTCACATCCGAAGAGCTGACCACCGAGATCAACAGCTTGATCGACAGTTTCCCCAGGCGCTTCTCTACCGCGAGCCTCAAGGCCGGGCAGTTTGCCAATGACTTCTTCAACAAACAGCCGGACGACTATTGGCAGAAGTATCGCGATCGCGTTCGGGCCGTAACGGCGGACGAGGTTCAGCGGTTGGCGAAGAAGTACCTCACGCCGGACAGGATGGTGATTCTAGCCGTGGGCGAGTACGATGCAATGGCAAAGGGGAATCCGGATAAGCCGCAGTTTTCGTTCGACAAATTATCGGGCGGGAAGGGCGTAACGAAAATTCCCCTGCCCGATCCGCTCACCATGGTCTATCCCTGACGACAAATGAACAGGCGCGACCTATTCAAGACCGCCGCGGGCGCTTCCGCCGCATGCGCTCTCCCCGCCGACGCTCAGGATGCGAAGAAGATCGACGAAGCGCCGTTGATTGCCGCGACGTCCCCCGACGCAATTGCGGACGGGAAAGTCCGATTCTTCGCGCCGGAGGAATTTGCCGCTTTGGAGCGCCTGTCGGACATCCTGATGCCGGCGTCCGCCAATGCTCCGGGAGCCCTTGCCGCCGGGGTGGCGGGGTTCCTCGATTTCCTCTTGAGCGAGTCGGGCCCTGATCGCCAGCGCCTTTACAGATCCGGTGTTCAGACGCTCAATGCGGAAGCGCGGCGGCTCCATGGCAAGCCGTTTTCCGGATTGTCGATCGCGGAAGCGGCGCCCATCCTCAAACCGCTTAATGAACCGTGGACGTATGCTGGTCCGTCCGATCGTTTTTCCCGCTTTTTGACCACGGCGAAAGAGGAGGTCTGGCAGGCCACACAGAGCTCGCGGGAATGGTCGCAGGCGGCCGCTGCCCGCACTCGCTCCGCGGGCGGCGTTGGACTTTATTGGCTTCCGATCGAATGACATGAAAACCAGTCATGACGTCCTGATCGTCGGGTCCGGAGCTTCCGGCGGCATGGTTGCCCACACGCTGACCCGCATGGGCATCAAATGCCTGATGCTCGACGCGGGTCCGCCCGTCGATTTCGAGCGCCACCGCGTGATGCGGCCGATCTACGATTTGCCCTACCGCGGTTTCGGTAAGCCGGGCCGTTTCCCGCACGTCACGCAGGCCAACGAATTCAATGCGAACGTGTGGGCGGACGAGCGCGAGAACCCTTACACCTACGACCCGCATGACCCTTATTACTGGGTTCGAGTACGTCTGGCCGGCGGGAAGACGCTGGTGTGGGGCAGGGCCTCCTGGCGCTTGAGCGACTATGAATTCAAAGGCAAGGACCACGACGGCTTTGGCGACAACTGGCCGGTTTCGTACAAGGACTTGGCTCCCTACTACGACCGTGTCGAACCCATGTTTCGCGTCTCGGGACGCAAGGAAGGGTTTCCACAACTTCCGGATGGAGTCTTCCTTGAAGACAATTCGCGCGACAGCACGAGCGTGGAGCGCTTCCTCGCAGCCGCAAAGCGCATGGAGGTTCCCACCACCAAGCAGCGCCGCGCGACCGGAACTCTGGCGAGCTCCATCAATCTGTTGCTGCCCGATGCGCTGGCGACCGGCAATTTGACGGTTGTTCCGAACGCCGTCGTCCGCGAGATTACAGCCGACAAGAAGACCGGCCTTGCCAATGGCGCGTCATTTGTCGACCGCCGCTCGAAGAGAGAATACAGCGTCGCGGCCCGAGTGGTGGTGGTTGGCGCGTCGACCCTCGAAAGCACGCGGCTGCTGTTGAACTCCGGTCTCGCCAATTCGAGCGGAACGCTGGGCCATTATCTGTTCGATCAAACTTACACGAAGAACATCGTCACGGCGCTGGTTCCGGAAGCGCGGGGTGGACGTGCCTCGCGCAACCTGATGGGCGGCGGCGGATACATCGTCCGCTTCCGCAACCTGAAGGCGCGCGAGAAGAAGTTTCTGCGAGGTTACGCCTTCGATTTCGGCAGCGGCGGCACGCCCAGTCCAAAGTATTTTCCGCTCTATGGCGAAGCGTTGCAGAAAGAGATGGCGGCAACATCCGGCTCCGCCTTCGGCATGACGTGCATGGGCGAAGTGTTGCCCCGCTACGAGAACTTCGTCTCGATCTCGAAGGACGTGAAAGACGCCTGGGGGATTCCGGCGCTGCATATCCGCCAGAAGTACAGCGACAACGAGCGCGAGATGGTGAAGGACGCGTTGAGCGTCGCGGAAGAGCTTTGTCACGGAGCGGGCTTTGAGATTCTCGCGAAGCATTCGCAGATGGTGCCGCCGGGCGAAAGCATTCATGAGCTCGGCACGTGCCGTATGGGCAGCGATCCTAAAACTAGCGTGCTGAACGGTTTCAACCAGACGCACGATATCCGGAATCTGTTTGTCGTGGATGGCGGCGCCTTCGTTTCCGGGGGCGCTCAGAACCCGACGCTGACGATTCTCTCGCTCGCGATGCGCGCCTCCGAATACATGGCGGAAGAGATGCGGAAGAAGAACATCTGACGGCTTCTATGAAACCCCTCGCATTGCTTCTCGCCGGCGCGTGCGTCGCGCTCGCCGCCGACACCGTGTACTTCAACGGAAAGATTGCCACCATGTGGGAATCGCATCCGGTGGTTCAGGCCGTCGCCATCCGCGGCAACCGCTTCCTCGCGGCCGGCGGCAACGACGCAGTGCGCAGCGCCGCAGCTCCGGGCTCGACGTTCGTCGACTTGAAGGGCCGCACCGTTCTGCCGGGCCTGATCGACAGTCACACGCATCCCATTAGCTCGGCGCTCAGCGAGCAGGATGGACCGGTGCCGGTGATGCACTCGATCCCGGAAATCCAGGCCTACATTCGAAAGCTCGCGGCCACCACGCCGCCCGACCGGCCGATCTTCGTTCCGAAGATCTATTCCACGCGTCTGCCGGAACGCCGCTATCCCACGCGCCAGGAGCTCGACGCCGCCGCCCCCGGACGCATTGTCATCGCCGACAACGGTTATGCCTCCGTGCTCAGCACGGCCGCGCTCGGCAAGCTTGGCATCACGCGGTCCACGCCGCAGCCCTCGAACGGCAAGCTTTTGAAAGACAAAGACGGCGAGCCGACGGGGTTGATCCTCGGAGCGCCGCAGTTGCTCGCCGCCGTACGGAATGTCCGCAATCCGACCCGCGACGACCTCGAATGGGCGCTCAAGAGCATGCAAAAGCGTTACAACGAGGTCGGCATCACGAGCACGATCGACCGCGGCCAGCGCCCGCGCGAGTTCCGCCTCTATCAGGAATTGCGCCAGCGCGGCGAGCTTAGCGTCCGCAGTTATGTGACCTACCTCATCGGAGCGAAGGGCACTCCCGCGCAAACGCGCGAGGAAATCGAAAACATCCCATTCGTTACGGGCATGGGTGACGAGTGGTTCCGCGTCGGCTCGCTGAAGGTGGTCGCGGACGGGGGAATTCTTATCGGCACGGCCTACCTGCGGGAGCCTTATGGACCGAACACCGCCATTTACGGATACTCCGACCCGGACTATCGTGGCGTGCTTTCCGTCCCTCGCGAGAACATCTTCGAGATGGCCCGAGTCGCGAACCGCCTCGGCTGGCAGATGACGGCGCACACCGCGGGCGGCGGCGCGACCGACGTCCTGCTCGACGCCTATGAAGCCGCCGAGAGCGGGCGCGGACCGAAAGAGCCCAGCGTGCGCGACCGCCGCTTCACCATCACCCATGTGAACTTTCCCAACGACCAAGCCATCGCGCGGGCGAAGAAGCTGGGCGTGTCCTTCGATTGCCAGCCGGCCTGGCACCACCTCGATGGCGAGGCCATCAAGGACGTGTTCGGCCCGTCGCGGATGAGTCACTTTCTGCCGTTTCGCGCGCTGTTCGACGCCGGTATCGTCGTGGCGGGCGGCAGCGATCACATGATCCGGTTCGACTCGCGCGACGCGACGAACCCCTACAATCCGTTCTTCGGGATGTGGATGGCGATAACGCGAAAGACATCAAGTGGAAGCGTCCTCCATGGAGAGCAGGCCGCCACGCGCGCCGAGGCGCTCCGGATGTGGACGCTCAACGGCGCCTACCTTTCGTTCGAGGAGAAGCTCAAAGGATCGATCGAGCCGGGCAAGCTGGCCGACATGGTCGTGATCGACAAGGACTTCCTCGATGGACCCGTGGACGAGATCCGCGACGCCAACGCGTTGTTGACGATTGTGGATGGAAAGGTGGTGTTCCGCGCCCGGGCGATGGTAAACTAGAGTCGTCGTTGGGAGGTCGTCTAACGGTAAGACTGCAGATTCTGGATCTGCGTATCGGGGTTCGAATCCCTGCCTCCCAGCCAAATGACTACGCCTTGACAACGTCTCCCGCCCGCCGCTAGCCTAAAGAATTGCTCCCAATCCCAGACGCAGCCGAGGTTTTCCGCGAGCATGACATCCTTTTGATCGGCGCCAACGGATTTCTCGGCAAAGTCCTTCTCGGCATGTTGATGGATCGCTTTCCGGACTTGAAGCATCTGCACATCCTCATGCGTCCGAAGGGCAGCGTCCCCGCGCGCGACCGCTTCGTGAAGGATGTTCTTGGCTCTCCCGCCCTGAAACCGGTTCTGGCCAAAGCGCCCAACGGCTGGGTCGGCGAGAAGATTACGGTTCTTCCCGGCGATATCGGCGAAGAGCGGTGCGGCATGTCCGCGGACGCGGTTTCCTCGCTCGAGGGCCGCGTGCGCCTGATCATTAATTGCGCGGGTCTTGTGGAGTTCTTCCCGCCGGTCGACGAATCGTTCAAGTCGAACGTGGACGGCGTCGAGCGCGTCGTGGCGCTGGCAAAGCGGCTTGGCGCCAAGCTGCTGCACGTTTCCACCTGCTACGTCTGCGGCCCGGCCGATGGCGTGGTCGAGGAAACCGATCCGATCGCCGGTTTCTATCCGCGCCGCAAGGGTCCGGAGGATTCCGCCTTCGATCATCGCGCCGAACTCGCCTACACGCGCGAGCGTATCCGCGCCATCCGCGAATCCGGCTACGCGGCCAACGTCACCGCGGACCGCCTCACGGAGCTCGGGCGCCAGCGCTCGGCCCACTGGGGCTGGGTCAATACCTACACTTACGCGAAAAGCATCGGCGAACAGATCGTCGTATCCGAGCCCGGGCTCGATCACGCGATCGTCAGGCCGGCCATCGTCGAAAGCGCGCTCCACTTTCCCTTTCCCGGCTGGGTGGAAGGCGGACGTACGGCGGCCCCCCTTGTCCTGATGGCGATGGGCGGCCTGCGGCATTGGACAATTCGCAAGGACGCGGCGCTTGAAGTGGTCCCCGTCGATTTCGTCGCATCGTCCATCCTCACAGTTGGCGCCCTGCTCATGAACGGACGACATGAACAGGTTTACCAACTGGGTACGGCCGACGTGAATCCGCTGCTGCTCGAACCGCTGGTCGAATTGCTGCATTCCGAAGCGCGCCGCCGCCAACGCAGGCCTCTGGGAAGGCCTGTGCGGATTGTCACCGCACAGCGCGCGCGGGAGCGCCGCGTGAACCTGCAACGGCGGATCAAGCGCGCGCAAGCCGTGCTGTTCGCCGTCAAGAATACACTCGAAGCGGCGGGGTTGCCCGGCCGGCGTCCCATCTCGAAAATCGCAACCGCGCTGCGGATGCTCGATCTGCAATCGCTGTTCCGGGAGCAGACGCTCGAGCTATACCAGCCCTTCATTCTTCACAACCGCTTCGTCTTCGAATGCGAGCATATCCGCGCCGCCTACCGCCAGCTTTCGGAGAAGGACCGGGAACTGCTACCCTGGACGCCTGAGACAATCGACTGGCGGACCTACTGGGTCCATCACCAGATCGATGGAATCGAAAAGTGGGTGCAACAGGAAGCCGTGAAGGATTTCACGTTTAAGGTATAGATGGCGGCAACTTCTCCAGTCCTCGAAGCCTCCGCCGTCGAGACGCAGTTTCTCGACCTCGTTCGGGAGCTGCTTGCCGAGCTCGACCGGCCGCACGCGCTGGCAAAGGTTTCGATGATCGCCTCCTTTGAGCGCGATCTCGGGATGGCGAGTCTCGACCTGGTCGAGCTGCTGGTCCGCTGCGAGATCCGCTTCGAGGTGCGGCTGCCCGATTCGATCGCCGAGGAAGCCGAGACGCCCGAGGGTTGGGTGCGCGCCATTCTCGCAGGCGGCCGGGAGGAAGCCGATGGAGAGGCTTATCGAATCGACCCTCCATCCGGGGCCGCGCCCCCGGAGCCTGTCCGGGCGGCCACTCTCGTGGAAGTGCTCAGGCTGCACGCGGAGGCCGCGCCCGATCGCATTCACGCTCATATTCTCGACGGAGAGAAAGGCGAGGCGATCACCTATGGCGGGCTGCTCGAAAGGGCGACGCGAGTCGCCACCGGTTTGGCCGCGAATGGACTGCGCCACGGCGATCCCGTTGCCATCATGCTGCCCACGGGCGCCGATTTCCTGGAAGCGTTTTTCGGCGTCATGCTCGGCGGCGGAATCTGCGTCCCGGTTTATCCTCCGTCCAACCCCGACGCCATCGAAGACTACGTCCGGCGGCAAATCCGTATTCTTGGGCACGCCGGCATCCGGTTCCTGATCACCTTCGATCGCGTTCGAGCCATCTCGCAGCTGATCCGTTTTCACCTGCCGGAGCTTGAAGGGGTCTCGACTGTCGCCGCTTTGCGGGAAGCCGCGCCCGGAGCCTGGAGCGGACCTCCGGAGCCGGCCGAGATCGCCGTCATACAATACACCTCCGGCTGTACCGGCGACCCGAAGGGTGTGGTGCTCACGCACGCGAACCTGCTCGCCAACATTCGCGCCATCGGCGAGGCCGTCCAGGTGAAGCCCTGGGACGCGGTGGTGAGCTGGCTTCCCTTGTGCAGCGACATGGGACTGATCGCGTCATGGCTGTTCAGTCTCTATTACGCGACGCCGGTCACGTTGTTATCGCCGCTTGAGTTCATCAACCGTCCCGAGCGGTGGCTCTGGGCGATTCACAATTCGCGGGGAACGCTGAGTCCGGCCCCGAACTTCGCCTATGAGCTCTGCGCCCGCAAGGTTCCGGCATGGACGCTCGAAGGCCTCGACCTCAGTTCCTGGCGTGGCGCGGTGAACGCCGGCGAAGCGGTCCTGCCCGGTACGGTGGGGCGATTCGTGCGGCGTTTTCAGCCCTTCGGTTTCCGCGAAGAGGCATTTCTCGTCTGTTACGGATTGGCCGAATGCTCGGTCGCCCTCACGTTTCCCGAAGTGGGCCGGAAGCCGCGTCTCGACACGATTCTTCGCGAGACGTTTGAAAGAACGGGGCGCGCCGAACCAGCTGGCGCGAGTGATGACGCGCTTCGCTTCTACGCCGCGGGCAAACCGCTGACGGGCCATGAAGTGCGCATTGCCGGCGAGGGTGGAGCCGCTCTCCCCGAGCGCTCCGAAGGGCGCTTACAGTTCCGCGGCCCGTCGGTGACCCCCGGATACTACCGCAATCCCGAAGCTCTTGACGCGGCCGTGACGTCCGACGGCTGGATGGATTCGGGCGACCTCGCCTACCTCGCCGAAGGCGAAGTGTTCTTCACCCGCCGCCGAAAAGACACGATCGTCAAGGCCGGCCGCAGCATCGGGGCCGAGGATATCGAAACCGCCGTCCGCGGCGTCCCGGGAGTCGAGCACAACGGCGCGGCTGCGTTCGGCGTGGTCGACCCCGGCACGGGGACAGAGAGTCTCGTAGTGGTTTGCGAGACGCGCGCCACGCTTCAACACGACCTCGACCGGATCGAACTCGGCGTCCAGCGCGCAGTCGAGGACGTATTGGGGATGCGCGCCGACCGTGTGGAATTGGCGCCGCCAGGCGCGTTGCCGCGCACCTCGAACGGGAAGCTGAGACGCTCGGAACTGCGCTCCGGCCGCCGAACGCTTTCGCGGCCGCCCTGGCTCCAAATTGCGCTCCTCTGGCGCGACAACTTGCGTCCGCTCGCCGGGTTGGGCGCCGCGCGCAGCCTGCGCGGATTACGGAGGGCCATGGTATTTGGATTTACCGCCGGCGCGGCGGGCATCATTCGCGCCGGTGGAGAATCGGCCGCCCGCCCGCTCGCCCGGGGTCTGTTGTCGCTCGATGGAATCGAGTTCTCGCTCGAAGGCGCGGAGATTCCGCCGCGGCCCGCGGTTTTTGTCGCGAACCGGCGCGCGCAGCTCGATCCGCTCCTGCTCGCCGCCGCCCTTCCTGGGTCCGTCCGCTTTTCGGAAGCTTCTTTTCCTTTGGAGCCTCTCGCGGTAGGTGAAATCGGGGGAGAATCCTCTCCGCCCGGAGGCACGCTGCGGAGCCGCGTCGAACGCGAACTGGCAAATGGGCGTTCCGTGGTTGCGCTAGGAGACAGCAAAGGCCGCTACCGGCTCGATCCGTTTCAGGCCGCGCTCGAAACAGGCGCGCCCGTTTTGCCGGTAGCCATGCTCGATGGCGCGGGCGGGCGGGTCAGAATCGTCGTGGGAAGATGCGTTGTACCGGAGCCAGGCGCGGGAGCCGCCGCGTTGCGCGACCGCGTGCGCGCCGCGCTTGCAGAGTTATGCCGCTAGACCAGACGGTCCCGATCCGTCTCGCCGCCTGCTTCCTGCTTGGCAGCATCCCGTTTGCAGTGATCGCCATGCGGGGCACGGGCATCGACATCCTTCAGGCGGGCTCGAAGAACCCCGGGTTCAACAACGTGCTAAGGTTCAGCAAGTGGCGCGCCGTAGTCACGCTGCTAGGCGACCTTGGCAAGGGATACGCGGCGGTGTCGCTCATCGGCCAGCCCGGCGGGAACCTCGGCTTGGGTTGGGCCTGCGGCTTCGCCGTGGTTGTGGGACACTGCTATTCGCCCTTTCTGAAATTCAAGGGCGGAAAGGGAGTCGCAACCTCGGCCGGCGTGATGCTGGTGCTCTATCCCGTGTGGGCCGCGATATGCCTGCTGGTCTTCACCGTGCTCCGCGTGACGGGCTCGAAGCGCCGGTGGCTCGAAGCGGGCACGATCTCGTCGCTCAGTTCCTGGCTTCTGTTCACGGCCCTGATGGCCGCTTTCGGATCGCGTCAGGACGCTATGAACTCAGCCGTCATGACGGTCTTCCTTTCGTGGCGTCACAGGAGCAACTTCAGGATTCTGATGAACCGGTAAGCCGCCTGGCGAAAAGGCGGAGTTAGTTCACGGCGCCTTCACCGATCGACGCAATTGCAATTCTCGTCTCGCCGTCTTTCCGGTGGATGGCAACGATGCGCTTGTAGCCGTTTTCGCTATAGTGCATTTCCATCTTCCCGTGGGAACCGTGGTTGACTATCCAGTGCGGCAGACGTTCCCGATAGAACTTCGTCACTTTCTCCGGAGAATCCGAGGTTGTGAATTCGCCGGCCCGGATACTGAGTTCGTTGTGCTCGCCGCCAAGATCGAGATCGATCTCGGCCGACTTACCGCTTTGCCTCACGCGATCGGCGCTGGGATAGATGGGCACGCCAATCGACGCGGGGTCCAGGTGCTCCCGCGCGCGGATGTTCAGCGACCCGGCTGGGGTCCGGACGCGGATATCCCTGCCCCGCCCGGTATCCGTGGTCTCAACCTCCACATTCCGCGCGATGTAGATCGTGGTCAATGCCAACACGCCCAAGCCTAAAATGCCGATGACGACGATGCCCAGCAGCACCCGGCCCAATGTTCCACCACGCTCGCTCGAATTCGGACGCATGCACACCTCCACTCAGTCTACCTACGCGCCAGCGCGCCGGAATGTTCCACGGACTCCGCCGCATGATACGAACTTCGCACGAGCGGGCCCGATTCCACATGCTGGAATCCCATGGTTTCACCCTCCCGCTTGAGGTCGAGGAACTCGGCCGGCGCAACGTACCTCACGATGGGCAGGTGTTTGGGCGATGGCCGCAGATACTGGCCCAACGTCAGAATGTCTACAAAATGCGCGCGGAGATCGCGCATGGTGGCCCGTACCTCATCCATCGTTTCACCCAGGCCAAGCATCAGACCGGACTTTACGGGCGTTTCGGGCCGCAGCCGTTTCGCATAAGACAGCATGTCGAGCGACCGCTCATAACGGGCGCCCAGCCTCACCTGGCGGTAGAGCCGCGGAACGGTTTCCGTATTGTGGTTGAGCACGTCCGGCCCGGCATCCATGACGACGTCCATCGCCGAATGAACGCCTTGGAAGTCGGGTACCAGCACCTCGACGCGGCATCCTGGAATACGCTGCCGAATGGCCCGGATCGTCATGGCGAATAAGTCCGCGCCGCCGTCCTTGCGGTCGTCCCGATTGACGCTGGTGACGACGGCGTAGTCGAGCCCCATCGCCTCAACCGCTTCCGCCACGCGCCGCGGCTCGTCGTAGTCCACCTCTTGCGGCTGACCTTTTTGGACGGCGCAGAAACCGCAGCGGCGGGTGCAGACGTTGCCGAGAATCATGAACGTCGCGGTTCGCCGGTTCCAGCATTCGCCGGTGTTGGGACATGCCGCGCTCTCGCAGACCGTGTGGAGTTTCAGGCGCTCGATAAGCGACTTGAGTTCGCGGTAGCCTTCTCCAACCGGGGCCGGGGCGCGCAGCCACGCGGGGCGGTCGAGTTTCGGTGCGATCGAGAGGAGCAAGTCTTATTCTAACGCGCTGTGCGCGGGTTCAACGCCGCGTGCGCTGGCCTACTTCAGCGCGTATCTTTGCCAGGCGAGAAATCCGATGATCGTCTTGCCATCCTGGATGCGCGCGGACTGTATGGCTTTGTCGAGTTCGGGTACGGTAAACCAGCGGCACTCGATGCGTTCATCGTCCATCGGCTGCGCTTCGCCTTCGATCAAATCGGTGGCGAGAAACAGATTCATCTTCTCCGCGACGAAGCCCGGACTCGCGTAGTAGGCCGCGAGCTTCCGCCATTTGCGGGCGCGGTAGCCGGTCTCCTCGCGCAGTTCGCGACGCGCGGCCTGCAAGGGCTTTTCACCCGGATCGAGTTTCCCGGCGGGCAGCTCCCACATCAACTGACCGGCGGGCAAACGGTATTGCCGAACCAGCAGCACTCGCTTCGTCTTATCCACCGCCATCATGACGGCCGATCCCGCGTGGCGCACCACGGAGCGGCGAATTTCAAATCCCGTAGTATCGCGGGCGCATTCTTCCGTAACGTGAAACAGCCCGCACCGGTAGACTTCCTTCGACGAGACGATCTTCATCAATACGACTTTACTACTTCCGTCTCCGGCGAAGCAGGTGCGGAAATGCGCAGGCTCTGCGACGACGAATATCGGGCAAACTCGCTGGACGGAAGCAGTCGATGGGGGTCTCCTTGGCGTATTGGTACGCTCGCACTAAGCCTCCTACGCTCTATCGGGTTCGGTATCGGCCGGCGGATCGGGAGGGAGAATGAATCGCAAACTGCCTTGATCGGCCCGTTTTCAATCGAACCGCTATTCGGCCAATACCGGCGCGGCGTGGCTTCCGGAACGGTGTCATCGCCGGAGCGACGTCCATGGAGGGAGCGGCTCCGGCGCTGAACTGGGAAGGCGCCCAAGAAAAGCAAGCGGAAGGACGGCGTCGGCAGCATCGAGCCGAGCCGAAGCGGATCAACTCGCTCAAGTCAATCCCGCGCGGGCATCTTTCCCAGGGCCGCTAGCCCGACGATGGTCGCCAACCGTGATAAGATCGCGGTTAAACGTGACTTCCCGCCTCCCAATTGCCATGCTAATGGCCAGCGCGTGGCTCCCGGCGCAGAATCTCTCGAAACAAGCTGCCGATGTGCTGCGAGAGAACTGCTTCGGCTGCCACGGCGAGGCCTTGAAAATGTCCCAGCTCGATCTACGTTCCCGGGAGTCGATTCTCATTGGCGGGGACGGTGGACCCGCTCTCGTACCGGGTAAATCGGCCGAAAGCCGCCTCATCCGGTTCGTGACGGGAACACAGCAACCCTCCATGCCGCCGGGCAAGCGGCTGCCCGCCGCGAAGATCGAAATTCTCCGCCAGTGGATCGATGCGGGCGCGGCCCTTCCCGATGCTGCGGCGTTGAAGGCGGACGCGCCGGCCAAGACCGATGAAAAAGCTGTGATCGCCGCTCTTGAAAACCGTCCAATCACCGCCGAGGAGCGCCACTACTGGGCTTTCCAGCCTCCCGCGCGCCCCGCCCAACCATCCGTCAGGCATTCGGATTGGGTCCGCAATCCCATCGACGCTTTTCTCCTCTCCGCCATGGAGGCCAAAGGGCTTCAACCGTCTTCGCCCGCCAGCCGCCGCACCCTGGTTCGCCGAGCGTATCTCGATCTGACCGGC
The DNA here is from genome assembly GCA_945893365.1 of Candidatus Sulfopaludibacter sp. SbA3. GTDB lineage: Bacteria > Acidobacteriota > Terriglobia > Bryobacterales > Bryobacteraceae > SYKU01. The sequence goes on along the minus strand of CAMDED010000028.1, from coordinate 5,249 downwards.
CTCCCGCCCGACCCCGCCGCGATCGACGAATTCGTCAACGACCGTTCCCCGGAAGCCTGGCCTCGACTCGTCAACCGCCTCCTCGATTCGCCTCACTACGGCGAGCGCTGGGGACGCCATTGGCTCGACCTCGTGCGTTATGCCGATTCGGGCGGCTACGAGATCGACCGCGACCGTCCGAACATCTGGAGATATCGCGATTACGTGATTCGCGCCTTCAACCAGGACAAGCCCTACGACCAGTTTGTCCGCGAGCAGATTGCGGGCGACGAAATCGACGCCGCCTCTCACGACGCCCTCATCGCCACCGGCTTCCTCCGCAACGGCCTTGAGGCCAATATGAAAACCGAGCAGACCCGCATGGACGAGCTCGACGATCTGATCTCGACCAGCACCGGCGCCTTCCTCGGCATGACGGCCGGATGCGCCCGCTGCCACAATCACAAGTTCGATCCCATCCCTCAGAAAGACTACTACCGCATGCAGGCGGTCTTCTTTTCGACGCTGCACCAGGATCTTCCGCTGGTGAGCGAAGCGGAAGTCGCGAAGCACAGCTCGGAACAGAAGCGCATCGACGATCTCGAAGCGCCGCTTAAGAAGGAGCGCACGGCCCTCCAGAAGCCTTACAAAGACGCCCTCGTGGCGAAAATGAAGGCCCGGCTACCGGAGTACATCCAGCTTGCTCTGCGCACTCCGCCCGAAAAACGTACCGAAGGCCAGAAGCTCAACGCGTCTCAAGTGGAGAAGACGCTGCGTGTTCCGGACAACGAGATTCTCGCCGCTCTATCGCCGGCCGACGCCGCCCGCGACGCCGAATTGCGCGACCGGATCGCCCGCCTCGAGCAGCAGCGCCCCGCTCCCTATCCCGCCGCAATGGGAATCGCCGAGAAGGGACCGCGCGCCGAGCCCTCCTATTTCCTGCATAGCGGAGGCCCCGGGAACAAGGGGTCCCTGATGAGGCCGGGAGTTCTCACCGTCGCATCGAAGGCGGATGTCGTGTTCTCGGATCCGGCGGACAACGCGAGGTCCAGCATGCGCCGCGCTACCTTCGCGGCCTGGATCGCCTCGAGCGAGAATCCGCTTACCGCCCGTGTCATGGTCAATCGGATTTGGCAGCATCATTTCGGTGAAGGCATCGTCCCGACCCCGAGCAATTTCGGAAAGAGCGGTCTGCCGCCCACGCATCCCGAACTGCTCGACTGGCTGGCGGCGGAGTTCATCGACCGGCGCTGGAGCGTGAAAGCCATGCACCGCCTGATGCTTGCTTCGAACGCCTGGCAGATGGCGAGCGACGATGTTCCGGCAAGCGCCGCGATCGACCCTTCGAACCGTCTGCTCTGGCGCATGCCGCGCCGCCGCCTGGAAGGCGAGCTCATCCGCGATTCCATCCTGGCCGTGGCCGGCACGCTCGACCGGAAAACCGGCGGCCCGCCCATTCATCCCTACATCGATCCCGCCCTCTGGCAATCGAGCACGGGACGCACCTGGCCCGGCAAGCCCGACAACGATCCCGAAACCTGGAGGCGCAGCGTTTACGTCAGCCACAAACGCACGATTCCACTGCCAATGCTTGAAGTTTTCGATAAACCCGATGCGGCCGGTTCCTGCGCGCGCCGCAATCGCTCCACCATAGCGCCGCAAGCGCTGATGCTGATGAACAACGCCGCCGTCGGTCTGCAGGCGCGATATTTCGCGCAGCGCGTGGAGCGCGAAGCCCCCGGTCCCGAAGCCTGGATCGAGCGCGCCTACCATCTCGCGCTCGGGCGCTCGCCCTCGGCGTCCGAACGTTCCGCGTCCCTCGATTTCGTCCGTTCCGGTCCCCACGGCCTGGTCGATTTCTGTCAGGCGCTATTCAATTTGAACGAGTTCGTCTACATTCCGTGACGCGGAGATTATGACCAAGAGATTCTATTCGCGGCGCGACCTGTTGTGGAGATGCGGCGCAGGCATCGGCGGCGTGGCTTTGGCCGATCTGCTCAGTACGGGAAGCCTTCAGGGAGCAGGCGCCGCCGGCGCCATAGACCCGTCCGATCTCTCGCCCCGCGCGCCCCACTTCCCTGCCAAGGCGAAAGCCGTGATCTCCGTTTTCTGCTACGGCGGAGTCAGCCACGTCGATACGTTCGATCCGAAACCTGAGCTTTCCAGGCGGCAGGGCGAGGCGCTGAAAGGCAAAGGAGAAGTGGTCGTATCGCAGGGCTCACCCGGCGCGCTGATGGGTTCGCCGTGGGCATTCAAGAAGCACGGCCAGTGTGGAATGGAGATTTCGTCTCTGTTTCCGCAAGTGGCGAAACACGCCGACGATCTGGCGCTCATCCGGTCGATGAAGGCCATCAGCCCCGACCATGCGCCGGCTCTATTCCAGATGAACACGGGCAGCATCCTCGCCGGCTCGCCGAGCATGGGCTCCTGGGTCACCTACGGTCTGGGGACGGAAAATCGCAATCTCCCCGCGTTCGTCGTCTTCTCGGATTGGCGCGGCGGTCCCATTGGCGGGGCGCCGAACTGGGGCTGCGGTTATATGCCCGCCGCGCTCCAAGGGACGCCGTTCCGCTCCTCCGGCGATCCTATTGTGGATCTGCGGCCGCCCAAGGAAGTTACGCCCGAACGTCAGCGCCGCTGGCTCGACCTGATCGGCAAGTTGAACGATGAGCACCTTCGGCGCAATCCGAACGATTCCGAATTGTCGGCGCGAATCGCCTCCTACGAGCTCGCCTACCGCATGCAGTCGCATGCGCCCGAGGCTGTCGACGTGGCGAAGGAATCGGAAGCCACCAGGAAACTCTACGGCCTGGACGACAAGCTGACGGGTTACTTCGGCGGTCAGTGCCTGATGGCGCGGCGTCTGGTCGAGCGCGGAGTGCGGTTCGTCCAGATCTACTCCGGCGGCGGAAATTTCGCTGAAAGCTGGGATGCCCACTTCGATCTCAAGGGCAACCATGAAATGCACGCCGGCGAGACCGACCGCCCAATTGCGGCCCTTCTCGAAGATCTGAAGCAGCGCGGTCTGTTCGATTCCACGCTCGTGATCTGGCACGGGGAATTCGGGCGCATGCCGATCTCTCAACGGATGGACGGACGCGACCACAACCCCTACGGCTTTTCGATCTGGATGGCAGGTGGCGGAATCAAGGGCGGCAAGATCGTCGGAACGACCGACGAATTCGGCTATCGCGCCGAAGAAAACGTGAAAACCGTAAACGACCTACACGCCACCATGCTGCACCTGCTCGGGCTCGATCACGAGCGGCTGACCTACTATCACAACGGCCGTCAGATGCGTTTGACGGATGTTGCGGGCAACGTGATCAGGGAGATCGTCTGACTCGACGGGCATTCCCGGTCATGATGAGGGCGGCCAGCCGTTTACAGGCCCATAATCTGCATGCCGGAATCGACGTAAATCACGTTGCCGGTCACCCCGCGGCCCAGGTGACTGGCCAGAAAAACCGCCGTATCGCCCACTTCCTCCGTGTCGCAGTTCCTCCGTAGCGGGGCGCGTTTGGTCACCGTGTCGAGAATAGTGGAGAAGTCTTTCACGGCGCGCGCGGAGGCCGTCTTCACCGGTCCCGCCGAGATGGCGTTCACGCGGATTTTTTGCGGCCCAAGGTCGCTCGCGAGATATCGCACCGACGCTTCAAGCGACGCCTTCGCCACGCCCATCACGTTGTAATTCGGCACCACGCGCACGGAACCGAGATAGGTCAAGGTGGTGAGCGATCCGCCGTTCCGCATATGCGGAGTGGTGGCGCGCGCGACCGCCACCAGCGAATAGGCGCTCACTTCCTGGGCCAGGAGGAACCCCGCCCGCCCGGTCTCGACGAACGGCTTGCCCAGATCTTCGCGGTTGGCGAACGCCAGGCAGTGCACCACGGCGTCGAGCGGCCCGAGTCCGGCGGTGAGTTTCTCCAGATCCTCGTCCTTCGTGACGTCGCACGGCAGAACACGATCGACGCTGAGTCCGTTCGCCAGCGATTCGATCGCTTCTTTCTGATGCTCCCCAAGGTAGGTGAGGGTGAGCCTTGCGCCCTCACGCGAAAAGGCCTGCGCGATGGCGTAGGCGATACTCCACTTGTTGGCGATCCCAAGGACGATCGCCTGCTTTCCTTCGAGTAATTTCGCCATGTTGCATTCGTCGCGGCGTGCCTAGCGTAACTTCATCGGCTTGCCGCCCTCGGCCTTGCTGCGCTGCGCGGCGTCCATGAAGGCGAAAATTTCGAGCGTCTCTTCGTTCGAAACCGGCGCCTTGCCCGTTTGGAAGAACTTGATGATCTCGACTAACAGCGGACGGTACCCGGCTGCCGCCTTCGCGGGACTCTGCATCACGGCCTTCGGGCGGAACACCACCGCGCCGAAATCGCCGTAAGGCCGCAGGGCGCGCACGGTGCCGAGACGGCCGTCCTTCCACCGCCCCGTCACTTCGTCCATGTTCTCGGCCGTCGTGCGAGTCACTTCAACGACACCCGTGCCCATCAGCGTGAACAGCAATTCGATCGGGTGAATCGCGTACCAGGAGAGCTCTAGCTGATGATGCTCTTCGAACGGTCCGGGGCCCCAGGTGATGGCGCCCGTCGTATCCGGGTACTTCATTTGCGTTCCGATCTCGCCGAATCGCAGGCTGGACGAGCTGAACCAGGGGACGTTCGCGGCCTTCGCGAGCCGGGCGATTTCGCGGGCGTCGTCAAGCGTGGAGGCAAGAGGCTTGTCGATGAACAGCGGCTTTTTCGCAGCGATCACCGCGCGCGCCTGCTCGAGGTGCACGCGCCCATCCACGCTCTCGAGCAGCACGGCGTCCACGTTTCGGCAGAGCGACGAAATGTCCGGCATGGCGGCAATCTTCCACTTCGTCTTGAGTTCTTCGGCGTACTTGTCGACGCGGGTATAGCTCGATTCCACGTCCTTGCTGCCGCCTTTATAAAAGGCCACCACGCGGGCTCCCTCCACGTGATCGGGCGAGGTGTTGTCGTTCAGGATTTTCGTGAAAGCGGTGACGTGTGAAGTGTCCGTGCCGATAATTCCGAGGCGTAGATCGGCCCCCGCGCAAGCGAGCGCGAATAGAAGAAAAGTGAAAAGTCTCATTGGGGGCATTGTACCCTGAAGCCGGTCAACCCGCAGTCTTGTCCAATACAAGATGAGCCTGAAGGAAAGGCTGTTTCCAATACAAGATGAGCCTGAAGGGGGAAGTTGAAGCATGCTGGGGTGTGATCATCAGGATGCGGAATGCGAAGAAGTTGAGCCAGGAGGAAATCCAG
>CAMDED010000027.1 GCA_945893365.1 Candidatus Sulfopaludibacter sp. SbA3 | reverse complement strand
GAGTTGGTGCAGCAGAGCGGCTTTTTGGGCTTCCAACTGAGGCAAAGAGTCGTTCATGGTGGGGCCTCCTCTCTTAGCGTATAACAACGCTAAGCTTTACGCCACAAAAAAGAAACCTACCGCCATCGCACTTTGATGTCGCACACCCATTTGAACAGCCGCTCGAAGCTCCTGAGACAATCGTGAGATCATGGTTCAAACGGCCTGTGCGCCGGAATCCGGTGCGGCAATGACTATCATTCTGAAACCTGAACAAGAACGAATCGTGCGGACCGAGATACAGCTCGGCCACTTCCGGAGCCCCGAAGAGGTGCTCGATCACGCCTTGGCGGCGTTGCAGGAGAAGGAGCACAAGCGCAACGCTCGAGCGCCGCGGAAGAATCTGGCGCAGTTTCTTATGGAGTCTCCGTTGGCTGGCGCGGAGTTAAACCTGGAGAGAGAAAAGGACTACGGGCGCGCCATTGAGCTATGAGTGGGTTCCTGCTCGATACGAATGTACTTTCCGAGTTCAATCGACGAGGTGAACCAGACCGGTGGGTGAAACAGTGGCTGGAAACCGTTGACACCGATTCTCTTTACGCCAGCGTCCTCACATTCGGTGAAATCCGTTTTGGCGTCGAGCTCCTTCCTCCCAGCAGGAGGCGAACGCACTTGGAGCGTTGGCTGGATCGGGACTTACCTGAATGGTTCGAGGGCCGAATCCTACCGGTCGACCAGCCGATCGCAGACCGGTGGGGTCTGCTTCGGGCCCGAGCGCAGTTGAAAGGGCGCCCTCTCTCCGTCATTGACGGCCTGCCGCGGCAACCGCCCTCCAACACAACCTTGCGATCGTGTCACGCAATGTCAGCGATTTTCCGGTTCCCGGACTGACCGTCGTCAACCCGTGGGACGCCCCAACCTAGCCCGGCCGCTTCTGTCCAAGGGACTCCATCACCGATTTGAACAGCCGCTCAAACTGCCTGAACTCCGCGGGAGGGACCAGTCTGTCATCCACGGAATCCACCACTCCGGCCACCGCCAACGTCCGCATCGACTTGCGTGCCAACCCCATCTTCCGCAGATGGTCCTGAACGCGAAAATAAGATAGCCGCTTGCCGCTGACGAGGGCGAATCCGAACGGAAAACGCATGTCGGAGCCGGTCTCTCCGGTGGACAACGTAGGGTCGCTCACGTTCAGGGTGAGCAGATAAGCGGTAGAATCAAGGGCCGCGACGCCGAGCTCGCGGATGATCCGGCGTTCCTCGAAGTTCAACTCTTCCGAATCGAGCTCGGTTTGCTCTATGCGGATCCGGCCGAGTTCGAGGTTCAGATGGCGGCGGCCGAACGACTGGAAGCGCATTCCGTAGGTGCTTGCGCTGACCGCCCACGCGGCGCGGAACATGCCGGACCAGCACCAGTGGCTGAACAGGTTCATCCAGCCGCGGTTCTCCGGGTGATCGAACTCGCGCTCCAGATGCAGATCCGTGTAAACGTTCTCCATCAGTTGGATAAGGGAGTTGCAGAAATAAAAGCCCGAGCGCAGCTGCGAGTGGTCGTGCGGAAGCCAGGCGGCGGGCGGGGTTGGGTCGGGCGCTCCGGCTGTCAGATACTTCCACTCGGGATAGATCTGCTTGTCCATGAACTTCAGATCGGGATTCGACCGCAGCGCGGTGAAAACCTCGCTCAGCGCCACGCCATGCCGTGCGCGCAGGTCCTCGCCGGCGGACGACGGGGGATGCCACACCTCGCGTAGCGCGACGAAGTACCCCTCGGGACCATCCTCGATCCTCCGGTCCGAAACCCTCTCGAAAACCTTCTCCGCCGCGTGACTGCCCAGCTTCCGGTAGCTTTCGAACTGCGATTCGTCAAACCACTGATCGGCGGTGGATTGCTGCGGGAAGTCCGCGTGCATCGAAGCGTAGTTTCGGATATCGGTCGATTCGTCGCCGGTCAGCGAGGGTTTCAGATAAATAATGGTGCCCGGCACCGCTTCGGGATCCACCCATTCGTAGTGGATCTTCCCGACCGCGCAGTGCCACTTGGTCTCGCGGCCTCCACCGATCAAACGCAGCGCGTCGAGATTAATTTCGATATCGACGCCGAAGTCGGTGCGGCATTTCCGGATGGCGTTGCCCAAACCTTCGAAGGATAGTGTCGCGTCCTGTTCCGCGTCGCAGGCGATGATGTACCGGACACGGCGCCGCACAAGCTCGTAGAGCGCCAGATTCTCGAAATGGCCGCCATCGGAGAGATATACGTATGGACACGTCTGGTCCGCCATGCCCAGCAGTTCGCCCGTCAGGTACTTGAGGGCGAAGGGAGGGCTCGTCTTGGTCCAGGTGTCGTCGTTCGCCGCGTTGCCCATCCACCAGCCGAGCCGCACATTGAACACCGTCAGCAGAAACGCCATGGCTTTCGAGGAATGGTATCCCATGTTCGGACTCGCGGCCGCGCCCGAAATCGCGAACGCCGTTCCGAGGCTGACACCGTCTCTGTCCCGGCCGCCCGTGGGCCTGTAGTAACCCTGCCCGATTTCGAATCCCGAATGTCTCGGAGTGAACACGTAGGAAGCCGCCATGCGTTCCTGCCACGACAGTTGCTCGCCCGATTCCAGGTTCAGACAGGCGTTGACGAGCGGAAGCGGTCCGCCGTAGGCGCGGGAACCGCTGGGGGAAAGGTCCGCCAAACAAAGATCGTCAGCCGCGAAGCCCGTAACCGGTTGCGGTTTGCGGTTCCTGATGGACGCGCCCAAATAGCAGCGCACGAGCCGGTTTCGATAGAAGTGATGCAAGGAAAACTCGTTCACGTCGACCGTCCAGGAGAACAGAAGCGCAATCAGGAGCAGCGCCGCAAAGCACCCGAACAGCCACGCATTGTCCACGACGGACATCGACCGCCAGTGCGCTTCATTCATGGCGTCGAAGGTCGGGAACCGCTCGGTCACGAGATCCTTTCGCAGAATTACCTGAAGGCCATGCGACACCCCCACGAGGATTCCGGCGACAAAGACATAGGGCGCGAACCCAACCAGCCGTTCCAGGAAACTGTTTGGAGCGGTTTTTCCCGTGTCCCTGCTCTTACCCGCCATGACGCCGCTCAACGTGGTGGCAAGCCATGCCGCGCCGCCCCCGGCCACCCAGCCCCCGGCTTTGTCTACCGCCCATCCGACGATCAAGGGGCCGTAAAAGGCGATTCCGAACAAGACCAGCCACATGAGGGAGTAGAGCAGCAGCCAGGCGACGATGCGGCTCCACCATTCCCGGCGGCTCTCCGCAAACAACGTTCCCATCAGGCCGATGTGGAGAACCGCCGTAAGGGAAAGCCAGAGAATGGTTGCAGGCGGCAACAGCGTCGCCATGTGAAACGGATCGAACTCCAGCGCCTCGGCGAAGCGCAGAAGCAGGATTCGCCCGGCCCCGTAGAACAGGCCGGGCACCAGAATCGCCAGCGCAACCTGCAATCGCTTCAGCCACCCGCTCCTTTCGAACTTGCCGAACAGTTTGAGAATAAGAAGAAGCGCGGAGGCGCTCGCCGACCAGATTAAGAACAATGCGGACTCGGGAATGCGGCTTTGCACGTGAACGGGGCGCAGCGAGGCTGTCTCAATCAGCGCGCCGAGAAAAAGCGGAACTACCACGAGGACTTGCACCGCGCCGGCCCCCGTATACCAGCGTTCGGCGACCGACGAGTCCGGATCCTGGAGAGAACGAAAATTTGCGGCGATCGTGACGACGGCCACGGTGCAAAGAACCCCGCTCACGACGCCAAGCAGTCCCAGGACGGCCCCGTCGCCCCAGACGCCGGACAAGTACCTTTCGAACAACACGGCTTTCAGCAAGACGCGGGGGTGAAGAAGCGCGATCGCCATCGTGGAAAGCAGAATAATCAGATTGAGGAACAGATTGCGGAAGTAGATGGCCATCAGCGTCCAGGTATCGGCGCTGAAGAATCCGACCTTGGGGGTCAGATAGTTGCTGTACTGGCGCAGGAATTCGACCGGATTCCAACCTCCGATATTCGGCGGATCGTCGGTCGCAAGGCGCTCCCGGACGGCCTCGATATTCCCGGCGCGGAGGATCCAGGCCGATAGAAAGCTGCCGATGTAGCCGCCTCCGGAGACCGTGGAAAGGTAGTCAATCCAAGGGAGTATCCTCAGCTTGGCCAAGGCCTGCAGCACGCCCAGAGAAAACGTGGCGCTTCGAATGCCGCCGCCTGAAAGAGCGAGTCCCACCAACTGCCGGTCGCGCGCCTGACGCGGCGCATCGGCGCTGGTGGCGGCGGGTTCAGGCTCGTATCCCGCGCGCCGCCGAGCCCGCGATACTTCGATCTCGTTCAGCTCGTCCGCCAGGATCTCTTCAAACGCCAGGGCGTCAGACGGCACAGCAAGCCTCCTCCGGCCGCTCCGTTCATGTAACGCGGTCGAATCCGATGTATTGTACTTCTTCTTCGGCTTCAATGCCAAAGCGGTCGCGGACGCGAGATTTCAGCTCCTGAACGACCGCGTACAGATCGGCCGAGTTTCCGCCTCCGGCGTTATAGATCAGATTCGCGTGGTAGTCCGCCACCTGAATCCCGCCGCGCCGCAATCCCTTCGCGCCCACTTGTTCTAGAAAATACGCCGCGGGAACCTTCCCCTCTCGAATCACCCCGGCGGGCACGGCTCCTGCAGCGCGCGGCGGCAGATTGGCGAGCAGGAAGTTCTTGAAAATGCTTCCCGCGCATTTCATCGAAGGAGGGAATTTTGCGTTCCGAACCCCGCGGATGCCCTCCGAGACCTTGCGGAGTTCGGCTGCATCCGACAGGTCGAAGCGCAGTTCCGAGGAAAGAACGATCCAGTCCTTGCGACGCTTGAAAACGCTCTCCCGATACTGAAACTCGCACTGTTCGTTGTCGAAGACGCGGACGCGCTCGCCGTCGAAAAAACGCACGGTCAAAGCGCGTTCGGAAATCGAATGGCCGTAAGCGCCGGCGTTGCCATAGATCGCTCCGCCGGTCCATCCGGGAATTCCCGCAAGAGTCTCGATTCCGCGGAGGCCGCGCTCGTTCGCGAAATCGACAAGGTCGTCAAGCACCGCGCCGGCCGCGGCCGATACGCGGTCGCCCGCGGCCAGCAGACGGTTCGACGTAAACCGGAGAACCACACCTGGAAAGCCCGCGTCGGCCACCACCAGGTTCGTGCCGCCGCCAATCACGATGAGCGGCGCTTCGCTCGCGCGCAGGGCAATCACCGCGGCGGCAAAGGACTCCGCGCTCGACGATTCGACGAGAGCGTCGCAGTGCCCGCCGATGCCGAAGCGCGTGTACCGGGCCAGAAGCGCTTTCGCGGTAACTTGTAGATTGGGAATACCGGCGAGACGCCCGAGCGTCTCTTCGGCGTTGTACATTCACACAATTATACGGGAGGCGTTTCGATGGAGACGGGATTTGCGGGATTTCCCGCGGAGGGGATCGCTTTTCTCAAAGGCCTGAAGAAGAATAACAACCGCGAGTGGTTCCAGGCGCGGAAGTCCGTCTTCGACGAAAAAGTGAAGGCGCCGATGCTCGAACTGGTGGACGCCGTCAACCGGGAGTTGATGCGTTTCGCGCCGGAACACGTGACGGACCCCGCAAAAGCGGTCTACCGAATCTACCGCGACACCCGCTTCAGCAACGACAAAACGCCCTACAAGACACATATCGCCGCGACCTTTCCGCGGCGCGCCGCGGCAGGCAGGCACGGTATGGGAGGGTACTACTTTCACGTATCGCCGGAGTCGGTCGCGGTGGGCGGAGGCATTTATATGCCGCAACCGCCGGAGCTGCTGGCGATTCGCACGTATCTTGCGGAGCATGGCGCGGAATTTCAGAAGATCGTCAATCGCGAAGAAGTCCGTTCGTTGTTCGGAGAGCTGCACGGAGACCGGCTCGCGCGCGTGCCGAAGGGTTTCGCGGCGGATCACCCGTTCGCGGAGCTGCTGAAATTCAAGCGGTTCCTGCTCTACGTGGAGCTCGATGGCGCAATCGTGGCAACTCCCGCGCTGTTTACGGAAATCGTAAAGCGTCTGAAAGCGATCACGCCGTTCATCGAGTTTCTCAATCGTCCGCTCGTTAAGAAATCGCCTTCTCGTAACAGCGCTCATACTGAGGAATAATCCTTGCAGTCGAGAAGCGCGTTTCCGCCGTCGCGCGCGAGGCACTGGACATCCGCTGGTGCAGCCTTTCGTCTGTCAGCAGGGCGACGACGCTTTCGGCCTGCGCCGGAATGTCGCCCGGCGCCGCGAGAAACCCGTCCACGCCGTGCGTGATCAGCTCCGGAACGCCGCCAACGTCAGTCGCGACCGGCGGCGCGCCGCAAGCCATGGCTTCGAGCGCGGCCAGTCCGAACGATTCCATCTCGCTCGGCATAAGCAACACGTGCGCGAGCGGAATCAGCCGCTCCACGTGGTTCTGCTTTCCGAGGAAATACACATGCCGGTCCACTTTCAATTCGCGCGCCAGAATTTCGGCGGGACCGCGCTCAGGGCCGTCGCCGACCATCAACAAGTGGGCGGGCGTATGCTTCCGCACCTCCGCCAGAATGCGGATGCAATCGAGCACGCGCTTCACGGGGCGGAAATTGGAGAGGTGGATCAGCACTTTCTCGCCATCCGGGGAATACTGGGCCGCGCCCGCCTTCTCCGGGTCCGGCTTGTAGAGGTCGCAGTTGACGAAATTGTTGATCACCAGAATCTCGTTGTTCACGCCGAATACGTCGATCGTCTGCTGCCGGAGGTTTTGGCTGATGGCGGTCACGACGTCCGATTGCTCGATCGAGAATTTTGTAATTCCGAAGTAGGAGCGGTCCGAGCCAACGAGCGTGATATCGGTTCCGTGGAGCGTGGTCACGAACGGCAGCCGCCGGCCGGTCGACATCTGCCGCGCAAGCAGGGCCGAGATCGAATGCGGAATCGCGTAGTGAACGTGCAGCAGATCGAGCTTGTGCGTGACCGCCACCTCCGCCATGCGGGAGGCAAGCGCCAGGCAGTAGGGCGGATACTGGAACAGCGGATAGGTCGAAACCTCCACTTCGTGATAATGGATTCGCGGAGTTCCGGGATCGAGCCGGATGGGATTGGCGTAGGTGATGAAGTGAACTTCGTGCCCGCGCTGGGCCAATTCAAGGCCAAGTTCGGTGGCGACGATGCCGCTGCCGCCATACGTTGGATAGCAAGTGATACCGACTCTCACTCACTCAGTCTATCGAAGAACCCCAAAGCCGATCTGTCCGTGAAGGTTCTCATCGGGCGAGGCAACGTTCCCGCCGCCGAACCACACGCGCACGCCGTCGGGCCCCACTTCGACCGACGGATCGCAGACCACCCTGCCATTCCACGGTTCCGCACCCGCGAAAGGCGTGCCGGTCTTCCGCCAGGCGACGCCATTGATCGATGCCGCGAGTCCCAAGCGCCGGTTCTCGACGGCGTCCCTGCCCGTGTAGAGCATCCAGTATGCGCCGTTCGCCCGCCATACCGCCGGCTCGCCAAGTCCACGCTCGTCGAAACCGCCGTCGCCGCCCACTTCGAGGATAGGGTTAGAGCGCAGCTTCTCCCACTTCACGCCGTCGCGCGACCGGGCCACGCCAAGCCGCTGCCGCCGCGCGCGGTCTTGTCCCAGAAAGTAGAGATAGAAGACGCCGTCGATCTGAATCGCGTACGGATCGGCGACACCCCGCTCATCCCAGCTTCCGCGCGGTCCGGGAGCGAGCACGGGCGTGGGATGCTTCGTCCAGGATTGGCCGTCGTGGGAGCGCGCGAAGCCGATCGACGGCAGATTGCGCGGGCCCGCGTGATACCAGTGCAGGAATGCGCCATCGGCGAAAAGGGCCGCGCCGTTGGCCGCGATGTACGAGCCTTCCCAGGTAGCAGAATCGGGCGAAAGTACCTTACCGCGCTTCCGCCAGGCGATGCCGTCGGTGGACGTGGCGAGACCGGTGTGCCAAGTCCGGCCGTCGTAGCCGGAATAGAAGTTGAAGTAGACTTCGCCACGCTTCACGACAACCGGATTCAGCGCATCGACGCTATCGAACTCGCCCCGCGCTCCGCGGGAAAGCACCGGCGCGGCCCGAAACTCGAGGCGCGAGTAGGCGCTTCCGCCGCCACTGAGTGGAGGCAGCGAGAACTCGGCATAGCGCCCGCACCCGCAAAGCAGGAGCGGGATGAGTAGCAGGCGGAGTCTCAATCCCAACTTTCGATTCTAGCTGGACTATGGAGCGGCAGTATCTGGAGCTCGCCTCCGGGTGTTGCAGGGTGTTGATCGGCGATTGACGCCAGGAACATTTGTATCTTACAATGTTTGCATTCTGGATCGCGGATGGGCTCCAAAAAGCGCCTCTTTCTCCGCCAACTTGAGGTTCAAGATTCTTCAAAATTTCGTTTGACTTTCTCTGGAATCTCCGATAGCATTGACCGATGCTAAATTCCGGACACCCTGGTCTGACTTCCTGGGCACCCCCGAACGGCTCGCCAAAAGCTCAGTGGCATTTTGGATCGCCGATGCGCAGGATGTCCAGGGGACGGTTGCATGCATTCGGGGCTGGGTGACGCCACACCGGCCTCGGCGTTCGAAACTCTGGGCACAACGAGGAAACTTTCAACATGAATCGGGCATATTTTAAGGTTCTCCCAGCCCTTGCGGGCTGCTTTCTGGGACTGGCCACACCGGCCTTTTCCACCCCTGTGAGCGAGGGCTTCGACCTGTTTACCACCCCTGTCGGTGCGTTTGTGGACCTGACCGGCGTGGGGATGGGCATCGTCACCCTCCAAGGCCGATCCATCGGTCCAGGAAACACCGACACCATTGTCCATCGCCTGAATGGGCTGAGCCCCTTCAACGTGGGCGACACCGGAATCATCAACATCGAGATGTACGCTCTTTCCCTGATGAGCGTAGCCTCGTTCGGTTGCGCGCCCGTTGGCGGCACGATCTGCGACCTGTACGTGACCATCAACAACTCCGGCGGCGCGATTTCGCAGAGCGTGCTGCCCCAGCCGGACGTCCTGCTCCCCACGACCGGCGTGATCACCGCCACGCACACGACCGCTGCCGGTGGGACGTTCGACTCGTTCTTCAACGTGTTCGCCGACCTGATCTTCACGGTTCCCGGGGGTAATCCGGCCAACGTGGGCGACCGCGTGTTTACCACTGCCGCTCCGCAGGTGGTGCTGACGCAGGATGACACCCCGTGGACACACCTGCCTCCTCCATTCGATCAGCATACGCCGGAGTACCCGGCTGGCGACTTCTATCCGGCTGGCGGCCATTCAGGCGGACCGCACCCGGTCTTTCCGAGCAATCCGGAACCCGCCACTCTCGCGCTGTTTGCCTCCGGTTTGGGCGCGCTGGCGCTGTGGCGCCGACGGCGGTCCTCCGCGCGTTAGTCAAGGTTCGCAGCCTGCACAAGCAGCGCGAGGCGTTTTCGTTTGAGTCCCGGCTGGTGGTGTTGGAAGGCCCCGCACAGCCAGCCGGGGATTACGCGGTAGCATGCCGGATTTACCGCTGGCTTTCCGCTCGGCGATCCTCAATCACGCTTCGCCCGGCATTTGCCGGATTCCGGCAGATTGCCCCTGCTGAGCCGGATGGCCGCGAGGTAAGAGCGCAGGCGAAGTGCGCGAGGACGGCGCGTTGGAGTTGGGGTATTGCCGCGTTTGGCGCTGAAGACTACTCGCTGAACCGATCGAGCGCTTCGCGCATGGAAGGAGGAAATGGAGCGGGCGTCATGCGTTCGCCATCGCGGCGCATGCTTGCCACTTGCTGCTCGCCGCGGGCGACCAGTTCCTCTCCGCCTTGGCGGAACCGCGCGTAGTCGAACCGCATAACGACCCGGTTCTGCGTCAGCGAGGCGAGCCGCATGCGAATGGCGATCTCGTCGAAGGCGAACAGTTCGGCGAAGTATTCGCAAGAGCAGCGCACCGTGACGAGGGACCAGCCCGCCTGCAACAGATCCAGGGTGGCGGGAACATGCTCGCGGAGGAACATTTCGCGGCATCGGCCCTGCCATTCGAGGTGACGGGTGTAATAGACATTGCCCACCGCGTTGGTTTCCTGCAGCGTGACAATGTGGCGGTACTCGTAAGCGGGGCTCACGGCTGAGGTTTGCGTAACGCCACGGCGACGGCGAGCGGCTCCCCGGCGCGGGCAGTCGCGGTGACGACGGTGAACGCGCCAGCGTCGAGCAGAGCCCAACCGTCCGGGTCCGGCGGCTGAGCGAGCGTGAGCGGCGCATCCGGCGGCGCGCCGGCTTTCTTGAGGGCCTCGATCGCCGTCCAGACGCGAGTGCCGGCCGCGTCGGCGGACTCGCGGATCTCGCCGGCCAGCGCCCGCGCCAGCGCGCGCCGGGAACCGAGCAGACTCGACCATGTCTCCGCGGAACGGCCGGCCATCGTTTCCACGTCGCAGCCGGTCTCCCACAGGCTGCGGACGGTGAGGGTGAAAGACCCGCAGCCGCTGATGGAGATGTGCCCGCCGTCAACTTCCGGCTTCCCGTCGGGACGGTGGCGCACGGCGGGGCGGCCGCACTCGACGGTCAATTGCGCGCCCGGCACGAGTTCCCCAATGCGCCGTTCCATCCATGCGGCAAGCAACGGCGGAGGCCAGTCCGAAACGGGCGCCGTAGCGCCGACCGCGTGCAGACGCAGTCCTTGCCAGCGCTCGCGCGGCGATCCGTCCGCGTTCCAGACGTCGACGTCCCACACATACAGGCCGCCGTCGCGATGCCGCTCGCGCGCACGGGCGGTGCATGCCGAAGTGGATGCGGAATAGAACTCAATCCGCTCAACTCCCACTGGCAGGATGGTGCGATGGGGAACGCAGGGTTGGATCGAGTGCAGCACTGCGTCGCGCGCGCCCGGATCGCCGAGCGCGAGTTCGTCCGGGAGATAGCGGCTGAACCACTCCACCGCTTCCGCAGCGCCGATCTCGGGTTCGCAGCCGAGGGCGGTGAGAAGCCGATAGCCCGCGATGCGGCGGAAGCGCCCGCTCTGGAACCACAGTCCGCCGTAGAGATCGAGCGGCGAGACCGGGCCCTGGGGGACAGCCGGCGCGTGCGGGGCGCGGGGCGGCGTGAAGCGGCAGACCGCGCGGAAATGGTCGATGTGGAAGCCGGTCTCACTACTGCGCAGGACGACTTCCACCACGCCCGGCTCGCGGCAGAGGGTGGCGATACGGAGCGTGGTTTCTCCGGTGGCAGCGATGGCGATGGCGCGCGCGAAGCGGACATCCTCGAAAACAGGAGGCGTTCGCGACTCGGCCAGAGCCATGGCGGCCTGCGCCATCGCCTCGAGCCCCATCACGGCGGGGAAGATGGACTGGCCGGCTAAGACGTGGTCCCCGAGGTAAGGATCGCTCGCGGGAGAGAGGGCCGCCTCCGCCACCAGCTCGACCCCGGGATAGTGGACACGCACGTTTTCCAGGAACCGTAGAAACGGCACGCGGCCGCCGTCCATGCGCAGGGCGGGCGGCGCGCCGAAGCGGCCCGAGATCATCGCAGCGTCGGAGGGACGGCCGGAGGCGAGGAGATCGCTGAGCTGGCGGACGCCTTCGCCGGTGGTGATCGGGGTAACGCCCTGCTGCAGCAAAGCCTCGACGCGGCCCAGGCGCTCGCCCATGCCGGAGCCCGACCAGACCGACCATTCGAGCGCATAACAGCGGCAATGAGGATGGCGGCGGCCCCAATCCAGCGTGAGTGCCGAGAGCCACTCGTTGGCGACGGCGTAATCGGCCTCGCCGCGCATGCCCGCGCGGGCGATGATGCTGGAGAAGGCGATGAAGAGGCGGAGCCGCGTGGGATCGAGCGCGGCGAGGACGTTGCGCGCTCCGTCGATTTTTGGCGCCAGCGTGCGGCGGAACGCGGCTTCATCGAGCGCCGCGATCAGGCAGGGGACGTTGCCGCCGGCGCCGTGAAGGAACGCCGTCACGGGCTGGAACTCCGGGCCCGCCGTAGCGAGAGCGGAGCGCACATCAACCACATCGGTGACGTCGGCTGCGACGTAAGCGGCGCGCACGCCCGCGGCCGAGAAGCGCTCCAGGTTGGCGGCCAAATCCGCATCCTGCCCGGGACGGGACCGGCCCATCAGGATGAGCTTCACCCCGGTTTCGCGGGCCAAGGCGAGGGCGCATTCCGCGGCGATGCCTTTGCCGCCGCCAGTGACCAGCAGGACATCGTTCCTCCCCAGGGGTAGAGGGCCGCGAGCGGCTGGCGGGAGGACGCGCACGACGGGCTCACGCCGCACGCCCTCCGCGTCATAGTGCGCCTCGGCGTAGCCGCGCGCGGCCAGGACCTCGGCCGTCACCCACTGTGAGGCTCGCGGATCGCCGGGGGGGACCTGCACCACGCACGCCGTCAGACCGGAGACCTCCTGTTGCAGGGTGCGGGCGAAGCCGGCGACGCTCTCGCCCTGCTGCACCAACACGAATTTTCCCGGCGGCTTCTGCGAGGTTACCGCGCGCGCGCCGTCCAACAGCCACGGTATGACAGTCTCGTCGAGGCGCGGGGGCAGGCAGACCAACGAGCCCGACTCGCCGGCGCGCGCCAGTGCGGGCTGGAGGGCGGCCGAGAGAGAGCAACCAGGCGGGCCGAAGACATGCCAAGCGCCCGCGGGGGCCGGGCTGGGAGCAGCGTCGAGCGCGCGCTCGACCAACTCCATAGTGAAGTGCCGCACCCAGGTATCGATGCCGGACGGGAAGCGCTCCACCGGCGGGGCGGCGGAGACGCCGCGCAGACGCATCTCTTCAAGCGCCACCGCCAGTTCCCCCACCGATGCGCCCGCGAACTCCAGCGCCGCCGAGGGCGGAGGCAACTCCAGACGCCGGCAGGCGTCGGCCACAATCTGCGCCACCACGATCGAATTCAGGTGCAGATCGCCGAGCAGCCTGGCTTCGAGCGGCACCGCCGAGGCGGGAAGTTCCAGGCGCGCGGCGACAAGCTGCCGGACCAAATCGACGGGCGCGCCTACGGCCGCTTGCGTCTCCGGGTGAGGGGCGGGTGGGGCCGGTGGAGGCGGCGGGACGGCGGCTGCCGGGGCCATCTCGCAAGGATTGGCAAAGAACACCCGGCGGTGCGCGGGGTCGAACGGGCGGGAGAAGCGGTCCGAGAAGAGCGCGGCAGCGTCGACCGTGGCGCCGGCGCGAAAGGCGGCCGCGACCGCTTCCAGCCATCCGCGTACCGACGAGCCTCCGGCATCGAGGGGAATCACGTGTGCGCCTCCGGCCAGTGTCGAAAGCGCCGCGCCCGGTCCAACCTCGATCCAGAGATCGACACTGGCGCGAGCCACTGCCATCGCATCGGTGAAGCGCACCGGCAGGGTCACCTGGCGGCAAATCAAATCGCGCAGATCGTCGGCGGGGCCAAGGGCCGTGCCGGTCACGGTCGAAATCACAAGCCGGGCCAAGGGACGGAAATCTTCGTCTTCCAGATTCGCCGCCAGTTGACGGGCCGCGCCCGCGACCAAGGGAGAGTGGAAGGCGTGCGATACGGGCAAATCGGTGGTGGTGAAGCCGAGCGAGCGGGCGCGCGCCAGGGCTGCCGCCACCGCGGGGGCCTCTCCGGAGATGACGGTCTGGCGGGACGAATTGATGCCCGCCACCACCGCGCCGCCGCCGTTCAGCAGCGGCTGGACCAAGTCGCGGCCCGCGGCCACGGCCGCCATTGCGCCTCGCCCGCCGGTGGCCGCCATGGCGCGGCCGCGGCAGATCGCAATGCGCAGCAGCGCCGCTTCGCCGATCGCGCCAGCCCAGTGGAGCGCCGACAGTTCACCCAGGCTGTGCCCCACGGCGACACATGCCCGCAGTCCGGCGCGGCCGAGGGCGCGCAGGCCCGCAAGGGACGCGGCCACGATGGCCGGCTGGGCGATATCCGTGGACCGGCCGTCGGCCGCCGCGGGCCAGGGCGGGCTCGCATAGATGTCGTCGGCGAAGTCGCGCCACAAACCTCCGTTTAGGTAGGAGGGCGAACCCTGGCCGGGGAAGAGGTAGCCGATGCGAGGCGCGCCGGCGCATTCCGTAATGCCTTCGCCGTTGCACACGCGGGACAGCGCCGATTCCAACTCAGCCGCGGTGGCGGCGACTACCGCCGCGCGCACCGGACCGGATCCCAGCGAGCGCGCCAGGTGCGCCGCCAGATCGGTCAGTTCGGCTTCGCTGAGCTCGCCCGCGTCCGCGCGCAACTGCGATGCCTTCTCAAGCAGCGCGGCCTCGGAAGGGGCGGCGAGGAGGAAGATCTCGGCGTCCTGTACGCGCCAGCGGCGGAACTCGCCCGTGCTCCCCGGCTGACCGGCGAGGACGATGTGCGCGTTGATGCCGCCAAAACCCATGCCGCTGACGGCGGCGCGGCGGTGCGCGTTCTCCGGCCATGGCTCCGCGCGCCTGACGGAGCGCAACGCCGGCCGTTCTCCTTCGAGCAGCGGGTGCGGCTGCTCGCATCCGGCAGTGGGAGGCAGTATCCCGTGGTGGAGCGCCATCGCCGCTTTGATGAACCCGGCGATTCCAGCGGCGGCCTTGGTGTGTCCGATCAGCGTCTTCACCGTCCCCAGGGCGGCCGGTGGGCAATCCGCGTCGGCGCGGCGGCGGGCCTCGGTGAGCGCCGCGAGTTCGGTTGCATCCCCCACCGCGGTGCCGGTGCCATGTCCCTCGAAGTAAGCGACTGTCTCCATGCCGAAACGGGCGCGGCGGTAGGCGCGCTCGAAGGCAAGCATCTGGCCGGCTGCTTCGGGACGCGTCAAGCCGCCGGCGCCGTCGGAGGAAATGCCCCAGCCGCGGACCTCGGCGTAGACGCGCAGCCCGCGGTCGAGAGCGTCGCGGGTGCGCATTAGCACAGCCCAGCCGCATCCTTCGCCAGGCCGGAATCCGGCGGAGCGGCGATCGAAGACGCGCATCCGGTCCGGCGCGAGCGCGCCTGTCTTGGCGAAGCCGACCAGCTCGAAGGGGTCGAGGCTGAGGTCCACACCGCCCGCGAGCGCCACATCCACGTCGCCTGCCGCCAGCGCGGAGCAAGCCTGCGCCACCGCGAGCAGTGACGAGGCGCAGGCGCCGTCCACGACGTAGCCCCCGCCCTTCAGGTCGAAGTAGTTGCAGATACGGCCGGCGATAGTGTTAGCCAGACCGCCCGCCAGCGTCTCCTCTCCAACCGGGGGGAAGGGCGCCTTGTAGCGATCCTCCAGAGCGGCGAGGAATTTCGCGCGCGCCTCCGGGAGCCAGCCTTCATCGGCCAGCGCGGCGTCCAGCACGCGCCGGACGTAGGGCCAGCGCAAGCGCATCAGGTTGGCGCGTGAGAACTCGCCGGTGAGGGTATTGCCCAGGAAAACGCCGGTCGATTCGCGCGGCAGCCCGCGGGCGTCCGGGAATCCGGCGTCGGCCAGCGCCTGGGCGGCGATGTCGAGGGCCAGCCAGTGGGCGGGATCGGCCGAGCGGAACGCTTCACCCGAAATGCGGTACTGGACGCGGTCGAATTCGTAGTCCTCGATCACCGCCACCATCGAGCAGTAGGTGCGGTCGGGCGCGTGCGGATCGGCGGCGTAGTAGTCGTCGAGGCGCAGACGCTCCGGCGGCATGCGGCGGAAGGCGCGCCGCTGGGCCATGACGTTCTCCCACAACTCGCCAGGAGAACGGGCGTCCGGATACCGGCACGACATCCCGACGATGGCGAAACCATCCAGGGGCTCTTCAGGCATGAGTCTCTTCAGGCATGAGCTCAGGCCGGAACCGCCTCTGTGCGGGCGGCCCGCGCGACTTGCGGCTCCAATGCGGAAGAAGGCTTCGTCAGGTAGAGGCCGAGCCCGCGTACCGCGCACACGGCGAACAAGGCGATGAAAAGTCCGAATACCACGTGGAAGACGAACAACATTCCGTATACGGCCGCCACCGCCAGTCCAAAGACGATTTGACGCTTCGGTTCAAGGGGCGTGGTGGCCGGGTCCGGAATCATGTAGAGGGTGAAGAGGATGAAGGCGGCGCTGGTCATGGGAACGAACGGCACGAGCCAGGGGACGCCGAAGATCGCGGCCCGCAGCAGGCCCTGGGCGGCGAATCCGGCAAGCCACGCCAGCACCAGAGGGAGGCGTCCGGTTGCAACGCCGTGGAGAAAAATGCCAGTGGCGAGCAGGATCAGGGGCAGCGCCCAGTCCCAGATTCCGGTGATGTTCTCGGTGAACTGGTACGGCGGCGCGAGACCGACGTGCGGCATCAGCAGCAGGGTGACGGTGATGCCGAAATTCGACGGGTTGAAGATATGCTGGGTGAGGCCGGCGCCCACTGGGGCGCGGAAGACGACTTTGGAGGCGATAGAGAGCGCCGCCGCGAACACCACCGGCATTATCCGCTGGTTGGGATAGATCAGCATCGCGCAGGCCAGGCCAGGGATGATGGCCGGAGGCAGGAACATGAGGAAGGCTCGCGTTCCACCGGCCCAGCGGACGCGGCGTCCTTGCGACCAGGCATGCACCCACTCGAGCATAAAGTGGACTGCGGCCGCCGCCGCGACACCGAGCACGGGATGCGCCCACGCCTGCTCGAATCCAAGCACGGTGTGGCCGAGCACCGTCCAGATAATGAGCAAGCTGCAGAAGTAGACCAGGGCGAAGAGGCGGAGCTTCGGGTTGCCCGAAGGATAGAACATCAGCGTGGCGTTGCGGAACTCGGATTTCATCGCGAGGCCTCCTCTCCGAGCACCACCGTGTGCCAGCCCGGTGTAGCCTCTACGGTGCGTTGCCGGAAAGCGCCCGAGGCGTCTCGCCATCGGATAGCCACGTGGACGCGGGCTTCGGGGTCCAACTTACCCAGCCCAAGGTGGACATCGGGGCTGCGCTTGCCGGCATGCCCGTTGCCGCCGTCGGCGTAGGAAACCGATCGCCGGCCATCGGGCAGGCGCGCTTCCACCGTGGCGCCGAACGCGGGCCGGCCGATGGTGTCGGCGGCGGGATGCCCGGCGCGCATGCGGAAGGACTGGTTATCCCCTACGGGAAGCAACAGGTGCAGGCCGAGAAAGCTGCCGACGTCATCGGCCCGATTACGGAAGAAGAAGGAGGGCTCCCACTGGTTCGCTTGGGCGAAATCGAGGCGGCCGTCGCCGTCCACGTCGGCAGTGGCCACGCCGCGGCTCACGGCGGGCGAGCCCATCCCCAGGAGGGCCGAGATGTGCCTGTAGCGGCCGCCGGCATCGCGGGCGAAAAAGGCGAAGACGTTGGACCCGCTGAGATCGTCCCCGGGCCGGAAACCCGGCCAGAGGCGGGGATCGTGCATCAGGCCGTCGTTGCCGGTGCCCAGGGCCTGCAATTCGGGCCAGCGGTTGATCTTGCCTTTGACGAAACCCGTGGCCTGCAGGGCTTCGAGCACACCGTCATTGTCCAGATCGGCCAAGCGCGTGTCCCAACCCCATCCACTCCGCGCAAGCCCGAGTTCCTCCGCCCCATGCACGTAGGGCGCGATCCCGGACTTCAGCAGCGCCGGATCGCCGCGGCTGAGCCAGAGAAAGTGGCTTTCCTGGAGAGCGAACTGGTCGGCGATGTTGCTGACGTAGATGTCGAGCCTGCCGTCGCCGTCCACGTCGCCGAAATCGACTCCCATGCCTTTGAAGGAGTCCTGACCCAGTACGCACGAAGCGGGCGTGGTGAAGCCGCGCTTTCCTTCCACGGCCACGAATTTCGGATGGCCGGGGGTGGAGCGGTTGTGGAGCAGGCGGTCGGGACCGAAGTCGTGCGCGAGATAGACTTCGGGGAGCCCGTCGCCGTCCAGGTCCACCGCGCCTGCGGCCAGGGTCCAGCCGCGGGAGACCAGGTCGTCGAAGGCATCGGTGACCTCGCGGAATCGCACCGACGGCGTGGAGCCGCCGGAGCCGCGCTGCCAGAGGAGAATGCGGTCGCGTCCGCCGTTGAAGGACTTCGACTTGGCGTCGTGCATGACTTCGACGCCGTCCGCCTGGGCGTCGAGAGTGCGGGCGCCGTCCTGGAAATAGTTGCCGATCCAGATGTCGGTGTGCCCGTCGCCATCGAAATCGCCGAACACGGCCGCATTCGTGGACCAGCGTTCACCCGAGGTCAAGAGATCGGCCGGGAGAAGATCGGACATGGCCAAAGGAGAAGCCTGTCCGGCGGTCCCGGTGCGGCGGAGGTAGGCCACCGGGGTGCGGCCCCAGTAGTAAACCAGGAGATCCATGCGGCCATCTTCGTTGAGATCGGCGGCCATGCAGCCCATCGGGGCCATGGTGCGGGAGTTGTAGGGCAAGGGAGAGGCGTCGAGCGCGAAGGGCTGGTAGCGGTTTCCAGTACCCGGGACCGGGGCGACGATGACCTGATCGGTGCGCGGCTCGACGCGGCAGGAGTCGTTGGGCAGGCCGTCGCCGTCCAGGTCGGCGAGAGCCACCGCGGCGCCGATCGACGACATCCAGGCCGAGATGCGCTTCAAGCTTGGATGCACTTCGCGCACGGACCTATAGGGGATGCCCGGGACTTCCGGCATCGGCTGCCGCTCGAAGCGGAACTTGGAGGCGAGCTTGGCGAGTTCCCCGCCGCTCGCTTCCGGCATCCGGGCGAACGCGTATATCGCCAGCACCAGGGCGATCGCGGCGAGCGCGGTGGCCCGCCGGCGAAATGGGGACTTAACGGAGTTCATATCTCACCTCATTGACTGCCGCGGCTTCCCGCTGGATGCGCATCCGCCAAGCCTCATAAGCCGGTTCCGCGGCAGGGAATTCCACGTCGCCTGAGGGAAGACCCTCGAGCGCCCGGCCGGTGATGGCCGCGGCGGCGTCCTGGCCCAGCCGCCACACTTCGCGGCAGACGAGCTCCGTGTGCGCCGTCGGGTTGCCGGCCCGCTGCCGGGCCCTCGCGGCGAATGCGACCCCCTGCGCGAACGCCGGCAGATGCGGTCCAGCGGCCGCGCACAAGCGGTGGATTTCATCCCCGGACATGCCGCCCGCATAAGCGCAGGCCAAGCCGAGTCCGGCATACAGGTCGCCGTGACGGGCGGGTGCGAAGCCGGCGGCAAGCGAGGCGATCCGCTCCACATCGGCGCCGCCGACGAACCAGAGTGAACGCCCGAGCCCCTGGTCGAAGGCGCGGGCGGCGTACCCGCTCAGGCCCCGGGGCACGGCATGCCGGGAGACGGATGCGGGCCAATGGAAATAGCCCTCGTGAAAGCCGTAGCCGTCCAGCAGCAGCCAGCGGAGCAGCGGATCCATGCCCGAACAGGCGCGTGGGACGTCATTTCTCAGCCAAGGCAGGCGAGCAACGGCCCAACCGGCGCCGACGTGGGCCATGTAAGCGTGGGCAGCCCCTGGACCTTGTAGAAAAAGGTGGAACCGGCGGCCGTTCCCAGGCATGAGCCGGTCCAGCAGGACCAGCGCCATGGCGGCGCCCTCGTAGGCGAATCCGCGGAACTCCGCCTCGACGAGCGCGAGCGACCGGGCCAGCGGCTCCGGCGCGTCGCATTCCATAGCCGCGTGGTAGCCCGCAAGGAACTCCTGGCCGACCCTCTCCAGGCGCGCCTGGACAGGGCCCGAGCAAGGTTCGAACCCGCGCCGGGCGAACAGCACCTCACGCGGCGAAATCTGAAAGAGCAGCTTCCGAATCCGGCCCACCCGTCCTCCTGGGACAACGCCCGACCAAGCCCAGACCCAGCGTGCGCGTTCTCCCGGGCTAGGGGCTAGCATAGTACCGGGACTTCGACCCTGTCAATCGGTTTTAGCCGGCGAGACTGCCGCTTCGGTACCATGAGGTACTATGCGGGATCACTCCTTCTTATACTGAAGGTCTCCCGGACGAAAAGCCGGGAGCCGCAGGGTCTCCTCCGCGAGGGTCGAAGGTGCGCTTGCGTTTATCGCAGGGGAAGGAAGGGTCGCTGAAATCCGGCACTTCGACCGCATTAGTCCGGGGTGCGGGCTGCAAGCCGGTAAGAAAGTTCGCCCGGCAGTCTCGACCGGCTCCCGTAGACATGCTGCTCCGCCGCCTCTATATATTCGGCGGACCCTCCTCCTCAGCCTTCGAGCGCCCTCCGGCCCGCCGCGAGCGTTTTCAAGATCGCATCGACGTCGTACACACAGCCGCCCCACGTTCCGCCGCTAACATTCTGCAGCGCAGCCCAGAGCCGCGAGTCGTCCGGCAATTCCGGGTCGGGAGCCAGGTCCGCGCGCAGGGGCCTCGCCGCGAGTACCGCCGATCCCCGCTCCGCGCCGAACACTTCTCCGCCAGCGCCCACGAGGTTTACCGTGCCCTCCAGCCGGTTCCGGTCGATCACAATCTCGATCGTGTCCCCGTCGAGCACTTTGCCCACGGGACCGCCCGCCAGAGCTTCGGGCGACACGTGCCCGATGCACGCCCCCGTCGAAACCCCGCTGAACCGCGCGTCCGTCAAGACCGCAATCCGTTTGCCGAACGTCAGGTGCTTCAGCGCCGACGTGATCTGGTATATCTCCTCCATTCCGGACCCCATCGGCCCGCGGCAAATCAGCACCAGAACGTCGCCGGGCTTCAGCCGGTCTTCGCCCGTGCTCTTGATTGCCGCGATTGCCGCCGTCTCGGAAGAAAAGACGCGCGCCGGGCCCCGCTTCCGGTAAATGCCGTCCTCCCCCACCACGCTGGGATCGATGGCGGTGCTCTTGATTACCGATCCCTCGGGCGCAAGATTTCCCGTTGGGAACGTAACGGTGGAAGTCAGCCCGCGAGCCTTCGCCCCCGCCGGGTTCATGATCACGTCGTCCGGGTCCACGCCGTCCCGGTCCTTCAGCAGCTTCCGCAGCTTCACGCGGCGTTCAGACTGCTCCCACCAGTCGAGCATCGAGCCCAGCGTTTCGCCGCTCGCGGTCATCGCGCCCAGCTCCAGCAGCCCGGCGCGACGGAGGTGCAGCATCACTTCCGGCACTCCGCCAGCCATGAACACTTGCACGGTGGGATGCCCCTTCGGACCGTTCGGCAGGCAATCCACCAGACGAGGGACCTGACGGTTGATCCTCGTCCAATCATCCACCGTGGGACGGCGCAGCCCCGCCGAGTGAGCGATCGCCGGCAGGTGAAGAATCAGGTTCGTCGAGCCGCCGAACGCCGCATGCACGATCATCGCGTTGTCGAAGGACGCCGGCGTCAGCAGCTTCCTCATCGTGATGCCGCGCCCCTGCAGTACAAGCGTCGCCCGCGCGGCGCGCCGCGCCATGTCAAGCCAAATCTCCTGTCCCGAGGGACCGAGCGCGGAATGCGTCAGCGACATGCCCAAAGCCTCGCCCACCACCTGAGAGGTTGCGGCGGTTCCGAGGAATTGGCATCCGCCTCCGGGCGACGCGCAGGCATGACAAAGGCTGTCCGCCGCTTGTTCGAGGGTGATCTGTCCATGGGCGAACCGCGCGCCCACCGATTGCACCTGCCCGGCGTCCTCGCCCTCCTCCGGCAACAGCGTGACGCCGCCCGGCACGAGCACGCAGGGCAGGTCGTGCATGGCGGCGAGCGCCAGCATCATTGCCGGCAAGCCCTTGTCGCAGGTCGCGACTCCGATCACCGCCTTTCGCGTGGGCAGCGAGCGGATGAGACGGCGGAATACGGTGGCGGCGTCGTTACGATAGGCGAGGCTGTCGAACATGCCGGTGGTGCCCTGCGTCCGGCCGTCGCACGGATCGGTGCAGTAAGCGCCGAAGGGCACGGAGCCGTGGAGCTTCAGCTCGCGCGCGGCCGCCTGCATCAGGAGTCCGACCTCCCAGTGTCCAGTGTGATATCCAAGCGCGATTGGCGTGCCGTCGTCGGCCCGGATGCCGCCATGCGTGCTCAGTATCAGCACGTCGCCCCCCGCCATCGCCGCAGGCTCCCATCCCATCCCCGCGTTCTGCGCCCAGCCGAATAGATCTCCCGATGGGCGCGTCAGCAGCATCTCGGGCGTAATCGGCAGCGAACCCAGCGGCCCGCGCGCCTTCGAAGGGACGTTGAATATCGATGGATCTTTGGAATCGAGGATAGATTCGAGCGTTATCGGCATATCGAATCTACGATCGTATCAGACCGGCCTGCGTGGGTCTGCGCTAACATTGTCCTACCACCTCAGGACTTGTCCGCGGAGGATCGGAACAGGCGCCATCAACGCGATAGCCGGCCGGGGCCACAGGCGGTTCTCCGCGCCGGTGAGGACAACCCGGCAAGCGCTATCGGCACACGATGCCCTAGGCGAGTATAGCGTTTCAATAAAACATTATCATAAGGTTTTTGTTTATGCCATGCTGGCTGCATGGCACGGCGATCGGTCTATTCGCCGATGCGTCCATTCAGCGACTTCAGGAAATCCTTGAGCGCCAGCTTCTCCTCACCGCTCAGTCCCAGCGGCCGCAGTTCCGGATCGAGCGCGCCGTTGAAAATGCCGCCGTGGTCGTAGTGTTCGATCACCTCTTCGAGCGTCGCCAGACTACCGTCATGCATGTAGGGCGCGCGGCGCGCTACGTCACGAAGCGTCGGCGTTTTGAAAGCGCCGTCTCCATATCCTTTATCCGACAGCATCCCGCCGCGCCATGCGATTCCCGTGTTGTGGAAGCGTTCATCGGTCAGGTTCGGGCCCACATGGCACGAAATGCAATTCCCTTTTCCGCGAAAGACGCGCAGTCCTTCGATCGCCGTTTTCGTGAGCCCCGAACGGCCATCGGCCACGTAACGGTCGTACGCCGAGTCTCCCGACAGAATCGTGCGCACGTAAGTTGCGAGCGCGTGGGACACTTCCCGCGCCGTGATCGCCCCGTACTTACCCGCCGCGCGCAGCCGTCCGACCGCCTCCTCCAAAGTCAGATCCATCTCCTTCTCGGCGAGGATCGGCTTTAACACTTGTTCCTCAAGCGTGGCGACGCGGCCGTCCCAGAAAAACGATTTCCCGTATGCGCGATTGATGAGAGTCGGGACGCGGCGGTTCCCCACTCGTCCGAATACGCCCACGGCAAGCGGCCGCGTGTCGGTGAAGGCGAGCTTCGGATCGTGGCAGGTCGCGCAGGAGACGCTACGGTCGCGCGAGAGCTCCTTCTCGAAAAACAACTCGCGACCCCGGGCGGCCTTCGCTTCCGTGTAGGGATTCTCCTCCGGAACCGGCAGAAACGCGTCGAGGCCAAGCGGCGCCGCGATACGCTCGGCGGCTGGCAGAAGGCCGCAGAACAAAAGCATGCACAACAAGGGCGTCAGGGGCGGTTTCATGGCTTGGGCAGGAAGTTTTCCATCACCCACACCTCCGCTTTTGCGGCGCCCACGGTGTAAGCGACGCGCCGTCCATCGGGGTGAAGGCTCACTCCTTCCTTCATGCCCGGCGGAATCGCCCCAACCTTCGCCAGCCCGCCGGCAACCGGAATGGTCACCATCAGATTCGCCCGCCTGACTGTCCAACTCGCCTGATCGGCGCTCAGGGAGACCCAATCAAGCCGCACTCCCTCCGGTCCCCGATACAACTCCCGTTCCTGACGCGTGTCGAGATCGCGCCATCGCACCGAACCACCGCGCACGTACACCACAGCTTTCCCATCCGCGGACCACGCGCCGTCGAGACCACGATAGCCGCCCTCCTCGCCGAGCACCGCGGGCTTGGTCTGGCCTGTCGCGACATCGATCGCGAACAATCCGGCATGACCCTTGCTGTCGCTTCCCCCGGCAAGGATTCGCCGCCCATCCGGCGACCACTTCAAGTTCTCGAAATGCGCCAGCTTCGGCGTGAGAGCGCGCTCCTCCCCAGTCTTCATCTCGCGAATCACGAGTATCCGAGCCTCTTGTCCGAAATTCTCCGTTCCCGCGCGCGCCAGATAGGCGAGCCGCTTGCCGTCGCCCGACCATGCCGGCGAACTCGTGCGCCCGGCATAGCGGCTTTCGAGAGGCGCCGAGGAAGGGGACGCCGTCGCGTCACCCACATGAACATCCGTCCCCCCGGTGCGCAATCCGAAGAAGCACGCGCCTTCACGGGTGACGCCCATGGGGAGAAATCTTCCGATGTCCCGTTTCACAAGCTCCGGCGCTCCCGCCGGCTTTCCATCCGCCACGCGCACGGTCCAGAGGTCCATCGTCCCGCCACGGTCGCTCGCGAAGAGCACGCGCGTGCCGTCGCGCACCCACACCGGAAAAAGGTCGTTCGCCGGATGCTCCACCAGCCGCCGCTCGCTTGACCCATCGGCTGCCAGCACGAAGATGTCGCGCTGTTCCGCGCCGTCCGCGGCGAACGTGTCGTAGACGATGTACTTGCCGTCCGGCGAAAAATCCATCTTCTTCGGATAGACCCAGTTCAGGGACTTCAGCACGCGCAGCGAACCGTCGGCAGTGCCGACGAGCGCGATCTGGCTCGTGTTGTCCCTGCGAAACAAAAGCGTCAGAATCTGTTTGCCGTCGGGCGAGAAGGCCGAGGGCTGAACAAATCCGGCCTCCTCGTTGCGGTAGAGAATCCGCGGAGGCGCGCTGCCGTCGGCGGAGGCGGCGCGCAGGTCGTAGAAGCCGCTCTCGTTGAACCAGGCGTACGCCACACTGCGGTTATCCGGGGAAATGACCGAAAAGTAGGCGAACTCGCCCGCCGTTTTCCGTTCCGTGAGCCGCCGCATCGCGCCGTTCGAAAGATCGCGAAGCGCGAGGTCTCCGCTCGCCGGATCCATGCAGGAAAGGAACCGTCCGTCGAGCGACGGCGCTCCCTGCACGTTCGCTCCGGGCTCGGTCCAGACGGGCCGCGGTTGCTGCGCGCCGAGCGTCAATGCGGTTCCGAAGAGAATGGCGCGGAGCAGTTTCACCGTGAAGGGTCCCAATGGGATTATAGTATGGACGATCTTGTATACTGTTCTAGCCATGGGAAAGAAACACGGGATCGGCGTGGTCGTTCTGGCCATCGTCATTCCGCTTATTGTGGCGGCGGCGGCCGCGGCCTTCTTCGTCATCAGGAGCGGCGGCGGAACGGTCACGAGCAAATCGCAGTACCATGCCATTCTGCTCGACAACGGATCCGTCTATTTCGGAAAACTCGACGTATCGAATCTCAAAGGCCTGAACAACGATTTTCCGGTGCTGACGGATGTCTACTACGTGCAGACCGCGACGAATCCGGAAACGAAGCAGGCGAGCAGCGTCCTGGTGAAGCGCGGCAAGGAGTGGCACGCGCCGGACCGCATGGTCATCAATGCGCGGCACATCGTGTTTCTTGAACCGGTATCGGCCGATTCACAGGTGGCAAGGCTAATCGCACAGTCCAGAAGCCAATGAGCCTCAGCCGGCCGATCGTCGTGCTGCTTCTCTGCATGAGACTGCACGCTCAGCCGCTAACGCTCCAGGACTGCCTGCGGCTCGCCGTCGCCGCGCCTTCTTCGGTTTCGCTCGCGCGGCAGGAGAGCGAGATCGCGCGTCACGGTGTGACGCAGGCGCGAGCGAGGTTTCTCCCGCAAACCCATGTGACCACGGGCTTCGTCTATAACAGCCCTCGGCGCGACGACCGTTCGACGTTCAGTTTCATTCCGTTGAACGCCGTACGCGAATACATCGGATTATTCAGCGCGGGGCAGGAGTTCGATACCTCCGGCCGTCTGCGCGCGGAGTTGGCGCGGGCGCGCGCCGGGCGCGACGCCGCGGGTGCAAACCTCGCCATCGCTCAGCGCGAATTGAAACGCGCCGTCACCACGGCTTACTACCGCGCCCTGCTCACGCGCCGTCTGGCCGCCGTCACGAACCATGCGCTCGCGGAAAGCGAGAGCTTTGAAAAGCGCACGCGCCTCCTCTTCGAGGCTGGCGAATCGGCGAAGGCGGATCTCGTAAAGGCATCCGCGCAAACCGCGTTTCTGAGGCAATCCCTCAACGCGACCGAGCTTGAAGCGCGCACCGCGAGCATGGAATTGGCGTCCTTCTGGACGCGTGAAGTGGCCGCGCCGCTCGAACTCGCGGACGTGCTGGATCAACCCGCGCCCGAACTCGAGGCATCGCTCGAATCTGGGCCTGGGGCCGCGCCCGCCGCCGGTTTCCTGCGGCGTCTTGAGTTCAACTTCCTCGACGCACAGAAACGCGGATTCACCGCCGAGGCCCGCCGCGAGAAAGCCGCGCTCTATCCGCAAGCCAGTCTGATTTTTCAATACGGCATCGATTCCGTGGCCGTACGCGCGCGCGACCGCGGCTATGCCGCCTATATCAACTTGAACATTCCCGTCTTCGATTGGTTTAAGGCGCGCAGCGCCACGCGGCAGTTTGAGTTCCGCGTGCAGCAGGTGGAAACCAGCCGCGCCATCACGGAGCGAACGTTTTCGAAGGAATATGAAACGGCGCTCGCCCGCGTCAGGCAGTTCCACGCGCAGATTTCGCTCACGCGGGCGCAAACGGATCTTGCTCAGGAGGATCTGAAACTGAGCCGCGTCCGCTATGAAGGCGGCGAGGGATCGGCGCTCGACGTGGTGACGGCTCAGAACGGGCTTGCGCAGGCGCGCGCGAATTATTACACGAGCGTGGCGAATTACCTGAATGCCAGGGTCGATCTGGAGGTTGCGTCCGGGCGATGAAAACTCACTCTGTCTTGCTTGTGGCGTTGCTTGGCGCGGGGCTCGCGCTCACGGGGTGCGCGCCACAGGAACACGAAGAGCCGAAGCCGAAACCGCTAGTGGAAGTGAAGGTGGCGCGCGTTGAGATGGCGGAAGTCAAGGTTTCCGTGCACGCGCCCGCCACGATTTTCGCCCGTGAACTGGCAAACGTCGCGCCGCGCCTTGCGGGACCCATCGTCGCGCTCTCCGTTCGCAAGGGCGATCGCGTTTCGGCCGGACAGTTGATGGCGCGCCTCGAAGATCGCGACGTGGCGGCGCAAAAGCAGGAAGCCGAAGCCGCTCTCGCGGATGCCGAAGCGACGCTCCTGAAAATTACGGCCGGAACGCTGCCCACCGACATCGAGCGCGGCCGGGGGCAAGTGGCGGTCGCCGAAGCGGCGCTCGCCCAGGCGCGGAAATTCAACGACCGCCGGGCTCAGCTCTTCGAGCAGGGCGCGATTCCGCAGCGCGATCTTCAAATGAGCCAGACGGAGCTCGCGCAGGCGAAAACGAACTACGATGTCGCCGTGAAGTCGCAGGATCTCCTGGTCAATCAGTCGCGGGATAAAGACGCCGCCATCGCAAAGAGCCGGGTCGATCAGGCCAGAGCGCGTCTCGCGAGTGTCGCCGCGCAGCTTGAATTCACGAAGATCCATAGTCCTTTCTCCGGCACGATCACGGAGCAGTTCCTGTATCCCGGAGACATGGCGCGGCCGGACGCCCCTATTTTCACCGTAATGGATTTGTCAACCGCCATCGCGCGCGCGCAAACGCCTGAGTCGGAAGCCGCGGCCATACGAAAGGGGCAGGCTTGCGGGTTCGCTCCATCCGATCAGCCTGACAAGGCGTATTCAGGCCGAATCTCGGTGGTCAATCAAGCGGTCGATCCGGCGCGCCGCACCGTCGAAGTCTGGTGCGACATTCCGAATTCGCAGTACATCCTTCGCGCCGGCGCGTTCGGCTCCGTCACGGTGGCGACACGGTCCATGCCCCGCAGTCCGGTGGTTCCCGTAGCGGCCGTGCAGTTCGTCGAAGGCACGCGCAAGGGCTTCGCGATGGTAATGACGGATAAGAAGACGGCGGCGAAAAGAGATGTCGAGATCGGCGAAATCTCCGGCGGCAAGGCGCAGGTCCTGAAGGGACTGTCTGAAGGCGAGACGGTGATTATCGAGGCCGGTTATGGCCTTCCGGAGGGCGCGGAAGTGAGGCTCGCCGGCGAGAAAGACGACGTTAAAAAGGACGCACCGGAGCCGAAGCAGTGACCGTCCGGCTCGCCGATTTCGTGGAAGCGCACGGACGCGCCCTGGTTCTGGTCTTTCTCAGCTTCGCGCTCGCCGGCATTCTGTTTACGTTCAAGCTGCCGGTCTCGATCTTTCCGCAAACGGATTTCCCGCGCATCGTAATTCTCGTCGACAACGGCATCGCGCCCATCGACATCCAGATGCTTTCCGTCACGCGGCCCATCGAAG
This sequence comes from Candidatus Sulfopaludibacter sp. SbA3, assembly GCA_945893365.1. GTDB lineage: Bacteria > Acidobacteriota > Terriglobia > Bryobacterales > Bryobacteraceae > SYKU01. Next base: position 34,078 of record CAMDED010000027.1, on the reverse strand, counting down.
AGGCCATTCGCCTCGTGCCCGGCATGACCGATATCCGCTCGGTGACCGCGCGCGGCTCTTCCGAAATCAGCGTCTTCTTCCGCTGGGACGTGGACATTCTGAACGCGCTGCACCTCGTCCAGGGGCGCATGTCGCAGATCATGCCGGGGCTGCCGCCCGGCGCGCGATTCTACGTGAATCGCCTGACTTTCTCCGTGTTCCCCATGATCGGATTCAGCGTCACTTCGAAAACGAAGTCCACCTCCGAGTTGTGGGATCTCGCTTACTATAACCTCGCGCCGCGCCTCTACCGCCTTCCCGGCGTCGCGGAAACGCGCATCGTGGGCGGTCGTCCTCCCGAGTACCACGTCCTGGTCGAACCCGGAAAGCTCAACGCCTACGGACTGCCGATTTCGAAGGTCACCGACGCCATCCGCAACACCAATACGATTACTTCGGCGGGCATGGTACAGGAAAATTACCACCTCTACCTCACCACCGTCACCGGACTGGTCCGTGAAAAGGAGCAGATCGAAGACATCGTCGTGGACGTGGTGAAGGGCACGCCCGTGCTGGTGAAAAACCTGGCGAATGTGGTCAGCGCGGAAAAGCCCGTCTATAACATTGTGACGGCGAACGGCCGCCCCGCCGTGCTGCTCAACGTGCTGCAGCAGCCGGATGGCAACTCGATCGAAGTCGCCGATGCCGTGAACCGCGAGCTCGTCGAGATCCGCAAGACGCTTCCAGAGGATGTCGAGCTCGCCACGTTTTACGATCAGTCCATTCTGGTTCGCGATTCGATCTCGAGCGTCGCCGAAAGCATCCTGATCGGTCTCGTGCTGTCCATCGCCGTGCTTGTCGGGTTCCTCAAGAACTGGCGGACCACGCTCGTCGCATCGCTCGTGATCCCCATTGCCGTGCTGATCGCGATCGTCTTCATGCGCCTCTTCAACATGAGCTTCAATCTGATGACGCTCGGCGGAATCGCCGCCTGTATCGGCGTCGTGATCGATGACGCCATCGTCATGGTGGAAAATATCATGGTTCACCTGTCGCTCGGCCAGAGTCCGAAGGAAGCCGCGCGCAGCGCCATCGAGGAATTGACGCCCGCTCTGATCGGCTCCACGCTCACGCCGATCATGGTCTTCGTGCCGCTCGTGTTTCTCGGCGGCATCACAGCGGTGTTTTTCCGGGCCCTCGCAATGACTATGGCCACCGCGCTCGCGGCGTCTCTTTTTCTGGCGCTTTTCTTTACGCCGGTACTTGCAGCCGTGTTTCTTAAGCGTCCCGGCGGGGCGCTTTCGACCGATCTGGAACAGGCCGAGCAGGCGGGTGAAGGCCGTGTTCTTCGCTCGCTCGCGCACCGCTATGAAATCGCGCTCGGCTGGTCGCTCGGGCATTCGAAGCTCATTCTGCTTGCGAGCGTCGCGATTCTGGCATCTTCGGTTGGCCTCTACCTTTCGCTTGGCAGCGGCTTTCTGCCCGAAATGGATGAGGGCGCATTCGTCCTCGACTACCGTCTGCCCGCCGGGACGTCCCTGACCGAAGCCGACCGCCTGCTCAAGCACATCGAGCGCTTCCTCGCGGTGACTCCGGAGGTTGAAGGCTATTCCCGGCGCACGGGCGCGCGGCTCGCTCTCGCCATTGCCGAGCCGAACACGGGCGACTTCCTGGTGAAGCTCAGGCGCGACCGTTCCCGGTCGCTTGAAGAGGTGACGGGCGAGCTGCGCGAGAAGATTCTAACGGCCGAGCCGGCCCTTGAGGAATTGGAGTTCCCGCACATTCTCGAAGACCTGATCGGAGACTTGGCGTGGTCTCCGCAGCCGATCGAGATCAAGATTTTCCACGACAGTGAAGCCACGTTTCACGCCGTCGCCGAAGAGGTCGAGAAGTGGCTTCCGAAAGTGAAAGGCGTGGTCGACGTCGTCAACCAGACAATTGTCATTGGCCCCGCCGTGAACATCCGCGTGGACCTCGAAAAGGCCGCCCGCGCCGGTTTTGGCGTGAAAGACATCGCCGAGCAGGAGTCGGCGATCCTCGATGGTGAAGTTGCGTCAAACATGATCCGCGGCCAGCGCTCGATCGGGATTCGGGTCCGCTATCCTCTCGAATACCGGAACTCGGTCGACAAGTTGAATGCGCTTCTTCTGACGTCGCCAACCGGCAACGCCGTGCCGCTTTCAAGCGTCTCGCACGTGGAAATGGACGAGGGGCAAACCGAGATCCGCCGCGATAATCTGCGCAACCTCTCGGCGGTGACCGCGCGCCTCGCCGGCCGCGACTTGGGGTCGGCGATGGATGAGATCCAGCGGCGCCTCTTCAAGGAGGTGCGCATTCCGGCGGGAACCGACATCCAGTTTGGCGGACTCCACCAAATTCAGCGCGAGTCGTTCGCCGGCCTCACGCAGGTGCTCCTCATGTCGATCCTGCTGATCTTCATCATTCTCGTATTCGAGTTCCGATCGTTCTCTCATCCGATCGCGATTCTAGTGGCGACGATTCTCTGCGGCTTTGGCTCTTTGCTCGCACTGTTTGTGACGAAATCGACGCTGAATATTTCGTCCTTTATGGGAGCGATCATGGTGGTGGGCATCGTCCACAAGAACGGAATCCTGATGCTCGATTCGGAGAAGTATTTCACCGAGCGGGGGCTGCCCTTGCGCGAAGCGGTCTTTCAGGCGGGCCGCCGCCGCTTACGTCCGATTCTGATGACGGCGCTCGCCACGATATTCGGAATGCTGCCGCTGGCTCTCGGCGTGGGCTCGGGCGCGCAAATCCTGCAGCCGCTTGCGATCGCCGTGATCGGCGGGGTCACGGTTTCGATCGTGCTGTCTCTGCTGATGACGCCGGTGCTGTTCTGCCTGCTGCGCGAGCGCGGGTTGTAGGCGGCGGGGCGGGAGCGGAGATCCGCGCGTAAGAAGCCTGCCCCGCGGCTTCGGTACTCGCGAATTCGATAATGTTATCACCAAGTGATAACATTCTGGAGGTTGGTAAACAGATCCGCGATCGCAGCCTGGACACGATGTTGGATCTGGATGGTCAGGTATTCGTGGTCGATCTGGACGGGAAGCATTGGGTGAAATTCCTGGTTAAGCGGGTTGACCCGACGCCCGAGCGGCCCCACGGCTTAAGCTATTCACCGACCCTGCACACTGAAAGCGGCGAGCGCCTTGTAGGCTTCGACAACGCGCATCTCGGCGAGCCCACGGCGGGGCCGGCCGGCAAGTCGCGTAAGCGGCGCGACCATAAACATCGCCTGAGAACCATCCGGCCGTACGACTATAAGGACGCCTTAACGCTGCTGGCGGACTTCTGGGCCGAGGTGGACGCACTGCTTAGACAACGAGGAGTCACTCCATGACGACGCTAAAGGTGGGAATTGCCGGCTATGAACAGATGAAGGCGCGCACTCTCGCGGTTGCCCGCGGCAAGCAGCGCACCCGCTCGGACGACCCAAAAATCTGGTTCACGTCGATGGGGAGCTTTGCCAAGGTGCTGTCCGACCGCAACCGCGCCCTTCTGGCTCTCATCGCTGAAACGCAACCCGACTCCCTCGCCGAGCTTTCCGAGATCTCAGGCCGAGCGAAATCCAACCTCTCCCGGACACTCAAGACCATGGAAAGATATGGCAAGCGCTGCTGTACGCCGCCCCGCCTGGATCGCAAAAGGAAAAACGGCGGCGATCCGCCGCCATCAGCCGCAAACTGCGGCTCCTTCGAGCGCACGGCTTGCAGCAAAAGGTCTCCCGCACTCACCGCTACCAGGTCACCACTTCCGCGCGCAAGGCCATCGCCGCACTCCTGACCGCGCGACAAGCTACACTCGCTCAACTCAGCTCTTTCGCCGCATGAATTCTTCGCAGACGAACAAGATTTTCGGGATTAGTAATACAGAGACTCGCTGGCTCGATGGTTCGTAGGCTCCAAGAGCCCAATTCATCGCGGTCTGGGAGTTCTGTGGTCGCTGGCCATCTTCCTTCATCTAGCAATCAAACAGCACACGATGGAAGCGACACCCTTGTTTGACCGGCCTTCGGAAGCCCGTCGCCGGTGCCGGATTGCCTCATTCTTGCGAAAGTCCCGTTAGAGCTTCAACCAACCTCGACTGCGCGCCTGCGGCGAACGAGCGCAGTCGACGGAAGGGCCGATGCTCAGCGCACCGGTCCGCCATCGGCCGATCATAGCCGGGCGTCATCCTCGGTCATCGAGATAGTTTGCTTCCCCGGCCCCGGAAATTCGTATTGTATTTCACCAGATTTCGTTGTATTGTACAGAAACGTACGCAATTGGGTCGAAGACGCATTTGACCTCATCTTACCTTGGGGGCTGCTACATGCGAATTTTCCGCTTATTATTCTGTGCCGCGAGTGTCTGTTCGGCGCAGACCGGCACGGGAAGTATTCAAGGAACTGTCCGGGATGCCACCGGCGCCGTCGTGCCGAAGGCCAACGTCGCTGTGATGCACGCCGCAACCACGCGCGAGTACCGTTCCGTAACCAATGATGCCGGCTTCTACCTGATCCCCGCATTGCAGAGTGGCGCTTATCGGATCTCGGTGACATCGCCGGGAATGGAGACGTGGAAGGCCGAGCTGAACCTGGTTTCGGGTCAGTCCGCCGCCGTCGAAACCGTTCTCAAGCCCGGGTCGACCGTGACTTCGGTCACCGTCGCCGGCGACGTCACGCCTTTGGTCACAACCAATAGCGCCACCGTGTCCACGGTGCTCGAGCGCCAACGCATCGAGCAACTGCCTTTGAACGGGCGGTTCATCACGACTTTGATTTACCTCACCACTCCAGGCGTCGAATCGGGCTCGGTTCCGCGGGTCTATGGGCTGCGCTACGCGACAGAGCTGCTGCAGGACGGCGCGGTGCTCGAAAACCGAGAGTGGCAGTCCATCCCCGCCCGGCCGCCGGGACTCGACACGATCGCGGAGTTCCGCGCCGAGACCAATAATTCTTCGGCCAAGCTCAACCGCCCGGGCACATTCATGCTCACCACCAAGTCGGGCACCAATGAGATTCACGGGGCCGTGTTTGAAACCGCCCGGAATAGCGGTCTCGGCGTCGCCCGCGCCCGTGAGGACTTCTACCTCAAGCCGCCGCACCTGGTCCGCAATGAATTCGGAGCTTCAATGGGCGCGCCGATTTGGATCCCCAAGGTCTACAACGGCAAGAACCGCACATTCTTTTTCTTCGCCTACGAAGGCTATCAACTCCGTTCGGCCGCCACGCGCAGCATTGCCGTGCCGACGCCGGCTTTCCGCCAAGGCGATTTTAGCGGCCTCGTGGATGGGCAGGGCCGCCCCTTCACCATCTACGATGGCTTGACCACGGATTCCCGAACCTGGGCGCGCCAACCGTTCCCTGGAAACCAGGTTCCCATTAGCCGCCAGAGCCCTCTCGCGAAGTACCTCTATAGCGTGACCCCGCTCCCGACGCGAGGCGACAACCCGCTCGTTGCCTCCAACTGGTTTGGCCTCGGGTTCGCCAATACCAAGCAACACACCGAAACGGTTCGCATCGACCACAAGCTGAACGACACGAATCATCTCTTCTTCCGTTATTCGCACAATCCCGGAACTACCGAGCGCACGAGCGATCCCTATAACGGCGCCGGGTCGCCGACCACGCTCGACGGCCGGGCGAACGCCAATATCGACAGTCAGGTGAACGACAGCGGCATCGCCAACTGGACTCACACTTTCTCGCCCACGTTCTTCAGCGAGACCCTTGTTACCGTGGCCCGCGACTATCGCGGCCAGCTCCCTTACACGGGCGGCGAAGAGATATCGAGCACCTTGGGTCTCCCGAATCCGTTCAACGGCATCGGCTTCCCGCGCATCCCCTACACGATGTCGTCGAGCACCGGACCGGGCATGTCCTATGACTCGAGCATCAATCCCACCATCAACTACGGCCGCATTTACAACGTGGATCAGAACTTCACCAAGATCCACGGCCGCCACGAGTTCCAGTTCGGCGTCCGTATACGCTACGAGTCGCTTGAGACTCTGAACGACCAGCAGATCTCGCAAGGCCAAGTCGACTTCAACAACGTTGCCGCAACCGCCCTCTACGATCCCACCTCGGGAACCGCCTACGGACCCACCCCGTTCACGGGACACACGGCCGCCAATTTCTTCATGGGACTGGGCGCTTATCAGGCGCGATTCAACCGCTCCTGGTATCGCCCCCAGGTTCACGAGCGGGCTGTGTATTTCCAGGACAACTTCAAAGTGAACTCCCGGCTCACGTTGAATCTCGGCCTGCGCTATGAGTACAACAGTCCCGTCAACGAGCGCGACAACACGATCTTCGGTTTCGATGAACAGAAGAAGGCGGTCATCCTGCCCAGAACGGTTGAGGATTTGGCCACGATGAAGAACGTACTGCCCGCTGTCGTCAACGCGTATACGGCGCTGGGCGTGAAGTACATCACGCCGAAGGAAGCGGGACTGCCGGATTCGCTGGTCCATTCAAACCTCTGGGACTTCGGACCGCGTATCGGCGTCGCCTACCGCCTGGGATCCGCGCACCGGACAACGGTTATTCGCGGCGGATATTCGATCTTTGCGTACCCCGAGTCGCTGCGACTTTTCGCCGGGAACACACAGAATACGCTGCCTGGTCAAGGCAACGTCAGCAACAACCCCAACGCCGCCGAACAGAGTCCGGACGGCTTGCCGAATTATTTGTTGAGATCGGTACCCACGATCGTCGCCGGCGTCAACAGCAGCACCCAACTCGACGCCACCCGCGTCAGCGGCATTACGCGCGGAAGCGGGAGCATGTATTACCTCGACCCCAATCAGCCGACGGCTCGCGCTCACCAATGGAACCTGCTGATCGAGCGGGAGGTGTTGCCAAACACCGTGGTCAAGTTAGGTTACATCGGCACCCACGGCACGCGCATGTCGCAGTGGTATACCTACAACGACGCCTCGCCCGCCTACGTCTGGTACTCGACGCAAGGTGTTCCGTTCCCCACCGGCGAGTACGCGAACGTCGCCCGCAGGCCTTACGACCAGCAGGTGTATGGCACGGTGCAGCGCTACCAGAAGACCGGCTGGTCTAACTTCAACGGCTTTCAGGCCGAGTTCGAGCACCGCTATTCGAAAGGCGTCGCTTTCCAGGTGTTCTACGTGATGAGCAACGCGATGCGAGTCGCCGGAGACGGCTGGCGCGACGACCTCCTGCGTCCAGCCAGCTATTACCTGCCGGGCGCCGTGCCCACCGACGACGCCGCCCGCAACCGCCTGCTCTTCTACCGGCGTGATACCGGCATCCCCAAGCATCGCGTCAACTGGAACTTCCTTGTCGATCTTCCGATAGGTAGGGGCAAGACCCTTGCCCGGAACGCGAACCGCCTCGTCGATACCTTGATCGGCGGTTGGCAAATCGCCGGAAACGGTACGCTCACCAGCCGCTACTTCCAACTGCCCACGGGTAACTGGGGCGCCATCAACGGCGTTCAATCCTACGGCAAGCAGTACCCCATTCAGGACTGCCGCAGCGGCGTTTGTTACGACGGCTACCTCTATTGGAACGGTTACATTCCAGCCAATCGGATCAATAGCACGGACCCGCGAACGGGCAGGCCTAATGGCGTGATGGGCGTTCCCGATAGCTACGTGCCGTTTCAAACGCCTCTGATCGCGACTCCCAAAAACGGCGGAAGCGCCGCCGATCCGAACTTCGCGTTCTACGAGACGAACACCGTCTTCGTCCCCCTAAAGGACGGGAGCTCCCAGCGAACCACATACGACACGGCGCTTCATCCGCTGCAGAACCAATTCGTCCCCGCTCCCATGCTCTGGAATATGGCGGCGTCCGTCTTCAAGTCGGTGCGCCTGACCGAGAAGACGTTCCTTCGCGTGAACGCCGACTTCCTGAACAACGTTTTCAACATGCCTGGCACTCAGGCGCCTGGCGGCGACGGGGTTATTCTCAACCGCACCTCCGCCAACTCGCCGCGCGTGCTGCAGTTGACGATGCGCCTAACCTGGTAGTCCGACAGGTTTGCCCGATGTGGCGCCCGATCTGGTAGCCTGATCCGTAACGTGCTGCCTCATCTCATCCTGGCCGCCGCTCTGCTTCAGTCCCCGGGACAGCGGGCGTCGGCGCTCCTCGACGCCGGAATCGAATTGTCTCATGCCGGCCGGTTCAATGAAGCGGCCGCCAAGTTTGTCCAGGCGCTTGCCCTCGATCCAAACATTGCCGAGGCCCATTATCTGCTCGGTCTCATCCGCCAACAGGATGGACGTACCGATGCGGCGCTCCAATCATTCCGAGCCGCTCTGAAAATCGACCCACGCCATGCTCCGGCACAGGCGCGTGTGTGCGAGCTCGATACCGTCTTCGCCCGGGCGCGTGATACTGGTTATGACAAGGCGCTCCTCTCCTGCCGCCGCGCAGTCCAGCTTGAGCCGGGCGACCCCGAACCCCACTTCCACACCGGTTGGATACAGGCTAAGCTCGGAGGCCACGCCGCGGCGATTCGGGAATTCACGGCCGTCCTCCGGCTCGACCCGAAATTCGCCCGCGTCAGATTCGAGCTGGCTATGGCGTACATCGACTCAAAGGACCCGGATCGCGCCATCCCGCTGCTGAAAGAGGTAGCCGCCGCCGATCCCGCGGACGGCATCGCCCGCTTCCAGTTGGGTTCGGCACTCGCCAAAAAGGGGGACTGCGGCGCAGCCGTGCCTTGGCTTGAGACCGCGAGCGAGAGCGTCCAAAAACATTACCTGCTGGCGGGCTGTTTCAAGAGGATGAACCGTGAAGCCGAGGCTGCGGCGGAATTCGCAAAGGTGAAGGAGAGCCGTGCGGGCGCTGAGGGAAGCATGCAAGCCAAGTATCTAGCCGCTCAGGCGCATCGGAAGGCTGCCGCGGGCGACCTCGATAAAGCGATTGCCGATTACCGCGCCGCTCTGGCTCTGGTCGACGATCTTACGATTGCTATCGATCTGGCCGTGGCGCTACTCAGGAAAGGCGAGGCGCACGAAGTGGTGCGGCTGCTCGGCGCCGCAACCAATCCGCTTGCCCGATATCAAGTCGCTTTGGCATATTCGGATCTTGGCCACCCGGAGGAAGCCCGATCCGCGCTCGCGCAGTTGGTGCGCGAGAATCCGGGATTCGTCGAAGCCTGGTATCAGCTTGGAGTCAATTCGCTCGCGCTCGCAAAGCACGAAGAGGCCGAGCGCGCGTTGGGCACGGCCGTGCGGCTCCGGCCCGACGAGCGGGCCTTCCGCGCGGCTTGGGCGGAAGCTCTCCAAAAACTGGGGAAGTCTCAGGAGGCACACGAGCAGCGCCAACTATCTGCCGGACTGCCGAAATGAAGGGCGATTTTCGCCTGGCTACGGTCGATATTCCTCGCCGAGCCGCGCGTGTCGACAAGCGCTTTCAGAATCTTGGATACACAGCCAAACACGGCTTGTATCCTGCCGCGCCTCGCCGGGACACCTATCCCAGACGCAGTTGCCAGGCTGCAGAAAATCCGCCCCAAACTGCCGCCCTGGCGTGGGCTCTTGCCCAGCCTGCTTGCAGCCCCACCGCTTCCATTCAACTCGGAATGGGCGGCTGAAGACCCGCCACATTCTTCAGAATTTCGTGCCGAGCAGGAAGGTGACACCTTTCAATTGGCCCCCGCCCACATCTACATTCATTCGAATATCCAGGTTCGCCTTGCCTAGTTTGATGTCCGCTCCTACAGCCAGGCTGATGGCGCCTGCAGTTGCATTCGGAGTGCTGAATGCAAACATTATGGTTCCGGCGGACGATTGAATCTTGCCTGCGAAGCCGAAGCTGGTCGTGATTTTCTGTCCGGCGCGGACCTGATCGAATGTGAATCCTACCGCCACGTTGGTTTTACCCAGCACCCCGGCGAACTTGCCGGCGATCGTGAGTTTTGTTGCGCCGGGCGTCCCGTCCGGTTTGGTCAGGGTGAGTTCCAGTTCGCCGGTGAAATTCGTTTTCTGAAAGACCGCTCCAATGCTCAGAGTCGTCTCGCCGGCCATTACTTCGCCCGACTGGGACAGTTGCCGCGACAGGTGATAGCTGATCGTGAAATCGTCGTTGACGATCAGCGTGCCTTCGAAGTCGATCGATTGTAGGCCGCCCTTCTTGTATTCATAGCGAAGCTGATTGGTGCTCTTGTTGACCGTGATCTTCGCCGGCAACTCGAACGTGTCCTTCGTACCATCTTCTCGGCGGTAGTCGAAGACCAGTTGTCCTTCCGCCGCGCCGGACGTGCCCCAGGCGCCCACGAAACCAAGCTTGTGCTGGAGCAGCGGGCGTTTCCTGTCGGCGAAGAAGAAGATGAACTTCCCGGTCGGAGAATTGATGAAACCCGCGATCGTGGTCAGGCGCCCCCCAACAGGGGTGAATTCCAAGTCATGGGTTGGGGTCAGATTCCACTCTCCCCGCAATTCGTAAACGAACGGATCCGCGTTGTTGGGGGTCACGCGCAGGACCGAGTTCCGCAACTCAAAGCGCGGTGTTACGGTTTTGTCCGCGCTGAAGTTGAAGAGCGCCTGTCCACCGGAATTCAATACGAGTTGGTTATCGGCATTGAATGACCATTCCACATCGAACGTCTGGGGGTCTCCCTGCGTGGGGGTCACCTTGATCCGGTTGTCAACCTGGGTTTTCCACGTTCCGCCGCCTTGCACGTGTCCCGTTGCGTCTATGTCGAAATTGCCGAGCTTGAACGTAGTCGCCATGGTCTCTCCTGAGTTAAATTGGTAGGTTCATTGTAGCCCCGAAATAGAGTTTAAGCCGTCTGGAGTGAGTGGCGGCTTCCCCAAAACCATACGCCACATCGCCTTTTAGCACGACGGGGCCGAAAGTCATTCGCGCACCTAAGCCCGCGCCCCTGCGGATTCCGGGATTCTCCGCTCCTTTTCGATGCGCGTTACCGGCATCGAAGAATCCCGCAAGCCGCAGATTCTCTCGAACAAACTCCAGCTTTTGCAGGAACGGAACCGGGGTCCAGAGTTCGTTCTGGAGACTCCAAAGGCGCTGGCCGAGTGCGTCGTCGCGGCGAAATCCGCGTACGCTCTCGTCTCCCCCGAGCGATGGCAGCTCGAATTCGGGAGTCTTCTCCGATGCTTGCTCGTACCGGCCCGCGAAATGGAGGGAGAAATGCCCACGCAAGGCGCGTTGGAATCGCGCACCCAATCCGCCCCGCGCGAAGTTGTCGACATTCGCGGTCCTTGGAGCCACCCGGAAGACGGGCTCCAGCCGCAGCGTCCAGGGAAACGGATTATCGGAGGATTGATATAGGTGCACGGCTCCGAAATCGATCGTGGTCAAGTTTCGTTTCAAATTGTCGATACCGTCTTTCGAGAGAAGGACTGTGTCGTGGTGTCCCTCGGCGAAGAACTTTAGCAGATGTCCCCTTCGGTCGCGGAACCATTCGAATTCCCCGCGAGCCATTCCGCCGCGGCGGTGTTCGTCCAGCTTTCGATCGAACAAGAACCGGTTCGACAGCGAGTCCTGACCGCCTTGGAATGTGAACGAAACACGATGATGAATCTGTTCGAAAGCAATGTAGTCGGCCGCAAAACTGGCCGTGGCAAGCGCCGTCGAATTGCCGCCCATGCCCGCCCGGATGGAGGCCTCGGCATTCATGAACGGAATAGGAAGCTCCGACTTCTGTGTTAACCCGAACGCCCGTAGGCCTTGCCCGGGCAGGTATTGGCCGCCGACGCCCACAAAGCCGTTCTTAGGTTTCGCCGGCTTTGCGTCGTCCAGGCAGTACCCTGGACGATCGAGCGTCCGGGCGGGTATGGGGTTCGCGAATGCCGGCTGCGGAAGCGTCTCCGCCAGGTGCGGGTCCACCTTGCCCATCACATCGGTGGGCGCTGGGGCCGAGACCGGAGCTCCTTCCGTTTGCGGTGCTTGGCTGATCTCTTCGAGGCGCAGATCCACGAACGAGAAATTCGTGGCGGTGGGCTTTCCGTCGGACCCGGGAACGTCCACCACGCGACGGATTGCGCTGGTAACCGCCAGCGAGAAACCGTTTTGCCGCACCAGGAGTTGCTGCACGGGAATTCGCAGCCGGCTGGCGTACGGAAGATCCTGTGCCGCGACATTCAGATCCTCCTGGAAATCCAGCACCGGGGTCTCAAATTTGTCGAGACGCTCCTGGATCGCGGCCCGATTTGCAAGATAGCCCTTGCGGAAGTCCGAATCCCGCAACACCGAGTACAGGGCAATTTCCGTTTTGCGCCAATCCGTCTCTTGGTCTTTGACCGGGAGTCCATAAGGGAACCCAATGCTGCGGATTCGCGAACCTTCCATGATGCTGATGGAAGGTTGAGGCCCGTCAAATAGAACCGACACCTCCGGATCGAGACCGAGGCCATCATAAAACGAGGTAAGCCTCTTGACAATAGGATCGCGGAGAAAGAGGCCGTGGTCTAAGCCACTGACCCAACTTTTGAGTGCCTGGATACGGCGCTGCTCCCTGCCGGCAGGCAGTCCGGGAATGCGGATTTGAACGGTTTTGGAGTCGAAGGGCGCCGGAACCCGAAATGCCACCATGCCCGTCTCGGCGTTGAATACGTCACTCTCTGCGTCGAAGATCAGGGGCGCATCGTGGTATTTCGCGAAATCCTTGTACAGGCCGGCGGGACCTAGGACGACCGCCGCGGCAGCTTCGCAGTCATCGTAACTATCGCACCACGCCTGCAAAGGTTCGGAGTATCTTTCCAGTGAGAGACCGGCATTAAGGAGTTGTGCCCGGTTAGGGTTGTCCAATGTCCCCGCGTCATCCTTCTTGCGATCGGACTCGCTTAGAATCATTCGATAAGGCTTCCCTAGCAGTGGCAGGGCCTTGTCGAGATAGGAGTCGAGCTTCTCCTTGGTGTCCGCCGGGAAGCGGTTGGATCCGGGGTTCAGCGTGGAGATTTCGCGGGCGGTGAGTCCATTCTTAATCACCAGAACGGCACAATACCGGCTCACCCGATCCGGGCTGGGGCAATCGAGCTGAGTCTGTGCGAATAGACATCCAGCGCCGGCTAACATCAGCCAGGGAAGCCTCAAGGATTTCGCTCCAGAATCTGGAGGAGCGGACCTTGCGGATCGAGTGCTACGATCTCGGCACTCACTCCGATGCTGGTGTAGAAAGAAGTAACCGCTGCCCGAATACGGTCATGACAGAAAACGGAGTTTCGCAACGGGTTGAGCCACTTGCGCAGCCGTGCCAGGCGCTCTTGTTTGACCGGACCATCCGGCAAGCCGTCAATGATAATTGGAAAGAGGTTCCCGTTCCGCGGATCGACCGGATCGGCGACCAGCAACGTCATAACCCCCGCTTCCACATTCAAGCTGTCGTTCGCGTTTTCAATCCATAACAAAGGAGACCTTTGTTTCAGCTTAACGAGAGGCCGGAAGATCCCGTTCTCCTGGATGGCGTCTATTGCCTTGGACCGTCGGCCAATCGCCGCGCCCCATCGCAGCAATTCCGTCCGGAAATGGACCCAGGCAAAATCGCCACCACAGATCCGCACCGCGTCCGGGTCGGCACTGGGGTTCTGCTGATAGCTCTTCAATTGCCGTGCGGACATCGTGTAGGCGCAGGGCTTGATCAGCTTGGCGATTTCGAGCTTCGCCTCCGCAATAAGGTCGTCCGCGAGCGACCTCCTGTTCTCGTAATTGCCATTCGGCGCGAACCGGTAACTCGCAATCGCAATCCGGCCCTTCTCAACCTTCAGCTGCATGCAAAGCGCGCTTCCGTTCTTGTCGCCAGTGTTCTTGCAAGGCGGAGGCGATTGCGCGCGGCACAGGATACCCAGCGACATCATCAACCCAAACGCTGTTGTAACGTACCGCATCCACTCTTGAACTCCTTGAGAGAATATCACACCATTAGTGCGGAGGCTCAGCATTCAGTGCGAGTGCGGGCGAATGCTCATCCGTCTGTTCGCGCTCTGAAATTCGTTCCGAAAGCGGACGAAAGCTGTGATAGACTGAACCCCGCCAAGGGAAAATCCCACTTGCCCAAAAGCTCACCCTGGGGAGGAAACTCGGATGCATCGTCGATTTCTATTCCTGTCCGCGGCAGTCACCCTGACTGCGATCAGCGGTTTCGGACAAAGCACTTTTGCCACAATCACGGGAGCCGCATCGGATTCCACAGGCGCAGTTGTGCCGGGAGTCGGCATTGAGGCCCGCGAGATGAACACGGGGTACGTCTACCGCGCGGAAACCAATGACAGCGGTTTGTATACGATCGCCAATATTCGAGAAGGCACCTTCACCCTCAAGGCGTCCAAACCGGGCTTCAACGACTTCAGCGCCGGCAATATCGTGCTTACCGCGCTCGACAACCGGCGCGTCGATATCCACCTCACGGTGGGAGCCGTCGGAACCACGGTCGAGGTCACCGGCGGCGCAACCTTGATTGAAACGGAGTCCGCGCGAATCGCCGACGTCAAGGATCGTGAAACGCTGCGCGCACTGCCGCTGACCCTCCGCCGCGCGTGGGATTACTTTACACTCTCGCCCCAGATCAACAAAACGACGGCCGGCTTTCAGGTTTCCTTTGCCGGAAGCCGCCAGCAACAGGGCGCGGCCAACATCGACGGCACCACCATTCAGCGCTCGGGAGGCGGCTTCGCTTCCGGCCCTCTCCTCGACCGCACGGAGTCGTTTTCGGAGTTGCGCATGGACATCTCGGGCACCAGCGCGGAGTTCGGACTCATCGGACAAGTGACTCTCATCAGCCGCTCGGGCACCAACGATTTTCACGGAACGTTTTCCGACTATTACTCGACTACCGCGTTCCGCGTGCGCAACCCGTTCGCTCTCGAACGCAGCTCGGGAGTCAGTCATCGCTTGACCTTTGCCGCCGGAGGGCCGCTGGTGATTCCGAAACTTTATGACGGGAAGAACAAGACCTTCGTTTTCGGCACGCTCGAGGCGGGCTTTGGGTCCCCAGGCCGCACCCAACTGAATACTACCGTGCCGATCACACCTTGGCGCAGCGGCGACTTCTCCGCGCTGCTGCCGTCCACCGTTGTTCGCGACCCTTTCGGCAACATTCCGTTTGCGGGCAACCGCCTGCCTGCGACCCGCATCAACCCTGTGACCAAAACGATGCAGGATGAGTTCCTGGTTCCGCCGAATTTCGGCGACCCAAGCACGTTCTTCGCGCAAAACTACCGCGAATTGCGCATTGGCACGGTTTCCCATCAGCCCACCCTCACGCTTCGAGTGGATCACCGTTTCGGCGAAAAGGCTTTCATCTACGGCCGCTTCACCAAAGTGGATTGGAACCTCGACAACTACGAATCGCTGCCGAGCGTGAAGGAGCGTTACCGCCGCTGGCGCGCGCTCCGCGCCTCGACCATCGCGTATACGCACTCCGTGAGGCCGAATCTGTTGAACGAGTTTCGCTGGGGCACCTCGTTTGACGATCTGCCGAATATCTCGAAAATCAGCGGGAAGTCTCTCGTCGAGAGGCTTGGCCTCACCGGTCTTGCACCCGGTCTTCCGGATACCGGGGGCATCTTTGAAGTCGCATTCACCGGACTCGGCCTTTCTCCGATCACGGTCCTCGGCACTTGCGTACCCTGCGGGCGCGACCTGATCCAGCAGTTCGTGGATCACGTGAGCTGGTTTCGCGGAAACCACAGCCTCAAAACGGGCTATCAGCTAATTCACGGTTTCAACAACGAAGTGCGGCAGGGCAACGCGCTCTTTGGCAGCGTCAACTTCTCGAATCGCTTTACGGGGCATCCATACGCCGACTTCCTGCTTGGCGTGCCTACCACCTTATCCCGCGCCTTTCCGGCCATCGAACCGCGCCGGCAGAACAAGCGCCACGGCCTGTTTGTGCAAGACGACTGGCGAATCGCTCCGCGGCTCACGCTGAATCTTGGACTTCGTTACGACTACTACCCGGGGTGGAACGAACTGAACGGTAGGCAGGCGGTGTTTGATATCGCCACCGGCGGAATCGTCGTTCCGGACGGATCTCTCGACAAGGTGAGTCCCTTTATCCCGCGCAGCTATGTGAACGTCCTCGAGGCATCGAAGGCCGGATATTCGTCGAGCACCCTGACGCGCGGAGACAAGAACAACCTTGCGCCGCGATTCGGATTCGCATGGCGCCCCGGAGCGAGCAATCTTTCCGTGGTTCGCGGCAGCGCCGGATTCTTCTACGATGCGTCCGCCGTGGGGCCCGCGGCCGGATCGACCGTGCCGTTCCTGATTGCCGAACCGGCCTATACCAACCCCACCGACAATCCCGTCGTATTGCCTGTTGCCTTTCCGACGACCGGTTCGGGCGGACCGGCGACGGTTGCTCTACCCGCGGCGTTCCGGCCCGACTTGCGGATTCCGCGCTCCATGCAGTACAGCCTAACGCTCGAGCGGCAGCAATGGGACACCGGCTTCCGGCTCTCCTACGTCGGGACCAACACGCGGCAAGGCGTCTACCGCTACGACATCAACTCACCGGTTGCCGATTCGCGCAACTATGTCGACAAGCCGAGGCGATTTCCGAACTACCCCGGCATCAACTACACCGATAACGGAGCCGGCCATCAGTATCATGGACTCTCGATGGAAGTGGAGCGCCGCCGTTTGAAGGCGTTCTCCTATCAGGTCTACTACACGCTGGCGAAGGACATTCAAGACCTGGAAAATACAGAGTCGCCGGAATACGCCTACGACCGCGCGCGGGAGCGCTCGACCTGGGGAGCATTGCCGCGGCATCGATTCCAGATCAACTCGGTTTACGAGCTCCCCTTCGGCAAGGGCAAGACGTTCTTAAGCGGTATGGGCCGCGTTGCCGAGACCCTCTTCGGCGGTTGGCAAGTCTCCGGAATCTACATCTACGAAAAGGGAGGCGCGATCACTCCCTTATGGAGCGGACCGGATCCGACCGGCACGCGTTTTTCGGCTAACACGACGAGACCGCAGGTCACCGTCCGGCCGGATCGTATCGCCGATGGCCGTCTCGACAATCCCACCGTGAACCGCTGGTTCGATGTTTCGGCATTCTCGGCTCCGCAGTTGGGACGATTCGGCACTTCGGGCAAGTATGTTCTTTACGGTTCTCCCGTGAACGTCCTGCACGGCACCATCGCCAAGCAGATCTTTCTCAGGGAACGCGTGCGCGTGCGTCTCGAGCTCCTGGCCAATAACGCCCTCAACCATCCGAATTACATGGATCCGAATACGAACATCACGAACCTCGGTACGGCGGGCGTGATCACGGCGACCATGGACCGCAATGCCAAGTTCGACTCCGCGGTTCCGCGGGAGCTGCAGGCTCAGTTACGCGTAGAATGGTAGGCGGTATGAACATCACTCTGACGGCGGCCTTCCTTGTACTTGGGATTATGGGCGCCGGCGCCGGGCTCGCCTGGCAAAAACATTCCCACGAACATCCGGGCGAAAAAGGCACACTGATCACCGGTCTGGTAGTCGATATCGCCTGCTTCGTGAGCCACGCCAGTTCGGGTCCCAAACACGCGAAGTGCGCCGAAACCTGCGCGCGCGCCGGCAATCCTTTGGCGATTTACGACGAGGCGGCGAAGACTTTGTATCTGCCGGTCTCCGTCGATCACAAGAACCCGAACGCGAAACTGATGGAGTTCATTGAGAAGAAGGTAAAGGTCTCCGGCAGAGTGATGGAGAAGGCAGGTCTCAAGGGCATCGCGATCGAGAAGGTCGAGGCCGCGCCGTAAATAAGGCCGCCTACCACGAGATCCGGACGAGCGAGACGCCGTGGCGCGGGAGGGCGAAGGCGATTTCCGTTGCGCCGGTTTCCTGGGCGAGCCAGCGCGGGGATTCGAGGAGCGTGAGCCGGCTCTCGTTTTCAAGCTGCGTGTATTGCGCCGGCGTGGGCTGGGCGGGTGAACCGAGCTTCTTCCATAACTCGAACGAGTTGCCCCGGCCGTGATCGACCCGGTAGTGATGCAGAAGCAGGCGCGCGCGAGGGAGCCCGGAGATCGAGAGGCGTATAGGCGCGTCGGGGCCGGGCTTGCCGGAATCGTGATAGTTCCAGACCAGGATGGCGGCCGAGCGTTCGTCGCGGCTGGCGAGAGCGTGGATGTCGGGCTGGTCCTTCACGCCCGATGCGAGCATGCGGTCGAGCGGTAAAGCGGAAGCATTCTCCACCGCGACGCGGTTGCCGGTCATGAGACCGAGCATGCGATGCACGTTGAGGACGGGCTTGCCGACGCCGTTGGTCGCGAGGTCGCGGAAGCCGTCGAACCAGGGCTGGTCTTCGAATTCAAAAGCCCAGGTGACCGCGCCGAGAAGGTTGACGCCGTGTTTCGCGGCGAGATCGAGATGACGCGGCATGACGGCGGCGGTGTAGGCGGCGTACATCATGCCGTTGCGGTAGGCGTTTTGCGGATAAACGCGCGAGGAACAGCCGGCGCAGCCCTCCGGGTCCGACTCTCCAATCACGATGGGCCGGTTCTTGAGTTCGGGATAGGAGGCGACGATCTCGAAGCCCTTGTCGAGACTGCGGAGCTGGTTCTCGATTCCCATGACAACCGTGCCGTCGACGAACTTCGGACTGCCCTTGGCGTGGAAGCCGATGTAGTCGAGCGGCGAGCCGGTCTGTCCGGTGACGTAGTTCTTCCCGCGCACCACGTGATCGAGAAAGCCGCGCAGGAAACGCGACGCGCGCTCGCTCGCGGGGCCGGTGGTGTGGGGTCCGCCGATGCGGGCGTTAGGCAAGGCGCGCTTGAGGGCATCGGCCGCGTAGTCGTAGAGCTGGTGGTATTCTTCGGGCGTTCCCTGCCAGTAGCCGCCATCGGGTTCGTTCCAAACTTCCCAGAGCCAGGACTCGGCTTCGGCCTTTCCATATTTTTCACCGCAATGCCGCGCCCACTGGTAGACGAGCTCGCCCCACTTCTTGAAATCTTTCGGCGGGTGGGCCCAACCGGTGAAAATGTCGCTATAGGGATCGCCGGGTTTCCAGTGGTGTTTGTAGGGCTGGGGCTTGCGGGACAGGGCCTCGGGCATGAAACCGATCTGGACGAGGGGCTTCATGCGGCGTTCGAGATAGGTGTCGAAGATGCGGTCCGTGATGGTCCAGTCGTAGCGCGGCTTGCCGGCGGCGTCTTCGGTGTAGGCGTTGGTTGAACCCCACTTGAGAGCGGCCACGCCGTCGCCCGTGACGAGAAGGCTATGCACGCGCACGTAAGCTGGAACCGGGCTGAGCGCGGAGAGCTCGGTGAGCAGCTTGCGTCCGTCCTTCATGTAGGTGTAGTTCGGCTCGTCGTAGCCGAAGAAGCTCCAGATGGGTGTGAGGCGGCCTTCCGTCGATGCGGCGTTGACGCGGATGCCGACGGGCGCCTGCGCGAGGGCGGGCATGACGGCGGCGAAAAGCAGGATCAGTTGTCTCATGGCAAAGCTCCGGTGTGCCTCTTGAACTCACGCGCGGCGCAGCCCTCCGGACCGAACGCTTCGGCGTGTGTGAGCGAAGTGACGAGAAGCATTAGAAATTGTACTTCAGCGCCAATTGCAACTGCCGCGGCGCGGTGGAGGTGCTGGTCACGCGGCCCACGGTGAGCGTATCGAGCGTGGAATTCGGCGCCGAGAAGCTGGGCGTGTTCGGAAGATTGAACGCCTCGACGCGGAACTGCAGCTTCGACCGCTCCCCGATCCGGAACGTCTTGAACAGGGAGAAATCGGCCGTGCGGATGATATCGGGCGAGAGGATGCGCAGGCCGGAATTTCCGTACGTGAAATTAGGAGCCGCCACGAAGGCCGTGGGATCGAACCAGCGTTCGAGCGTGTGGTCTTCCAATTTTCCGGAGGCGATGCGGTTGGGGCGCTGGCCGCCGACGCCGGTGTTGGCCACGTCGCGCGACATGGTGACGGTATAGGGCACGCCGCTACGGAAGATCAGGATGCCCTGCATCTGCCAGCCGCCCGCGATGGCGTTGGCCACGCGGTTCGCATTCCCCAGAACGGGCTTGCCTTTGCCGAACGGCAATTCGTAGCCGAAGCTGTAGGAAAACGTATGGGGCACCTGGAATTCCGAAGGTCCACGCTCGAAGCGGTAGCGGCCGCCGGCGGCGGGCGTGTTGGCTGCCCACAGGCTCTTGGCGAACGTGTACGACGTGAGCATCCACAAGCCGCCGGAGAGGCGTTTCTCGAACTTGAGCTGCAGCGCGTTGTAGGTGGTTGAGACATCCGAAGAAATGTAGCCGAAGCTCGCGAAGCGAGGGAATGGGCGGCGCGCCTGTACGCCGCCTGGGCCGGGGTCGGGGATATTGATCGCGTCGTTGCCCTGGATATTCGAGCCCTTGTTGCCGACGTACTCTACGTCCACGACCATGGATTTCGCGACCTGCTGCTGTACGCCGAAATTCCAGTGCTGGTCATAGCCCATGCGCATGCGCGTGTATTCGGGACCGAGGCCGATCGTGGAATTCGGCGATCCAAGCGGCGCGCCAAGGTAGAAATCGGCCAGCGTGCGGTTGGGGACGACGCCGCTGTCGTTAAGCGCGCTATCGGAGAGATTGAACGGCGGCATATTGAGGTTGACGCGGCCATCGGTGTACTCGCCCTCATAGAAGATACCGTAGCCGCCGCGGATCACCGTGGTCGCGCCGAAGGGCCGCCAGGCAAGTCCGAAACGGGGGCCGAACTGCTTCTTGTCGGGATAGGTGATGGAGTAGGGTAGACCCGCTTCGGTGGAGGTCTGGATGAGATTCTTCAGATAGCCGTAGGCGGTTCGGGCTGCAGGCTGCGCGCCGAGATCCACCTCATTGGTACGGCTGCCGACGATGATGGGGCGGGCCTGAGTCCCATCGAAGGTGCCGGTTTGGCCGCGATAACCCGCGGCCCAGGGCGTGTACTCATAGCGCAAGCCGAGGTTCAGCGTGAGGCGGCTGGACACCTTGAAGTCGTCCTGCAGGAAGAAGTGCCATGCGGTGTACGCGCCGCCGAAAGTGTCCGAGGGATAACCGCGGCCGCCGTTCTGCGGAAGTCCGAGCGCCCAGTCGGCGAACGCATCGCCGGTTCGGGTCGGGCTGGCCGGATTCTGCGTGTTCTGGCCATTGAAAGTCCAGGTGCCCATGTAGGTCTTGCTGTCGGTGCCGAGCCACTGGTAATGGCGGATTTTGGTTCCGGCTTTCACGATGTGTTTGCCTCGGATCCAGGTGAGGTTATCGGTGAATTCGAGGGTGTAACGGTCCTGTGTCTTCGGCCGTTGGTCGAAGGTGGAACCGGCGAGGCCGGCGTAGCCCGCCCACGCGAAATCCGGGAAGGAGCCGATATCGAAGGAGCGCTTGGTTTCCTCCATACCCTTGATGCCGGCGTCCTTGTTGAAGTCGCGGCCGAGCAGGTATGGATTGAGCTTGATCAGACCGTAGAGATTGTTGTAGCGGAATTCATTGAGGAGGTTGGCGCGAAGGTTGCTGGTTACGCTCACCGTGTAGTTCTGGCCGCGGGTGTTGGAATCGGCCGTGCCGAGCGCCGGCGTCCCGCCAGGCTCGCTGAGGCGGTTGCTGTTCAGGCTCCAGCGGAAAAAAACCTTGTGCCGGTCGCCGATACCGTGGTCGATGCGGGTGGTGGTCTGGTCTTCGTCGACCGCGGTGGAGGGCGAGAATGTGAACAGGCCACCGGGAACGGCCACGGTGGTCAGGTAAGGATTGAAGAATGCGGCTTGCGGGGAGAGGCGGGCGGCGGGGATGCGGTTGCCGGAGAAGGGTGTGCGGATCGCGCCCGCGCCGGCGGGGTTTGGAGCGGTCGTAAGCGGATCGTAAATGATGTTTGAGACCGCGCCGAAATCGCCCGTGAGCATGGCGGGGGTGGGGCTGGTGCGATTGACGGTGTTGCCTTGGCGTTCTCGCATGCCTTCGTAGTTGAAGAAGAAAAACGTGCGGTTCTTGCCGTTGTAGAGCTTCGGGAGGAAAACGGGACCGCCCACGGACGCGCCGAACTGGTTACGCTTCAAAACGTCGGGGCGGACGCCGAAGAAGTTGCGGGCGTCCATGCGGTCGTTGCGGAGGAATTCGTAGAGCGTTCCGCGAATGCCGTTCGTGCCGGACTTGGTGGTGGCGTTAAAGAAGCTGCCGCTGCGGCTGTGCTCGGAGGAATAGGCGTTTTGCTGCACGCTGAATTCCTGCAAGCCATCGATGGATGTTTGGATCCAGCTTCCGCCCTGATGCTGTTCGCTGGTATCGGCGCCATCCAGGTAGTAGGAGACCTGTCGCCCGCGCACGCCGCTGATGGTGGTTCCGTTGAAGAACTCCGGACGAATGCGCGTGACGTTGCCGGTGCCGGGCAGCAGCACGACGCCGGGCGTGAGGCGGGCAAGCTCGTTGAAGCCGCGGCCGTTCAGCGGCAGATCGACGATCTGGTTATTCGTCATGACATGGCCGAGCGCGCCCGATTCGGAATTGAGCAACGGGATTTCGGCGGTTACCTCGATGACGGCGCTGGTCTCGCCGAGCACCAGATCCATGTCGAGCAGGAGGTCTTTGCCGACCTGCATTTCGACGCCGCTACGGACTGTCCTCTTGAATCCTGCGGCGGTGACGCCGACGTCATAGACGCCTGGGTTTAGGGAAGAGACGACGTAGCCGCCCGTTCCGCTTGTGGACACGTGACGCGTCACGCTGGTCGAGCGTTCGGTGACCGTGACGGCGGCGTTGGGAACGACGGCCTTGTTCGGATCGTAGACGTTACCCGTGATGCGGCCGGTCTGAATCTGGGCGAAGCAAGACGCGGCGGTGAGAGCGAGAGCAAATACGAAGCGACGTGGCATGAAGAATCTCCTGGCGAAACGTGAAGCAATCATACTATATTCCTCGCGGCTTTTGCGTTTTTCCGCGGGACTATTCGGAGCTTCCTTGAAGTGCCCGGCAATCTTCAGACCCATTCCTTTGTAGAAGGAAGGCTTTGTAGAAGGAAGGCTTGCTCCATGCCTGGGATAAAGATAAACTCGTTCATAGCGCCGTCCGCTGTCATGAGCTCCTTCACTACTCGCCGACTGCCTCCGCTGATCTTGCTGGCTGCCTGTTCGCTGGCCTCAGCCGCACCGCAAGGCGAGTATGCTTTCGACGACGCGCAGGCGTTCGTGGGAACCTACTGCAAAAGCTGTCACAGCGGGAAATCCGCGGTAGGCGGATTCAATCTCGAGCGGGTAGCATCGGCGGCCAGTCTTCGGACCGAGGCGCAGAAATGGATTCGCGCCAACGCCAGGGTCCGGAACGGGGAAATGCCGCCAAAGGGATCGCCCGCTCCGTCGCTCGACGAGCGCGAGCGGTTTAACGCGTGGGCCGAAAACGTGCTACGGGCCGGGGCCTGCGCTACCGGTATTACGCCCGGACCAGCCCCCATCCGGCGACTGAACCGGGACGAATACACGGCCACCATTCGCGATCTGCTGGATATTCACCTCGACATCGGTCAGGCTCTTCCCGCAGACGGCGCCGGAGGCGAAGGCTTCGACAATGCGGCCGAGACGCTGTTCCTGTCTCCCCTTCATTCCGAAAAATATATGGAAGCCGCGAAGTTCGCCATGGAATTCGCGGCCAGAAATTCCGAGTCGCGCGCCAGGGTGCTGGTCCGGAAGCCGGGTCCTGGCGTCCTGGCAGATCAGGCGGCGCGCGAGATTTTCGAGAATTTTCTACCGCGAGCGTTTCGCCGGCCGGTGCGCACTGAGGAAGCCGCTCCCTATTTGTCACTTTTCCGGGCTGCGCAAGAGGAAGGGCAGCCGTTCGAGGAATCGGTGTTTTTTGCGCTGCGGGCGGCGCTCGTTTCACCGCTGTTTCTGTTTCGCGTGGAACCTCAGAACCGCGGCGCCGAGGCCCGTCCACTCGACCCGTATGCCTTGGCATCCAGACTCTCGTATTTCATATGGGGCAGCATGCCGGACCAGATCCTCTTCGATCTTGCCGCCGCGGGCAAGATTCAGGAGCCCACGGTCTTGAAAGAACAGGTCCGGCGCATGATCCGCGACGGCAGATCGCTCGGCTTCGCGCAACGTTTTACGGAGCAGTGGCTTCTTACGCGCGAATTGGGGACGGAAAAAATCCCGGACGCGAAACTGTTCCCTTCCTACGCCGCCGACGAGGAACTCCGGTCGGACATCCGGTTTGAGCCGATTCTATTTTTCCGGGAGATTCTTCTGAGAGACCTGCCTCTCTGGAACCTGCTGGCTTCGAAACACATCGTTGGAAACAGAAAACTCGCCGAACATTACGGGTTGAAACCGCGGGCTCGTCAGGGCGACCCGAGGCAGTTGCGATGGGAGGATCTACCGGAAGGTTCCAGGCGCGGCGGTCTGCTCGGAATGGCGGCGGTTCTTGCGGTATCGTCATATCCGCACCGGACGAGCCCCGTTTTGAGGGGCGCCTGGATACTCGACTCGATACTCGGTACGCCACCTCCGCCGCCGCCGAACGTGGCTCCTCTTGACGAGGCGCACGGCGACGCGACCACAAAGACGGTTCGCGAGCGGCTAACGCAGCACGGCAAGAATCCGGTTTGCGCGAGTTGCCATAGCCGTATTGACGGTCTCGGCTTCGCGCTCGAGAACTACGACGCCATCGGCCGCTGGAGGGACGAGGATGCGGGCAAGCCTGTCGACGCCTCAGGCGAGCTGGCGGATGGAACGAAGTTCGAGGGGCCGGAGCAGATGAAGGCGATGCTTCTGGAGAAGAAAGATCTCTTCATCCGCAACCTGACCGCCAAGATGCTGGGTTACGCTCTTGGGCGTAGGCTTACGTTGAAAGACTCGTGCGCCGTCGACGACATCGCCGCCCAATTGAGGGAGAATAATTACAGTGCGCAAACCATGATCGAGGCGATCGTGCTAAGCGCGCCGTTTCGAGTCCAGGGGGCCATGCCGCCTCAAGCGCAGACGGAGTAGAATAGGCCATGACGATGCGGAAACCCTTCCTCTCCCGGAGGACTCTGCTGCGAGGCGCGGGCGTGGGCCTCGGCCTCCCGTGGCTCGAAGCGATGGTTCCTGTGTCCGGATTCGCATCGTCCGCGGATCCAAGACCTCCCGTCCGCATGGCGATGCTCTACATACCGAACGGCGTAAACGGGACCGCTTGGAGGCCGGAGGCTGCCGGCCGCGATTTCAAGCTCTCCCCCACTCTCGAGCCACTAAAGGATCTCAAGGATAAAGTGGCCGTCCTAAGCAACCTCTGGAACGCGGCGAATGAGGGTGGCGACGGACACTACGCAAAAGAAGGCGCGATTCTCACCTGCACGACGATCAGGAAGACAAGCGCGGAAGATATCCATAATGGCGTCTCGATGGACCAGTTGGCCGCGCAGCGAGTGAGGCACTTGACTCCGATTCCATCACTTGAACTGGGTGTGGCGCCCGTGGCTACAGGCGTCCAATTTAGCACCGGATACACAAGAGTCTATGGATCCCATATCGCATGGAGCAGTCCCACGACGCCGCTCGCAAGGGAGATCGACCCCAATGCAGTCTACCAACGCCTTTTCGGCGCCGCCTCCGGCAGGAACGCGAACTTCGCCAAGATGGATGCGCTGCTTCTCGATCGCGTTCTGGAGGACGCCAAGCGTTTGCGCGCCGAAGTGGGCGCGGCGGACAGATTGCGGCTGGATGAATACATGTCCGTCATGCGCGGGCTCGAAGAACGGGTCGGGCGGGCGGGGAACCCCGCCGCAAGGAAGTGGACGGCGCGCGTGCCCATCGATCCAAAAGCGGCGCCCACCGGTCGTCCAAAGGATCACGGCGAGCATGTCCGGCTGATGCTCGATATGATCGCGGTGGCGTTCCAGAGCGATGCCACTCGCATCAGCACGTTCATGTTTGGCAACGCGGTGAGCGACGTCAACTTCGGTTTCATCGAGGGCGTCAAGACCGCCCATCACGAGGCCTCACACCATCGGAACGATCCCGACAAGTTGCGGCAATACGAGATCATCAGCCGCTGACACATTGAGCAGTACGCCTACTTTCTGCGGCGGCTGCGGGAGATGAAGGAGGGCGAGGGTACCGTTCTTGACAATTCGATGGTCCTGGCCGCCTCAGCGTTGAGCGATGGCAATCGCCACAATCCGCACAAGCTCCCGCTGGTGCTTGGCGGGAGAGGCGGAGGCCGGATCGACACGGGTCAGCACTTGGTCTACGGTGAAGACTCACCGCTGGCGAATCTCTACGTTTCCATGCTGGATGCCTTCGGCACGCCGGTAGAGCGCTTCGCGGACAGCACCGGCCCTCTGGCTGGATTGCTCAAGAGCTGAGACGATCGCGCTGCTCGGCGCCGATGCTTCGCGAATGGGGGCCGATCGCCAGCTGGAACGAAGATTTCCAGGACATTTCGTTCAAGTTCACGCAGCACGGAGCCAAGCTAGAGGGCAAGGCGTGTACTCCGATCTCGGAAGGCGTCATTTCTGGAGACTTGATTACGTTCATCGCCAAAGCGCCGTAGCCGGCCGGAAAACAGGTCAATGAAACCAGACTCCGCTTTACGGGGAGCCTGCGGTCGGGCGAGATTGACCTGATCCGCGAACGCGAGAGGGATTGCCCCCTATCACGCCAGTAACACTGTTTGCGCCGAAGCTTTCGTTGTCCTTCTGATTAGAGTGCGGCGATCCGTAGCACCAAACCGCGTCGTCAATGCGCCACTCCGGCTTCATTCCCAAGGCGCTGTTCTTCATGCCCAACGGAGTGAAGAACTCTTTCCGCACGAAATCCCACAATCCTCTTGCGGAGGGTATAGCAACGGTGTCGCGTAGGTTTGGGTTACGAACCTGCTGAGCGGGGCGTGCGTGCCGCAACTCGATGTTCTCCGGCCGCATGTCGGGTAACCCCGACGTGTGCTCAGCACGGGTCGACGACTGGGGTCCCGGGCGGAGGGAAACAAGATTTGCTCCGAGCTCCAGATAAAGCTAAACTCGTTCATAAGCGCCGTCCGCTGTCATGAGCTTCTTCACTACACGCCAACTGCGTCCGCTGATCTTGCTGGCTGCCTGTTCGCTGGCCTCAGCCGGACCGCAGGGCGAGTATACTTTCGACGACGCGCAGGCGTTCGTGGGAACCTACTGCAAGAGCTGTCACAACGGGAAATCCGCGGTAGGCGGATTCAATCTCGAGCGGGTAGCATCGGCGGCCAGTCTTCGGACCGAGGCGCAGAAATGGATTCGCGCCAACGCAAGGGTCAGGAACGGGGAAATGCCGCCGAAGGGATCGCCCGCGCCGCCACTCGATCAGCGTGAGCGGTTCACCGGTTGGGCCGAAAACGCGCTGCGGGCCGAGGCGTGCGCCGCGGGCATTACAGCCGGACCGGCCCCCATCCGGCGATTGAACCGGGACGAATACACGGCTACCATTCGCGATCTGCTGGATATTCACCTCGACATCGGTCACGCGCTTCCCGCCGACGGCGCCGGAGGCGAAGGCTTCGACAACGCGGCCGAGACGCTGTTCCTCTCGCCCCTTCATTCCGAAAAATACATGGAAGTCGCGAAGTTCGCCATGGATTTCGCAGCCAAGGAGTTCAAGTCGCGCGCCAAGGTTCTGGTCCGGAAACCGGGGCCTGGCGTCTCGGCCGATCAGGCGGCACGCGAGATTTTCGAGAATCTTCTGCCGCGGGCGTTTCGCCGGCCGGTGCGGGCGGAGGAAGCCGCACCCTATCTGACGCTGTTCCAGGCCGCGCAGAAGCAAGGGCAGTCCTTCGAGGAATCGGTGTTCTTCTCCCTGCGCGCGGCGCTCGTTTCCCCGCTGTTTCTGTTTCGCGTGGAACCGCCCAATCGCGGCGCCGGGGACCGTCCACTCGATCAGTATGCGTTGGCATCCCGGCTCTCCTATTTTTTATGGGGCAGCATGCCGGATGAGATGCTCTTCGATATTGCCGCCGCAGGCAAGCTTCAGGACCCCAAGGTGTTGAAAGAACTCGTTCGGCGCATGATCCGCAACGACCGCTCGCTTGGCTTCGCGCAGCGCTTCACGGAACAGTGGCTTCGCACGCGCGAATTGGGAACCGAGAAAGTGCCGGACGCGAAGTTGTTCCCTACCTACGCCGCCGATGAGGAACTGCGCTCCGACATCCGGTTTGAGCCGATTCTGTTTTTCCGCGAGATTCTGCTACGTGACTTGCCGCTGTGGAACTTGCTGACATCGAAGCACACCATTGGAACCGGTAATCTGGCCAAACACTACGGAGTGAAACTGCCGGTCCGTCAGGCGGCGACGAAGCAGCCGCAATGGGTGGATCTGCCGGAAGGTTCGAGGCGCGGCGGTCTGCTCGGAATGTCGGCGGTTCTCGCGGTATCGTCCTATCCGTACCGGACGAGCCCCGTCTTGAGGGGCGCCTGGATACTCGACTCGATACTCGGTACGCCACCACCTCCGCCGCCGCCGAACGTGCCCGCTCTCGAAGAGGCGCACGGCGCGGCTACTCCAAAGACCGTTCGCGAGCGGTTAACGAAGCACCGCGAAAATCCGGTTTGCGCCGGCTGCCACAGCCGTATCGACGGTCTCGGCTTCGCGCTCGAGAACTACGACGCCATCGGGCGCTGGAGGGACGAGGACGCGGGCAAGCCGGTCGACGCCTCAGGCGAACTGGCGGACGGAACGAAGTTCGAAGGTCCGGAGCAGATGAAGGCGATGCTTCTCGAGAAGAAAGACCTCTTCATCCGCAACCTGACCGCTAAGATGCTGGGCTATGCGATGGGGCGTGGACTGACGCTAAAGGACTCGTGCACTGTCGATGACATTGTCGCTCAATTAAGGGAGAATGATTACAGTGCGCAGACTTTGGTCGAGGCGATCGTGCTAAGCGCGCCGTTTCGAAATCAGGCGGCCATGCCGCCTCAGGCGCCAGCGCGCGCGCAGAAGGAGCAGAATAAACCATGACGATGCGGAAACCCTTCCTCTCCCGGAGAACTCTACTGCGGGGCGCGGGCGTAGGCCTCGGCCTCCCGTGGCTCGAAGCCATGGTTCCCGCGTCCGGGTTCGCATCGTCGGCGGTTCCCAAACCTCCCGTCCGCATGGCCGCGCTCTACATGCCGAACGGCGTAAACACCCACGCATGGACGCCCGAGGCGAGCGGCCGGGATTTCAAGCTCTCTCCCACGCTTGAGCCTCTACAGGATCTCAAGGACGAAGTGGTCGTCCTAAGCAACCTGTGGAACGAAGCGTCCAAGGGTGGCGACGGCCACTACGTAAAAGAAGCGGCGATCCTCACCTGCTCGACGATCAAGAAGACCCCCGGGGCCGATCTCGGTAATGGCGTTTCGATGGATCAGTTGGCGGCGCAGCGAGCGCCGCACGCGACTCCACTCCCATCGCTCGAATTGGGCGTGACGCCGGTGGCGATCGGCGTCGATGCGGTGGTGGGATACACGCGAGTTTACGGATCCCATATCGCATGGAGCAGTCCCACGACGCCGCTTGCGAGGGAGATCAACCCGAATTCGGTCTACCAGCGCCTTTTCGGAGCCGCCTCCGGCCGAACTGCGAACTCCGCCAAGATGGATACGCTGCTTCTCGACCGCGTTCTGGGCGACGCCAAGCGGCTGCGCGCCGAAGTGGGCGCGGCGGACAGATTGCGTCTCGATGAGTATATGTCGGTCATGCGCGGGCTCGAAGAGCGCGTCGTGCGAGCGGGGAACCCCGCCGCAAGCGCATGGAAGGCGCGCGTGCCGATCGATCCAAGAAGGGCGCCTACCGATCGTCCGAAGGACCACGCGGAGCATGTCCGGCTCATGCTCGATATGATCGCGGTGGCGTTCCAAAGTGACACCACGCGCATCAGTACGTTCATGTTCGGCAACGCGGTGAGTAACGTGAGCTTCCGTTTCCTCGAAGGCGTCAGCGCAGGCCATCACGACGTTTCTCACCATCAGAAAGATCCGGACAAGCTGCGGCAGTATCAACTCATCAATCGCTGGCACATCGAGCAGTACGCCTATCTTCTACGGCGGCTGCGGGAGATGAAGGAGGGCGAGGGTACGGTTCTCGACAATTCGATGATCCTGTTCGCCTCCGCGCTGAGCGACGGCAACAGCCACAATATGCACAAGCTCCCGATGGTGCTTGGCGGAAGAGGCGGTGGGCGAATCGACGCCGGGCAGCACTTGGTCTACAGCGAAGACTCCCCGCTGTCGAATCTCTACGTTTCCATGCTGGATGCCTTCGGCACTCCGGTAGAACGCTTCGCGGACAGCACCGGCCCCCTGGCTGGATTACTCAAGAGCTGAGACGAGATGAAACGCCTTATCGCTCGACTGAGCTGCGGTCTGATGGCGGCGATTACGCTGCTTGGCGCCGATGTTTCGGGAATATGGGTGGGGCAGATCGCCGGCCGGAACGGAGACTTTCAGGACATCTCGTTCAAGTTCACCCAGCATGGAGCGAAGCTTGAGGGCAAGGCTTACGGCGACTATGGAAGCACTCCGATCTCGGAAGGCGTCATCTCGGGAGACTTGATTACTTTCATCGTGAAAGCGCCGGAGCAGGCTGGGAACCAGATCAATGAAACGAGACTCCGCTTTACGGGGAGCCTAAGGTCCGGTGAAATTGAGCTGATCCGCGAACGCGAGAGTTCCACGAACGCCGGCAACGCCGGAGGCGCGCAGGTTCGAGGCGGCACAAAACAGACGATCCGGTTGAAGCGGCTGATCTGAGCTGGCGACTTACCGCCAAACCTGTGCGCATGATTGCGGAAGTTCGAGTCGCCAACACGGTTTGGGCGCCGGAAGATCAGGTGGCGCGCCGCCGCGAGAGGCCGCCGAACAGAGCCAGGCCAAGCGCGAGGAGTATTACGGAACCGGGCTCGGGAGCCAACACGCCATCGATCCAGCTCGCGTAAAAAGAAACCCTCGTATCGCCGCCGAATTCACCGAAACTCGCGTCTAATATCGTATTGTTGTCCGGCGGGTTCGTGGTTCTCCCGCCGAAGGAATGGACGCCCGCGAGCTTTCCCGCGAGAAAGCTCGGTCCGCCGGAATCGCCCGACGCGATCATCACTTCCTGGAGTCCCAGTCCGAGATTCACGAGCGCGGGAAAGTAAGTACCCCAAGCGTCGTGCAAGGCCGTACCGTCGTCGAAGTCGTAGGCGAGCACGCTCTGCGAGGGAGGATAGCCGGTCAACAAATCTCCGAACGTATCGAACCGGTTGGAGCCTTTGCGCTTCAGTCCGTCTAACACCGTCTTCCCTAGCAGGCCGGTACCGGTTGTCCCGTGCCCGACGATGAGAGTGTCCTGAAAGATCTCATCCGAGTCGCGGTAGATGTCGTAACGCTCGGCGGCGGCCGGAGCGACCGCTGCCAGCCTGACCAACGCAATATCGTTGCCGTCGTCCAGTATCCCTGTCCAGCCCGGGTGAAAGAAATACGCCGCGCCGGCCACGGAGGTCGTTCCTGAAGGAAGATGGAAAATAGCGTTGGACGACGCTACGTCGATGTCTCCCGAGGTGTCGGTCACGCAGTGCGCGGCGGTAAGTATGTACAATCCGCCCGTGAGCAGGGAGCCGCTGCAGGACCCCACGTTAGTGGAGAATAGGACAACGCCGTCGAACCCCGTTCCGGCGGCCACAAGGTAGTCGGCAGGGTCTGTTCCCGCCACCGTGATGGCCTTCGACGAGACCGCGGAGAACAGGAGAAGGTGAAGCGACGTCACCGCGAGGAATAACTGCCGGAAGGTCAATCGGTCTCCTGCGGGGGCGGGTTGTAGCTATCATTGTAGCATAAGATTCCAGAGTCCCGGTTTGGATTACAATCGGCAGATGAAGACCGTTGTAGCGGTATTGGCGATGGCGGGCGTTGCGCTCGGTGAAGACTGGCCGCAGTTTCGCGGACCCCTCGGCCAGGGGCATTCGGACGCCTCCGGCCTCCCCCTAAAATGGGGCCGGAAGGAAAACGTCCGCTGGAAGGTCGAAATTCCCGGTCGCGGCTGGTCCTCGCCGGCCATCCTGGGATCTCGAATCTGGCTTACTACCGCGACCGATGACGGCCGCTCCCTGCGCGCCATCTCGATTGACAAGGACACGGGAAGCATCTTGAAAGACGTCGAGGTGTTCCGCATCGCCTCGCCGGAACACGTGAATCCGAAAAACAACCCGGCTTCGCCGACGCCGATTCTCGAAGGCGATCGCGCATACGTCCACTTTGGGGCCCAAGGAACGGCGGCCCTCACCGCGGCGGGCGAGATTGTGTGGAAGGCGAACCTCAAGTATGAGCACCAGCACGGTCCTGGCGGATCTCCGGCGCTTTACCGCGATCTGCTTCTGATCAGTTGCGACGGCACCGACACGCAGTACGTCGCGGCCCTCGACAAGAACACCGGTAAGGTTCGCTGGAAGCGCCCGCGCCAGGGTCAACAGGCGTATTCGACGCCGCTTGTGATCTCTTCGAACGGGGCGGATCAAGTGGTCAGCGTGGGCGCGCGCCGCGCCATCTCTTACGATCCGGCGAATGGGAAGGAGCTGTGGTCCATTCAGTATGGCGACGGCTTCTCGAACGTGCCCCGCCCCGTCTTCGCCAACGGTCTGGTCTACATTACGTCCGGCTTTTTCCAGCCGGTTTTGTTCGCCGTGAAACCGGATGGCAGAGGCGACGTCACCGGCACGCACGTGGCATGGTCCCTTATGCGGGCCGTGCCGCTGACGCCGTCGCCTCTTGCCGTGGGCGATGAGCTGTACATAGTGAGCGACAACGGGATCGCGACGTGTCTCGACGGAAAAACGGGCAAGACGTACTGGCAGCAACGCATGGGAGCGGCGTACTCCGCCTCGCCGCTCTACGCCGACGGGCGTATCTACTTCCTGAGCGAGGACGGGGAAACCACGGTGATCGCGCCTGGAAAGGAATTCAAGAAGCTGGCCTCGAACGCGATCGAGGAGCCCGCGCTCGCCTCGATCGCCGTCTCGGACAAGGCGTTGTTCATCCGCTCAGAGAAGAATCTGTATAGGATTCAGAACGCGAACTGACGAGCCGGCGAGGCCCATCGACCGGCCTCCGGAGCCTGAAAGGCCGATCGGATGCGGCTGCCCGCGCCGGGAACGCGCACGGGGGCAAGAACCGTGCCCGCCGCAACGGATGTCACAAAGTCTCACCGTTTCGCGTTTGTAACGTACTTCACTTTGGGGGCGGCGGGTAGCGTCATGCAACGCGGGAGAGGTTGAGAGACGCGGATGCTCGCGGACGAGCGGGAGGCGCGCCGCGCTGTGTTAACCTGCGGTCGAATGAGATTCGATCACGCCGAACGCATCACGTTTCCCGCCAGGCTCGATTGCCAGTACCTGTTGCATGTTCCGGAAAGGGTAACGGAGAGCACGCTGCTGGCGGTCACGCTGCACGGATTCAGCTCGAATCCCGAGGTGATGCTGCAATTGACGGGCGGCATGCTCGGCGCGGACCACGCCATCGCGGCGCTCCAAGGCCCCAGCCACTTCCACACGAACGGCGATCCGGCGGCCCAGATTGGCTACTCCTGGGCCACAAACCGCCATTCGGCGTCTTCGATCCGGCTGCATCACGACATGCTTCTGTATGTTCTGAACGAAGCGGGGACGCGCCTTGGAATACCGCCCGGGCGCCGGCTGCTGGTGGGCTTCTCCCAGCCGGTCGGGTTGAACTACCGCTTCGCGGCGACGCACCCGGATGCCGCGCGGGGCGTCATCGGCGTCTGCGGGGGACTGCCGAAGGTGTGGGAGACGGCGCCGGAGTTCGGCGTCGTGGATGCCTCGCTACTGCACATTGCGCGGCGGGAAGACGAGTATTACCCGCCTTCGGTGACGGAGTTGTATGCGGCGCGGATGCGAACCCGGGCGGCGGACGTGGAGTTCCACATGCTCGATGGCGGACACCGGTTTCCGTCGAAGGCGCGGCAAATTGTGGACCCTTGGCTGGCCAGGGTGTTTGAGGTGGGGGAGTATAAGCGGTCAATGTTCGGTTCTCGAGGATTCGAGAATGACTGAATGCCTGGTTAGGAACTGATGGGAAGGCATCCATGAATCTTCCAGGAGTCTTCCTGTGTACTAGCTAATACTTGATCTGACATTTCTGATAGAATGCGCCAGAGGGGCGCGGAGAAGGAGATGTGGAAGTGAATACGGAACAGAAGATCATCAAGAATTAGCTCGGCGTGCTGAAGCTGGCCGAGATGTTAGGAAGTGTTTCGCA
>CAMDED010000026.1 GCA_945893365.1 Candidatus Sulfopaludibacter sp. SbA3 | reverse complement strand
AGGCCGTAGTAGCGCCGATGGCTACGCCGCAAACGAAAGGAGCATAGTTCCGGCAATGGCGTTTGGTGAGCCTCGATGGCAGCACGCTGGACGTGGCTGATACGGCGGACAACGACAAAGCGTTCGGCCGTCCAGGCAGCAGCCGCGGCAGCAGCGCTTTCCCCAAGATCCGTTTCGTGGGGCTGTTGGAAAACGGGACACACGTGCTCTGGGCGGCGCGCATGAGCAAGTATAAGACCGATGAGTCGACTCTGGCCAAAGACGTCGCGCCAGCCTTGCAAAAGGGGATGCTGTGCCTGGCCGACCGCTTCTTTCCCAGTTACAAGCTCTGGCAGAGAGCGGCCGGGACGGGAGCGGACTTGCTCTGGCGCGCCCGAAAGAACCTCCGTTTGGACGTCGATCAACGCCTCCCCGACGGCTCTTATCTCAGCCGGATCTACCGCGCCAGTTCGGACCGGCGTCGGCAGCGCAAGGGAATCGTTGTGCGGGTGATTGAATATCGCCTGGACAAGGTTCCCAACGCCGAACCGATCTACCGGCTGATCACGACCATCCTGGACCACAATCCGGCGCCCGCCAAAGAACTGGCGGCGCTGTATCACGAACGTTGGGAGATCGAGACTGCGCTGGATGAATTGAAGACACATCTGCGCGGCGCTCAAATCGTGCTGCGCAGCAAAACGCCGGAACTGGTCCGTCGGGAGTTCTACGGCTTGCTTATGGCGCACTATGCGATTCGCGGCCTCATGCACGAGGCTGCCCTGCGCGTCGACGAAGACCCGGACCGCTTGTCATTTCTCCATGCCGTGCGCGTGGTCCAGCGGCGCACGGCCCGCTTTGCCGCTATTCCCCCCTCGGCACAGGAAAGCCCTGCATGAAACCATCCTCGACGAGATCCCGCAAGAGCGTGTCAGTTCCAGCCGTAATCGCGCCAACCCGCGCGGAGTAAAGCGGAAGATGAGCAACTACCCCCTGCGGCCGCGAGCCCCTCAACGCACTCGTCGTCTCAACGTTGCCAAGCGGATCTGGATCGTTAAGTGAACATTATTGGGGCTAACCCCAACACCCGGGCCAAGTTCCGGTCGATCCGGCTCAGTGCGCCTTCCAGCACGCGACCGGCAACCTCCGGGCTAAGGCGCGACCGGTCGATGAAGCGGGCGCGGTCGACCAGCGCGGTCGAGGGCGAATCCAGGCCGGTTTCTTCCGGCGTCAGGCCGACATGGAGAGGCGTCTTTGCGGACGAACGCGTGAGAGGAATTATGGCGATCAGCGGCGAACGGCTGACATTGTAAGGATCGGCAGAGACGATTACGACCGGCCGGCGCTCACCCTGCTCGCGGCCGCGCCGCGGCTCGAGATCGCACCAGTGGATCGCTCCGCGCCGCACTTACCACCGCTCCCCAGCCAACCCATCCCCCGCCGTGGAATCCCACAGCTCGCGCTCGGCTTCCATCTCGGGCGATTCCCCCGTCGAGAAAGCTTTTTGAACTTCCGTCCAGAAAAGGCGGTCCTCAAGTTGCCGTAGCGCCCGCTCGATGACTTGCGCTTTCGGCTGGTCGAGACGTTTCGCCAGGTCCATCAAGATCCGGTTCGCATTGGGGGTGATGCGGATGTTTGACGCCATGAGCGGCATGGTGAAATCATACCACGTCCGGAGCCACACCAATGCGAATCTTCACTTCATATACTTTGACAGGCCAAATACTCTATCTCACTACTACATCTTGTATGCCGCTTTACAATCGGATCAGAGTACGATAGGATTGTAGAAACTCCCCCGAGCAGACGAGGTAACGGTTTGCTAAAACTCAAACGCATCGAGCTGCAAGGATTCAAGTCGTTCTGTGAACGTACCGAGCTGAAGTTCACAGGCGGCGGAATCGCAGCGGTGGTTGGCCCGAACGGTTGCGGGAAATCCAATCTGAGCGACGGCATTAGTTGGGTGCTTGGCGAGCAGTCCGCCAAGTCGCTGCGCGGCGCGCGGATGGAAGACGTGATCTTCGCGGGCACCAAGGAGCGCAAGCCCCTGGGGATGGCGTCCGTTACGATGACCCTGGTGCAGCCCGCGGACGAGGAATCCCCCGTCAGTGTCCCTGAATCCCCGTCCTCCCCCGAAGGCGGAGTGGTGGCCGTCGACCGCCACCCCGCCTCCCATAAGCCCGGCGAGATCACGATCACCCGCCGGCTGTTCCGTTCGGGCGAGAGCGAGTACCTTATTAATGGACACAGCGCCCGCCTGCGCGACATTCAGGATATTTTCATGGGATCGGGGCTCGGGCCCGAGAGCTACGCCATTATCGAGCAGGGCCGGATCGGCCAGATTCTCAGCTCGAAGCCCCAGGACCGGCGAGCTGTCCTCGAAGAGGCCGCCGGAATCACGAAGTACAAGACGCGGCGGCGTTTGGCCGAGGCGAAGCTCGAAACGGCCAAGCAGAATCTGGCCCGCGTGTTCGACATATTGGAAGAGGTCGGACGTCAGGCCAATTCACTCAAGCGCCAGGCGGCGAAAACCAAGCGCTACGCCGAGCTCAAAGCGGACATGGACAGCCGGCTGCGCCTGCTGCTGGCGGCGCGGTACCGCAATCTCGAAACCGAGGCGGCCCAGGCGGCCCAAGGCCTCGACCAGGCGGCGAGCGAGCTGAAATCCGTCTCCGGACAGGTTTCGGAGAAGGAAGGGGCGCACGGCCGGCTTCAGGCGGCGTGTTATGAGGTGGAGTCGAAGCTCACGGAGGCGCGGCGGCAGATAGCGGAGTGGAAGGTTGAGGCGGAGCGCGCCCGCGGGCGTCTGGAAAACCAGGCCAACCAGAGCGGCATGATCGAGCAGCGCATGGCTCGCGGAGAGGCGGAGATTCAGGATCTCGACCAGCGGCTCGGCCAGTCCGGTGAGCAGTTGAGGGCGCATCGGGCGACGGTCGCGGAGTTCGAGCAGAGAACCTCGGCGGCGCGAACCCGTATGATCGAGCGAAACGAGCTGCGCGAGACGCTGCAAGGCCGGCTACGGGACAGGCAGCGCGCCATGGAGACCACGCGGGTTTCCGTGCTGCGGCTGCTGGGCGAGGCGTCCACTCTTAAGAATCAGCTTGCGCAGATCGGCGAATATCTCGCGGGGGTGGAGCGCGAGCGCGTGCGGGCGGAGCGCGAGAGTGAGGCGGCGACGGCGGATCTCAGCCGGCTGGATGCCGCGAAGAAGGTACTCTCGGATTCAATTGCGGCGCGCCAGAT
Source organism: Candidatus Sulfopaludibacter sp. SbA3 (assembly GCA_945893365.1). Classification (GTDB taxonomy): domain Bacteria; phylum Acidobacteriota; class Terriglobia; order Bryobacterales; family Bryobacteraceae; genus SYKU01. Next base: position 59,149 of record CAMDED010000026.1, on the reverse strand, counting down.
GGAGCTCGAATCCGCGGTTTCCGGCAGGCGGCGTTCCGAGGAGGAGCTTGGTATTCAGAAGCGGGGCGCGGCGGAAGCCCGGCGGCGTCTTGACGCGCTGCGCGGGGAATACGGCCGGTTGAAAGCCCGCCGCGATTCCCTGGGCGAGATTCTGCTGCACCGCTCCTACTCGACGGAAAGCGTAAAGAAGCTGTTCGGCGCGATCGAGAAGGGCCGCGCGGACGATTTGAAGCCTCTCGGTGTATTGGCGGACTTCGTCGAAGTGGACCCCGCTTATGAAAAAGCGGCGGAAGAGTTTCTGCACGACGAACTGGAATATGTGGTGGTGGAATCATGGCGGGAGGCTGAGCGCGGCATCGATCTGATGCGCGGCGCGCTCGATGGGCGAGCCACTTTTCTTGTGCATCCGGAGAAGACGGATGAGGCCGCCGAGCCGGTGTTGGGACCCGAGACTGGAATTGTGGCCCGGCTGAGCGATCATTTGCGTCTCGCCAATGGGCTCAAGGACGCGGCTAGGGATCTGCTCCCGCGTCTCGCGCAGTGTTTCATTGCGGAAGACCGCGCGGCGGCGCAGCGGCTTTCGGTGGAGTATCCGCATCTTTACTTCCTGCTCTCCGAAGGGGTCTGCTACCACGGCTACGCACTGACGGGCGGGAAGAAGACCGCCGGCGGACCGCTCGCCATCAAGCGCGAAGTGCGTGAGCTGGCCTCCGCCATGGATCGGAAGCAGGCGGAGCTCGACCGGGATGAGAGGCAGCTCGAAGGACTGGAAACCGAAATCGCCCGCCTCGAGGACGATGTGGAGCGGTTGCGCGGAATGCAGCAGGCGCGCGAGAAAGACGCGCTCGCCTTGCAGCATGACATGCGCAAGTGCGCCGATGAAACGGCGAGGACGAACTCCCGTATTTCCGTCGCCCGGCTCGAACTGGAACGCCTGAGGCAAGAGCAGGAGCGGAGCCTGGCCCAGCGGGAGCGGAGCCTGGCCGCCGTCGAGGAAAAGGAAAAGGCGCGCGTGGTTCAGGAGGAGCTGCTCGAGACCGGCCGTCAGGATCTCGAAGAGCTTCAAGGGGAAGCGGCGCATGCGGCCGAGGAGCATTCGGTGTTGCGCGCGGAGCTGGCCGGGCTTGAGGAGCGGCAGCGCGCGGAGCGAAATGCCATCGCGCGGCTCGAGAACGAGGCGCGGGAGCGGGTTTCGCGCAGGAAGAATCTGGCGGAGGAAATCGAGCGTTTGGGGGTGGACCGCGCCCGGCTCCTGGCCGACAATATCGAGCTCGACGGGAAGGCCGCAGTGCTTGGGGAGCGGATCCTGCATTTGGAGAGCGCGGCCGACCGCCTCGCCGCCGAGGAAGCCGGCATGCGGGAGAGGCTGGCGACGGGCGACGAAGAGCTGAAGCGGCTGCGCGCGGCTGTGGAACAGTGGCACTCCGTGCGCTCGCAGCTTGAAGTGGACCTGGTGAAGCGGCAGTCCGAGATGAAGTTTCTCGACGAGACCAGCCGGAAGGAGCTCGCCTCTCCCGTGGCGGAGCTTGCGGCGGCCGGCAGTGTGTTGCCTGAAGGCGATGCGCTGGCCGAGGCCGAGCGCGAGTATGGAGAGATTCGCGGCCGGATCGAAGCCATGGGTCCGGTGAATCCTCAGGCGCTTGAGGAATATCGGGAAACGCAGCAAAGGTACGATTTCCTCTCCGCCCAGCGCCAGGATCTGATCGATTCCATACGGGATACCGAAAAGGCGATTCAGGATATCGAGATCGTCTCCAGGCAGCGGTTCCAGGCCGCTTTCGAGGCCATCAACGCGAATTTTCGGGAGGCCTTCCAGACGCTGTTCGGCGGCGGTTCGGGCGAAATGCGGCTCACGGACGAGTCGAACGTCATCGAATCCGGCATCGATATGGTGGCTTCACCTCCCGGAAAGAAGCTGCAAAACGTTTTGCTGCTCTCGGGCGGCGAAAAGGCGCTGACGGCGCTCGCGCTGCTAATGGCGATCTTCCGTTACCAGCCGAGTCCGTTCTGCGTTCTGGACGAGGTGGACGCGCCGCTCGACGAAGCGAACATCGAGCGCCTGATGCGCTTGCTCCGGGAAATGTCTGTAGAGACGCAGTTTATCATCATTACGCATTCGAAGAAGACGATGGAATCGGCGCAGGCGATGTATGGGGTGACTATGCAGGAGCCGGGGGTTTCGCGGCTGGTTTCGGTGAAATTCAAGCCGCTGGCCGTCCAAACAGCCATCTCCGCCTAGGAAATAGATAGATCGTACTGGTACCGTTCTGGTGTGAACTACTTAGAGGCATCTGAAGAATGCAGAAGCGGACGCCTCGCCATTAAGTTATTTTTTTTGTTGTACTTAACCGGTCGTCATTCTTGCGGATTTGCCACCGGCGCCACCCCGGGCACGCCAAAAAAACACTTGCATGCGGTTCTCCGATGCGATACGATTCTAATTGCAGTAGTGAATTGGCGGAAGTTTTTTCAGAACAAGCACTAGTGCAGCTAAGGTTTTTGTAGTAAGCTAAAGAAGTATCAGTTTTCGGAGGAGAAGACTACAATGAAAAAAATAACTTTGCTCTTGATCTTGGCCGTCGCATTCGTCGCAACGAGCGCGGCCGAACCGCTTTGCACCACCTTCACGACGCTACAGGGCGTTATCGACGGTGGCAATGCGTGTGAAGCGGGAAACCTGCTGTTTTCCAATTTCAGCTGGATTACCAACGGTGGTGCGGGAAACGTAACTGGCTTTGCGGCGAGTTCGGTGCCGATCAGTGTGACGGCTGCCAGCGATACAAGCGTGACGCTGCGGTTTGGCACGGCCAGCGCCAATACATTCCAGACGCAGCTTAGCACGGGTGTGAAATCGTTCAACTATAATATGATCTATGACGTCTCGACCATCGTCCGTGCGGGGGCCCTTGCGAATGCATTCACGGGGAATGTCAGCTCGCTTGTTTCGCCGGGAACAATCAGCAACGCGAAGGGATTTGCCAGACTGACTAAGGAGGGTTTCGATAGCGAGCTTAGCTCGGCGTTCACCACCAACCCACTTGTCGTAAATACCTCCTCAAGCTCCGGCAACCAGAGCGGCTCGACAGCGTTGATCAATGCGGGAAATGCGCTTCTGACGATCTACGACGATATCTTCGTCCAAAACCGCGTAGGCGGAGCTGCCGTGAATTCCCAAGCGGCGATGAACTTCTTCGAGCAGACGTTCAACAACGTGGTGACCCCGGACGAGGGACCAGCAATTCCAGAACCCCTCTCCTTCGTGCTGATGGGTTCCGGCCTGCTCGGACTCGGCTTGCTCCGCAAGCGCGTTGCGAAAGCCTAAAGCAAAGTTGTAGTCTGCCGTTGATTCTGTAAATCAAGAGCAAACGCTAAGCGGCGCTGTCCAAGAGTAGCGCCGCTTTAGTGATTCCGGTCACCTGTGGGGTTAAAACCCACTGGTGGCCTTTTTTGTTGCTCCGCCGCGAAATGAAAGGGGCCGGTTAACGTCCAAGACGTCACCGGCCCCTTTAACCCGTTAAACTTAAACGAAGCGCTTAAACGCTAAAAGAACTGCCGCATCCGCAAGTGGACTTCACCTGGGGATTGCTGAACTTGAAGCCCGCGCCTTCCAGCGTCTCGACGTAGTCGACCTCGGCCCCATCCAGATAGAGCAGGCTCGCCTGATCCACGAATACCTTCAAATCGCTGAAATTATACGTCTTGTCGAGCATATTCGGTTGGTTCTCAAACGCCATCGAATAGCTGAAACCCGAACAGCCGCCGCCGACCACCGCGATGCGCAAGCCGGCTGGGCGCGGCTCCTGGCTCGACAGGATTTCCCTCACCTTGTCAATCGCTTTTTCCGTAAGTTGAACCATGGTTTTCTTCTCCCGTACTTCCCAGCTTAGAATAGCAAACTCCAGGGACGCCGAAAAGTCTCTGGATATGGGATGCGGCGGAAGCGCCGAGGTTGCAAAACTTTACGATTCCGGCTTCGCCTGAACGGCGGAATCTGCTATCTTTCAAGAGTCAAACGGACGCGGTTGAAACGCGCGTCCTGCCTGGCGCGTCCTACAGACCGTATGGGAACCTTGGCAGGCGTACTTCAATTGCCGCGGACGGACCGGTTGGCGGCGAGAACCAGAGTGGACTACGAAAACACGCAGGACGGCGCGCTGGTCCGGCGGGTGCAGGCCGGCGACCAAGCCGCGTTCAGCGACCTGGTGGAACGCCACAAGTCGAAGGTGTTCTCCATCATCCATGGCATTGTGCGCCAGCGGAACGACGTGGAGGACATCGCGCAGCAAGTCTTCGCCAAGGTATACTTTTCGCTGAAGAATTTCGATTTTCGCAGCTCCCTCATCACGTGGATCTACAAGATCACGGTAAACGAATGCTACGACTACCTGCGGAAACGGAAGGTTCGAAAGCTTGTCTATGAAAGCGACCTGAGCGAAGACGAAGTGCGGCGGGTCGAAAACACGGAACCCTCGCCGGAGCGGAATCCGCTGATCGACGCCGTGCTTGCCAAGCGCGACTACCTCCTGAAACTGCTGAGCCGCGTTTCCGAGGAAGAGCGCATGCTGCTGATGATGAAAGAAGTGGAGGGCCATTCGGTGGAAGAGTTGGCGGAGATGACCGGCATGAACGAGAACACCATCAAGGTAAAGTTGTTCCGGGCGCGCCAGAAACTGGTAAAGGCCTCACAGCGGCTCGACCGGCTCCCCACGGCGGCGGCCAACTGATTGGAATGTACGGAATGTTACAATTCGTCTTGACAACCCGAAAGGCGGGCGGCTCCAGAGACCCGTCAAAGGGATGGTCTTCATAAGGGAAGGTTAAAATGCACGCGGTCATCGAAGAAAACCTGGAAGAGTTACTCGACAATACGAACGCGTCCGGCCGGGCCGCCCTCGACCACCTCGTCTCTTGCAAGGAATGCGCCATGGAACTTGAGCGGATGAAACAGATTGCGCACCTGTTCCCCACTCTCCGGAGCGAACACGCCATTGAACCGGCGGCGAGCTTCACGGCGCGGGTTATGACGCTGATCGAGCATCGCCGGCCTTCGTTCTGGGAATCGATCTTCGAAGCAACGCTTGAAACAACGCTTGAAACAACGATGACGCCGGCGTTTTTCCGCCGCGTCGCGTTCGCGTCGCTGCTCGTCCTCGCGACTCTGGGCGGCTATATGGCGGTCACCGACTCTGAATTTCGCGGTGTAACGCCCGAGCTTATCCTTGCGGCGGAACGCAACAGCGCGGCCGATCGAAATGCTCCCGATTCCGAGGATGCGCGAAATCAGGACCGCGCGCTGTTCATGACCGAATTGCGGAACTATCTGCCGGACGCCACGGAATGAACGCCAAGGCCGCGTGCGCTCTCTCGATGACGCTGGTCTTTCTTTGCGGGACCATCGTCGGCGCGTTTGGGGCGCACAAGTGGATTCACACCTCACCCCCGTTCTGGACCGCGGCCGGTAAGGAAATCTCCGTCCGCAAGTGGACTCGGGAGCTCAACCTCAACCAAACGCAAAGCCAGCAGATCGCAACCATTCTGGACGACTTCGCCACGTACTATCGCACGGTAATCGGCGGGGCGTACACGCGAATCATACAGATTCTCGACGAAGGTCAAAAACGGAAATTCGACGAAATGCTTAATGGCGCCGGCGACAAGAAGCGTTAGAATGCTTTCATGGAACGGCGTGAATTTCTCGGCGCGCTGCTAGGCGCGGCTCCTCTTCAAGCACAGTCCGGCGCGGCGTCCCCGGCGGCGCCTCCCTTTCTGGAACGGCCTGTCCCGGGAACTCCCCACACGGGGAAAGTCCTGGCCGCTATCCAACCCCACTCGGACGACATTCCCATCCTCGCGGGAGGAACCGTCGCCAAACTCATTCGCGAAGGATACACGGGATACATGATCCGCGCGACCAACGACGACATGGGCGACGACGTTGGCGAGCCTGGAACGATCGGCGAAAACGTCCTTCGCAACGAAAGGGAAGTCGACGAGCTCGCGCGAACGCTCGGCCTCAAACGCGCCTTCCATCTCAACCTCGGCAACCACCGGATGAGCGGAGCGTCGCAACCGGAATTGCAGCTCAGGCTCATCTTTCTTTTCCGGCTGCTCAAGGTCGATACGGTTCTTTGCTACGATCCCTGGGCGCACGACGAGGAGAACCCGGATCATTATGTTCTCGGACAGTGCGTGGAGGCGGCGTGCTGGATGGCGGGGCGCGTGCACGACTATCCGGAACACCTGGCGGCCGGATTGACCACGCACGCGGTCGGCGAGAAGTACTATTATGCGCGCCGGCCGGAGATCACCAGGGTCGTCGACACGACGAAAGACATCGAGAAGAAAATAGACGCGAACCTGGTGAACGTGGCCAAGGGTCCGGGCGGACATCACGGATCGAAACTCCGCGCCGATCTCGCCAGGCGCGGCCTGCGGCTTCCCATCCTCGGGGATAACGACCGGACGGCCGACCGCGAGTACATTCGCGAATTCATGCTGCAGCGCGACCGCGACATGGGACAAAAGTACGGCGTCCAATACGCGGAAGCGTTTCACTACATCGGGCCGCCCCGCTCGCGCCTCGAAGAGTACATCAAGAAAAACGCCGTGCCGGTCAAGTGAACGCGGCACTGGGAAACCCGGCGCGTCGCGGCTCGCCCCTGGATGAAACGAAGATAACGAGCTCCTTCGGCGTGGCCGGCGGTCGCGGAACTTGTGCCAGGCGCCGAAGCAGGGCCCCGAGGCACGATCGCGTCCGGCCACTGGCGGTTCAGGCGGGGAATCGTGTCGCTCCCCTCCCCTCACGGAGCCTTTCGCCCTGTGCCATCAAGACAAAAAAGTCGGATGCCCAGTGGCGGTTTGGACGGCTGGAATCGACCGTCGATATTAGTCTGATCCGAATCGCCGTGTGCCTGCTTTCAGCGGCTCTCGGAGCTTCGGTCCCCGGCTGGCGGATCACCCGCAAGCCTGCGCTCAATTACCGCCATCCTCTTCTCGATTTCGCGGCTCTGCTTCTCGATCTTTAAGCTCTGCCGCTCCAATCGCCGGTTCTTCTCCTCCGCCTCGATCAAATGCAGCGTAAGCTCCTCGATCTTCGCCAGCATCTTGACCTGCATTTCACCCAATCCGGCTCCTTTCTCGATGACCTCCCTTTCCGAGGGCATTTCAGGAAGGTGGCGATGCTCCCTGATGTACGCGCCCACCTCGGTCAATGGCTTGAGCCGGTAGCCGGGCTGGAAGACGTAGTCCGCCCAGCCGGTATTGGTCACGATCACTTCCTTCGCGCCGATCGTGCCGTTGACGGCCAGCTTGTACTGTGGCGCTGTCGTCCCGATGCCGACGTTGCCGGCGCTTTGAATCGTCATTAAATTGGTATAGACGGAGTTGTTGAAATCGGTGAATTGGAATCCCCCTGGGCCCCCGCCTCGGTTGGTGATAAAGTCCGTTTCACCCGTCCCGGCTATTCTGTTCCAGCCAATAGCAAGGCCTCCATTGATGAAAGAACTGCTTACTCCGCCCCCATTGACATTGGCAGTCTGGTACAAATAACCGTTGGCTACCTGTAAGCCGCCGACGGGCGTCTTCGTCCCGATGCCGACTCTGCCCTGGCTATCGATTCTCATCCATTCATTCACGAAATCGCTGTTTCCTCGGGTCGAGAAGGCCAATGCGCCGGCATAGTTGCCATCCGTGGAATTCTCTTTCACGCCTGCCAACTGGCCGAACGCAGTTACCTCGCTTCCGTTGTAGGACCCACCCAACATTAGACCGCCGCCCACACCCGCCCCGAACGGATCCGTTGAAAACAGACCGGCAACTCCCTGGAAAGCGCCTAGACCCACCCCATACCTGGTACCTCTTACGTCTAGTTTCGAGACCCCTGACGACACCCCGATGCCGACGTTGCCGCTGTTGTAATAGATCGCTCCCCCGCTCCCCAGTACCCACGGGCTCGTCTGCGCAAAAAGTTGACTGCTATGCGCGCCGTAGAGTGCCACGGTGACAAGCAATATTCGAATGTGTCCGGCAAGCGGACGGCTGGCAAAGAGCGTCTTCCGGCATTTCCGTTTAGGTAGCATTGTTTAGAATCCCTGTTGTGATAATTTGAATACCAGGACTGGCGGGCCAAAGGGACCCAGTCCACTGCTTTTGCTTCTGGCGCTTCCGCCCGTCGGTCATCACCAGACCTGGAGGCCCGGTACCCGCCTGGCGTAATCGTGCGTTTGCCTCTCGTTGCACTTTAGCTGCGCCTCGTACCCGCACCATAGGCTCCCGCCGCGAACCCGGCTATCGAGAACTCGCCGCCGGCGCCGGCCTGCGACTGGACATTCACCGGCGGCATGGGTGATCCGGATGGTATGCACTGCGCCCGCCACGCCACTGCCGCTCTCGTCGAGAAGTTAGGCGTGACACGAGCCTCGCAATTGTTCGGCATTTCACTCCGTGTTCAGGAATTAGACGTTGAATCCACGGCATGCGGACGCTCGACAATCATAACCGACCGGGTGGATTTGTCAAGAAAGACTTACACCACACCGATTTCCCCGATCGCCACTGGGCTCTTCGGAGCGGGTACCGCTCAACTGAACGAATTGACGATCTGTCTTAAAATCTTGACGGCGGGAAAAAAACGCGCGGCGGAGCCGGCCCGGCGATCGGCATGCGTCGGACGACTGTTTCACCCGATTCGACCTGCGGGACAGGACGGTTCGGGCGAAGCATCCCGATGCGGGATCGGCGGACACGGCCTCGCGCTTGCACGCTGAATAACCGAAGCGGCGGGAACACCGATGGTGAGAACCCGCCGCCGATTCAGTCCCGCCTTAAGCATTCCGAAGCGCGGAAAGACCTCCGGTTCTTGGTAAGGAACTTGTAGGAACGGCCATCCAGCAAGGACGCCGATGGCCCGGAGCGCTTCCGTCGTCCGGCTGGCGCAGGTGCTATCCTATTGCGTGTGACGGTATCCATCCGCTCGGCGCTGTTGATTTCCCTTGCGCTAAGCCTTTTCGGCCAGCCCTCGCCGGACCCGCCGGCGGTTCTAAAGGCGATGGGCAGCGAACTCGACAGGAACTTCCGCGTCTTGCGGGAGAAGGCCGATCCGGCTCCTTACTTCCTCTCCTACACCATTACCGAACAAACAACCGACGTCCTATCGGCGTCGCTCGGAACCTTGACTTCCGACCATCGGGGCAGGAACCGGTACCTCGACACAACCGTTCGCGTCGGCAGTCCGAAGCTCGATAACTACCATCGCGTACGCGGCGACCGCGCGCACTTCACCTCCGGCGCGCCGATTTCAATCGACGACAACGCCTTCGCGATCCAGCGCCGGATGTGGCTCGAAACCGACCGCACTTACCGAGCGGCTGCCGAACGCCTCATCAACATCCGCACGAACAAGCAGGTCAAAGTCGCCGAAGAAGACGATTCTGACGATTTCTCAGAGGAAAAACCGTCCGTTGCCGTCAAGACCATCTCCTCCCATAGGTTCGCCGCGGCCGAATGGACGGCGCGGCTGCGCAAAGTTTCCCTCGAATTCGCGAAATATCCTGAAATCCTTACGTCGCAGATCTCTGTGCTTGCGCAGACCGAGAGGAAATTCATGGTAAGTTCCGAAGGTACCCGGCTGCAGCATGGCCGCGGCTTCGCACGCATCATGGTCACGGCGAGCGCGAAGGCCGGCGACGGCATGGACCTCTCCACCAGCGACTCCTTCGAGGCGGTGGACCCGGGAGGTCTGCCCGCCGACGCCGTCATCCGCGAAACCATCGCGCGCGTGGCTACCGACCTGAAAGGGCTGCTGCACGCGCCGGTGGTGGACCCGTTCGTGGGCCCCGCTATTCTTTCCGGTCATGCTTCCGGCGTTTTTTTTCACGAGATATTCGGACACCGCGTCGAGGGCCACCGGCAGAAGGACGAGTCCGAGGGTCAGACTTTTACGAAGAGCGTTGGACGACCCGTTCTGCCGGACTTTCTGAGCGTGGTCTTCGACCCGACGCGCCGGAAGATCGGCGGCGTCGATCTAAACGGCTGGTACGATTTTGACGACGAGGGCTTGTCCGCCCGGCCCGTTCCCCTGGTCGAGAACGGCATTCTGAAGACGTTCCTGATGTCGCGTTCACCCATCCGCGGCTTCGACCGTTCGAACGGACATGGCCGGAGGCAGCCGGGACAGGAGATCGTTTCCCGGCAGTCGAACCTGATTGTTGAATCGGCGCGCAAAGTGCCCGAAAAAGGTCTGAGGGAGATGCTGCTTGAAGAAATCAAGAAACAGAACAAGCCCCATGGATTCTATATTCAACGAGTGACCGGCGGCTACACGACAACTTCCCGCGCGGGTTTGCAGGCGTTTAAGGTGATTCCCCTCGTGGTGTACCGCGTGTATCCCGATGGCCGTCCGGATGAGCTTGTACGCGGCGCCGATCTGGTGGGCACGCCGCTAGCGAGTTTCGCGAAAATTCTCGCAACGTCCGACAAGGTGGAAGTGTTTAACGGGTACTGTGGCGCCGAATCCGGCAGCGTACCGGTAAGCGCCGTGTCCCCGGCGCTGCTGGTCCGGGAGATCGAAATCGAGAAGAAGGCGAAGTCGCAGGACCGGCCGCCGCTCCTGCCGGCCCCGGCAGGCGCCCCCGCGGGAAAGGAGAGCGCGAATTGAACGCAGCAAGGTGGCCGCTGCCGGCGCTCGCTCTTTCCGCGGCGCTGTTCGCTCAGGGCGTGCCGGCGCAGAGCGTGTCCGCTTCCCCTCAGAGCCTGCCCGCTCACGACAACGACACGATTCTCAGCGCGCTGCGCGATGAGTTGAAGCGCTCGCTGACCATCAAGTTCGATAATCTGGAAAAGCCTTATTACATCGAGTACTCGCTCGACGACGCCGCGACCTTCAACGCAATGGCCAGCGTGGGCGGACTGATTTCCTCCGCGCCCTCGCGCTTTCGCGCGCCTTCCGTTCAAGTGCGCGTCGGCAGTTACAATTTCGACAATACCAATTACGTCGGAAGCGGATTCGGCGGACGCACCGACATGTCTCCGCCGCTCGACGATAACTATTCCGTGCTGCGCCGCTACCTCTGGCTGGCGACGGATTCGTCCTACAAGGCCGCGGTGCAAACCATCGCACGCAAGAGATCCGCGCTTAAGAACGTTACACAAAGCGAGGTTATTCCGGATTTCTCGGAAGGCAAGCCCATCCGCCGCATTGAGCCCGTGCGCGCGGAACCGTTCGCTCCGGACGACTGGGTCGAGAAGATCCGGGCGCTGTCCGCAGTCTGCCTGAAATACCCGGCCCTCGCGAATTCTCTGGTGGAAGTCCAGGCGATTCGCAATGTCCATTACCTGGTCACTTCCGAGGGCGCCGAGATCCGCGTGCCGGAAAACGTCATGTACATTCGCGCCCGGGCCAGCGCGCAGGCGCCCGATGGGATGCTGATGCGCGATTCGGCGATGTTTCACGCGCTCAAATTCGGCCAGCTGCCCGTGGATGCCGACATGAGCCGGCAGATCGCGGCGATGGCGGAAAATGTCCTGGCTTTAACCAAGGCGCCCATCGAGGAGTCCTACAACGGTCCAATCCTGTTTGAAGGCCAAGCCTCGGCGCAATTGTTCGCTCAAGCGCTTGGCCGGAATCTGGCGCTCAATCGAAAGCCGGTCACGGAACCGGGACGCCCCGGCAGTTTTTCGTCGAGCGAGCTCGAAGGCCGGATCGGCGCCCGCATTCTGCCCGAATGGATGGACGTGGTCGACGACCCCACGCAGAAGGAATGGCGCGGCAGGCCGCTATTCGGTCACTATACGGTCGATATGGAAGGCGTCGAGCCCGAGCCGCTCACGATCGTGGAAAAGGGGGTATTGAAAAACTTCCTGCTCACGCGCCGGCCCGTCAAGAGCTATCGCAAGTCGAACGGGCGGGCCAGAATGCCTGGCAACTTCGGCGCGAACACCGCGGCGTTCGGGAACCTGTTCATCAAAGCGACGGAATCCGTGACGCCCGCGGCGCTGAAAACCCAGATGCTCGAAATCTGCAAGACTCGCGAAAAGCCCTACGGCATCATCGTGCGAAAGATGGACTTCCCTTCCTCGGCTTCGTTTGACGAGGCCCGCCGCATTTTGGGGCAATTGACGGGCTCTTCGCAGCCGATCAGCCTGCCGCTGCTGGTCTACCGCGCGTATCCCGACGGGCGGGAAGAACTGGTCAGGGGAATGCGCTTCAAAGGGTTGAACGCGCGGTCTCTCAAAGACATCCTGGCCGCCTCGAATGAGAACTACCTGTTCGAATTCCTGGACAATCCGGCTCCCTTTGCGATCATGGGGGCTGGATCGAGCATATCGGAAACCGCGGTGATCGCTCCTTCCGTGCTGATCGACGATCTGGAACTGCAGAAGATCGAGCAGGAGTATCCAAAGCTCCCGATCGTGCCCGCGCCCGATCCCGAGCCCTCTCGCGCGGCGCGCTGAGCATGGGTCTTTCGAAAAATTTGGAACAGTCGCGGAGGTTCGACCGCTAGTGTCGATTCTGCACCGTTACATTTTCCGGGAAATACTGTCGAGTTCGCTGCTGGGAGCGGTGCTTGCGACCTTCGTCATCTTCCTCCAGGGTATCGACTGGCTGTTCGAACTGATCGTCAGGAGCTCGCTTCCGCCGAAGACCGTGGCATATCTCTTCGCTCTCGCCATTTCTCCGGTGCTGCCGTTCTCTCTCCCGTTCGGGGTGCTTGTGGGCATTCTGGTAGGGCTCGGCCGAATGTCGGCCGATGGAGAAATCACAGCCATGCGCGCGGCAGGCGTGTCGAGCCGCAAAGTTGTCGTGCCCGTGCTGGCGTTTGCGGTATTCGCCACTACGGTAACCGCGGCGGCTTCGATTTACCTCACTCCCTTCGCGGTCCGGGAACGCTTTCGCATCGCGAACAAGCTCGCCGCGGCCGAGCTGACTTCCGACATTCAGCCGCGTGTATTCCAGGAACAGTTTCCGAACAAGATCTTGTATGTCGGCGAGGTAAGGTCGTCCCCGGGGCCGGTCTCGGTATGGGAGAACGTGTTCATGGCGGACCTGACACCTCCGGAACAGCGGAACGACGGTCTAAAGGACCGAGGCGATGGACCGCGCATTACGGTGGCGAGGGAGGCGATCGCCGTTGCGGACCCGGCGCGGAACCGCATCCAGCTCTCGTTCCGCGATGCGAGTTCTCACGAAATCGGAAAGGATGCGGTTGGGTATCACAGCTCGTTTCCGCGGGGGGACCAGGCCCTCGACGCTAAACCTCCGGTCGAGAGACACGCGCGTGCGTTCCGCGAAATGGCTACGCGCGAGCTGCTTCCGCACACGCGCGCGAAGGATGGCGGCAAGGAACGCCGCGTTGAAGCCGGGATCGAGCTGCATCAGCGCCTTGCGCTGCCGCTCGCGTGCATCATGCTGGCGCTCGTCGGTATTCCTCTAGGTGCTTCCTCGCGCAAAGGCGGCAAGTCGGCGGGATACGTGATGGGGATTTTTCTTGCGTTCTTCTGCTACTATCTCGCGTTCATGAGCCTGAGCGGACTTGCGCGGCAGGGTAAGATTCCGGTTGAAGTTGCGGCATGGCTGCCGAACGCCGCATTCGCGGTTGTGGGGCTGATCCTACTCACCCGGCTCGAAATCCCAGGCGATCGGGACTGGATGGGATCGATCCGCGCGTTCTTTGCCGAAACCTACGCAAAGGTGAAAACGCGCTTTTCGCACGCCGCGCCCGTGCTTGGAATGGGAAGGAGAACTTTCGGGGCGTTGTCCTCGTTTCCCCAGATCATCGACGCCTACGTGCTCGGCCGCTTTCTATCCTACTTTCTGCTCCTCCTCGCGGCGTTCGTACTGATGACCGAGGTATTCACGTTTTTCGATCTGCTGAGCGATATCATTAAGAACAAAATTGCGCTTTCCCGCGTGTTTACGTACCTCTTTTTCCTCACTCCCAAGCTCATTTACGATACCGCTCCCATCAGCGTGCTTGTAGCAGTGCTTGTGACCTTCGGCGTCCTCACGAAACACAACGAAGTGACCGCGTTCAAGGCGTCCGGGGTGAGCCTCTACCGCATCACTCTGCCCGTCCTTCTGGTCAGCGTCCTGTTCAGCGCCGGCTTGTTCGCTTTCGACCATTTTTATGTGCCCGAGGCCAATCGCAAGCAGGACGCCATTCGCGACGAGATCAAGGGGCGCCCCGTGCAGACGTACTTACGGCCCGACCGGAAATGGATTTTCGGCAGCGGCTCGAGGATCTACTTTTACCGTTATTTCGATACCGAACAGAACGTCATGGTGGGCGTGAGCGTCTACGAGCTGGAGCCCAAAACGTTCCATCTCCGCCGCCACATCTCGGCCGAACGGGCCTATTGGCGGCCCGCGCTGAAAACGTGGATCTTCGAAAATGGATGGACGCGCGACATCAGCGGCATCCGAGAGAAGAACTTCCGCAACTTTCAGGTGGACACATTTCCGGAGTTGGATGAGCCCCCCGACTACTTCCTCAAAGAGCTGGTGCAAGCGAAGCAGATGAATTACCGGCAACTGGAGACCTACATCGAGGACCTGGCGCGAAGCGGCTTCGATACGGTACGGCTGCGCGTTCAGTACCACAAGAAGTTCTCGGTGCCGCTGTTCGCGCTTATCATGGCGATGCTTTCCGTGCCTTTCGGATTCCTTGTGGGGAATCGCGGCGCGATGGCGGGGATCGGGGTCAGTTTAGGGGTCGCCATCGCATACTGGGGTGTCAATCACTTGTTTGAGCAGATCGGAAACGTCAATCAGCTTCCTCCGGCGCTCGCGGCTTGGTCGCCCGACGCCTTATTCTCGCTTGCCGGGCTGTATATGCTGCTGCGAATGCGAAGTTAATACGGCAAAATCCGGCGGCAAATCCACTTTCCGCCCTTTCCTCGTAGTTCCAGTTGGTAGATCGCAATTTGCCGGATCACCACCGAAGGAGCAACAATGTTTACCTACGCTTTACGAACGGGCGTCTGCGCATTACTCGCGGCAACCGGCGGTTTCGCCGCCAGCCACCGTAATGGACCCTTGCTGCTTGAGGACCAGACCGCCAACCTTAACGATTTCTATTTTTTCCGGAGCTGGGAAACCGGCCGCGCGGATCGGGTAGTACTGAGCATGAGCGCACAAGGGTTTCAAAACCCCCAGAACGGACCCTCCTACTACAAGTTCTCCGATAGCGTCCTGTACCGCTTCAACGTCAACAATTCCCGCGGCCTCGACGGGATTCCGGACATTCAAATCGATTTTGTCTTCAGGACGGCCCTAAATCCGAATGCGCCTTTCGTATCGTATTTCGGGCTTATCGACAATATCGATAGCGAGGGAATTTTCCTGAAGCAGACGTACCAGGTTGTCATCCGGAATTTGAGAACCGGTACCTCCACATTCATCGACCGCGACAGGAACGGGCACGTTCTCTCGGTAGCCCCTCCGAACCAGGGCCCGAAAGCAACCCCGAGTTACGAGGAACGGCTCGGATCGAAGTCCGTTTTTGAACTCTCGAACGGCTGGAAAGTCTTCGCCGGCCCCCGCGACGACGCTTTCTACTTCGACAGCGCCGCCACGTTCGATTTCCTGAATTTCCGCGCGCCGGCTCCCGTGCTGGCGGGCGGCGACGATGCGAGCCCCGGCCCCGCTTATCCGAGGGCGGTCGACGGCTTTGCCGGCTACAACATCAGCCTGATTGCGGTCGAAGTGCCTATCGGCGCGCTCACCTCCACGGGCGCGGCTCCGGCCAATTCGAGCGATCCGGCGCGTCTGGTTGGCGCATGGGCCTCCACGCTCCGCCAGCAGGTGACCATCCGCCGCGGCACGGACGATCCGCTCAACGTCGGCGAGTACAACCAGGTTGACCGCGTGGGCAACCCCCTGACGGTGGAGCTGCTGATCCCGCTGCCGATGAAGGACCGCTGGAACCGCAACGATCCGGTGAATGACGCGCAGTTTCGTCCACTCGTGGCCGACCCGTTCATCGCGCAGGTGCTGAAAGGCCTGGGCTTGAATATTCCTCCCGCTCCGCGCGCGGATCTTATGGGCGTGTTCATTCCCGACCTCACCCGGCTCGATCTCTCGGTTCCCGCAAAAGCTCCCGGCGATTCCGGTTTCAGCCGTCTTGGACCGGTCGCGGGCGACAATGCCGGGTGGCCGAACGGGCGCCGGATCGGCGACGACGTGGTGGACATCGGTCTCCGCGCGGTCGCCGGCGTGCTTGTCCCAGGTTTCGGGACCGCACCCAACACCCAGCTCGGCGACGGCGTCAACTCGAACGACCTGGCGTACCTGTCTCGCTTCCCGTTCCATGCTCCTCCTCATGCGGGCTATGCTCACAGCCAGCAGGAAGGAACCAACGGCCGCGGCAAGGCCACGCAGTAGCGCGCCGCAACGAGTTCGGAGGGGCCGGGTCCGCCTGGCCCCGCTGACTGTACCGGCCCATCCGGATTTTTTATGAAATCTTATCTCCTTATTCTCTTTGTTGGCTCCACCCTTGCGGCGCAGTCTTCGTCCGAGACGATTCTGAGCGCCTTGAAGGACCGCGCGATCGTCAACAACGTCGAGCGCATGAAGACGGACGACCGCATCACGATGTACCAGACGTTGGCCGAAACCAACGAGAACAACAGGCACTACAGGAATCTGCTGGCTACCGCCTATATCCAGAAAATGCGCGAGACGACGGACTTCAGTTACCTCGAGCGCGCCGCCCGCATCGTCGAGGACGTGCTCGGCGCGGAGGGCGGCAATTACGAAGCGCTCCGTCTTCGAAGCGTGATCGAACTGGAGCGCCACAACTTCGCCAGGGTTGCCGGGTTCTCCCGCGAAATGACCAAGATTGCGCCGGACGATTCCTGGAATTGGGGAACTCTCGGCGATGCCCTGATGGAACTTGGGCAGTATGAGGAGGCGGCTGTCGCTTATCAGAAGATGGTTTCGATCAAGCCGGATCTTTCGAGCTACAACCGCGCGGCGTGGTACCGCTTCGTGGCCGGAGACACCGAGGGTGCGCTTGAAGTGATGAAGCTCGCGGTCGGCGCGGGCAGCGGATCGAACGAGAGCACCGCCTGGTGCCTGGTGGAACTCGGAAACCTGTTCTTCAAGGCCGGCAGGCTTGAGGAAGCGGACCGCGCCTACCGCACGGCGCTGGTAGTGTTCCCTGGATACCATCCGGCGTACTTCGGGATCGGGCGGGTGGAGTCCGGGCAGGGAAAATTGGCGGCGGCGATCGAAAGCGTAAAGCGCGCCCAAGCCTCCGTTCCGCTCGTCGAGTACGCGGCCGCGTTGCAGGATCTTTACGAACGCACGGGGAAGAAGGACGACGCCCGGGCGCAAGCGGGCATGATCGACATCGTAGACAAGATGGGCCGCGCGAGCGGCGAAAAGGCGAATCGCAATCTCGCGCTTGTCTTCGCCGATTTCGACCGCAATCTGGAGCGTTCGCTCGAGCTGGCGCAAGCGGAGCTTGCGATACGCCAGGACGTTTATACGCACGACGCGCTCGCATGGGCGCTGTATAAGAACAAGAAATACGAGGAAGCATGGAAAGCGTCGAGGGTGGCGCTGAAGATGGGAACGCCCGAGCCTGCCTTTCACTACCACGCCGGAATGATCGCGGCGGCGATCGGCAAGAAAGACGAGGCGAGGAAGCATCTCGAGCGCGCCTTGGCCCTGAACCCGAAGTTCGATCTGAGGCAAGCCGCTCGCGCGGAATCGGCATTGAAGGAGCTTGAACTATGAGAATGATCGTCTCTGTTGCCCTCTTGTGCGCGTCGTCGTTGGCGGCGGAGAACGATGCCGTCGCGAGGTTGCTCAATTCCAAAGGAACCGTATCGCAGCGGGCGGACGCCTGTTTCGAATTACGCGGGGAGAAATCGCCGGCGGTTGCCGCGGCCATGCGCAAGGTTCTTGAAGTGAACAGCCTCCGAGCGTGCGCGGGCCGGAATTTGCGGGAAGCGGGAGCGCTTGCGGAATTGAAGGACGCGCTTGCCGATGAAAATCCCGACGTCCGAGCAATCGCCGCCCGCGAGCTGGGGACGTTCGGTCGTCCGGACTTGCTGGATGCGCTCTCGAAAGCCGCGTGGGATCCCAACATGATGGTCTCGACCAGCGCCATGCAGGGCTTGGCGGAGTATCAAATTCCCGCCGTCGTTCCCTATTTGATCGATCTGGCGAAATCGGGCGGAATGGTAGGCGCGATGGCGCTCCGCCGGGCGGCGCAATTCAAGGATCCGGCCGTGCTGCCTGTAGCGCGCCAATTGCTTGGGGGCAACGAGGCCACCGCTCGTTTGGACGCGATTCGGGTGCTCGCCGACTTGGGCGGCGCTTCCGACGTAGACGCGCTCCAAAAGATTGCGGAACGGAACGAACAACTTTCGGTGACGGGCAGAGGCTTCGGGATGATGCCGGGCGTGGATCTTTCGAAGGCGGCCGCGAACGCGGTGGAGAGCATCAAGGCGCGCGCCACCCGCTGACGAGCGTCCGTTCGCGGCGTCGGCGACCCGCGTTCGCGAAGCCCTTTGCCCGCTTCAGACCAGTTCGATCCGGAGATCGCGGCCGATGGCGCGTGCCGCGCGCGCTAGCGTCTGCAAAGTCACCGAACCGTTGCCGGGATCGAGGAGGCGGTCGAGCGCCGCACGGCTTGTGTTCATGCGCCGCGCCATTTCAACCTTCGTGATGTTTTCTTTGTGCATCGCCTCCTGCACCTGGCACGCGATTGCTTCCTTCAGTGCGACGGCGCGGGTTTCTTCGAGCACGCCTTCCCCTTTCAGGAAGTCGTCCAGCGACGAGCCGATATGGCGGTTCTTTTTCATCTCGTAACCTCCTTCATTCTCCGTTTCGCCAACGAAAGATCTTCAGCAGGCGTTTTCTGCGTCTTCTTGATGAAGCCGTGAAGTACGACGAGTGTCTGGTCGTGAAAACACAGGATCAGCCGGGCTATGCGTTCGCTCGGTAGCGACGCGCGAACCTCCCATAGTCCATCTTTCAGGCTTCGGACCAACGGCATTCCGATCGGCCAGCCGAACTGGACCCGCATGAGGTCGAGCCCGATGGCACGCCGGTCGTCCTTGTCGAGGCGGCGCAGCCATTCGAGCACCGGTTCCCTGCCAGTTTTCGAGCGGAAGAAACGAACCGGAACCTCCTGGGCTTGTCCTTTGCTCATCTAACCCGGCAGCTCCAGTATGTACCACAAATGATGCATTGTCTAGCCAAAACCAGCGGAAGAGGCACCGACATCGAAGGGATAAAACCTGTTGGCAACTCACCACATCGGCCATCGCATCGGGCCGCGAGAAATGCGGAATGGTTTTCCACGCGCTTCGGAGTGATCGCAGCGAACTCCGCCGAATGTAGGCTGTTGCTATTGTAGATGTACGATCATGCCCGAGTTTGATGCTTACCTGATGGTTGACTGGAGTGCCAGTAGCCGGCCTAAGACTGGACGCGACAGCGTATGGTACTGCCTCGTTGTTCGCGACGGTGATAGACTTCCCGTCGTGGCGCTGGAAAACCCGGCAACACGCCGCTTGGCAGTGGCCAAGATCCGCGAAATTCTCGGAGGGTTCGTACGTCGAAAACAGATGGCACTGGTAGGCTTCGATTTCCCGTTTGGCTACCCGGCGGGTTTTGCCGCGGCATTGGGACTGACCGACACTCCTGCTTGGCGCGGCGTTTGGCGCGAGATCTCCAGCCGCATCGAGGACCGGGATGACAACAGCAATAATCGCTTCGAGGTAGCACGCGATCTGAACCAGCGTATGTCGCGCGGCTATCCCTTCTGGGGTTGCCCCAAAGGACGCGAGTCTGCCACGATTTCCTGCACCAAGGACCGTCGGGGATATTTGGCGGAGAAACGTCTCACGGACATCGGGAGCATGCAGCCGATCTGGAAGCTGTACGGGAATGGTTCCGTCGGCAGCCAGGCCCTCCTCGGCATCCCGCACTTGAAGGCGCTGCGCTACGATGCGGGACTGTCGCCTGTCTCCCATGTATGGCCGTTCGAGACTCGACTACGCGTCTTGCCCAGTCGACAAAACCGCGGCTACTTGATCGTCTACGCGGAGATTTACCCTTCGCTGGTACCGATCAAACGTGCCGAAGTAGAGGTGAAGGATGCAGCGCAGGTCAGGGCGATGGCACTCCACTTCGCGGAACTGGACGATGCAGGGAAACTCTCTGAGCTGTTCGCAGGTCCGGAATACCTTACGCCAGAAAACCGCGAGACGATTGAGCGGGAGGAAGGATGGGCACTCGGAGTACTCTCCGGCCAGCAGTTGCAACCGCGTCTGGCCTTGCAGTCTCGTCCATCAACTCCTACCGCGGTCACCAGAACCCCAGTTCATCGGGGCGGTTCGGCCCGGACTACGGCGCCGGGATATCGAAACAAAAACGGCCAGACTGTGCTTCGATCCACGGGGTTGGCTGGAACCGACCACGGGCAACATGTGTACGTCCTACAATGCGGCGCGTGCAGGTACAAATACGGCGCGAACGGTTCGGACATCTTTCAGCGCCGCTGCCCGGCATGTCAGGGCGGAAGGCAAGGGCTGGTCTACTGAAGAGCCGCCGCGGTCATTCTTTAGCGCCAGTTCCTCCTCCGAGCGCTGACGGGCGCGACCCGCCGCGGTCCGCCTCTCGGCGCGATTCGCCCGCTGACTACTTCTCATGCCAAGCGTGGATCTTTCGAACGGCCGCCAACGCGGTGGAGAGCATCAAGGCGCGCGCCGCCCGCTAGTCGTTTAGGAGCCCTTCAATATCCCGGCTGCCGCGCATCACGTGGAGAATGAGGGCGTCACCGCCTTCGACCCGGTAGAGGATGACGTATTCGCCAAAGGCGAAACTGCGCAGGCCGGGGCGCAGGTCGCGATCGCGCCGGCGGCCAATTTGCGGAGACTGCCCCAGTAACCAGAAACGCTCCGTGATGGTGTCGATAAGGCGGTTGGCAATCTCGATACTGCCGCTCGCGCGGGCAAGATAAAGCCAGATGCCGTTAAGTTCAGCTTCGGCTTCCGGCAAAAGACGAAACCCCATCAGGGATTGTTTTCTTCGGGCGTAAGCCGGGACAGACCGCGGCGCATTATCTCATCCGCGAGATGCGCCGCTTCCTGTTGTGTCGTGATTCTACGTCCCGCGCCCCGCGCGAATGACGCTTCGGCCTGATCGACGGCCGCGAGGATTTCAGCGCGCCTCCGCTCCCGCCTCTCCCACAGCGACAAGGCTTCCCGCACCGCGTCTTCCTCGCCGCCGTATCGGCCACTCTCTACAGCCTGGCGGACGAAGGCTTTCTGGTCGGCCGTGAGTTGCACTTCCATATCTACAATCCTCTTTCCGTCAGGTTAGAGGTTCGCGGCTGCTTCTGAAAGCGGGCGTCACGGTCTTCCCGGATTTCAATGGTCTCACGCATGGCCTGCAACAACTCCTCTCTTTACACTTTATCGGATATCGGCTTCGCTGTCGTGAACTTCAAGAAGATCACCGATCGCTCGCGCGGCCCCGCGTCAGTTTGCGACTTCGGCCACCGGTACGGGAGCATGCGCGCGCCGCCGCGAAACACGTTCCCCCAGATCGTCGAAGAGCGAGTAAGCAACCGGAGTCACCACAAGCGTCAGCAGCAGAGAGAGCGATTGGCCGCCGATCACCACAATCGCGATCGAGCGGCGCTCTTCCGCGCCGGGACCCGTTCCGAGCGCCAGCGGAGCCATGCCGGCCACTAGCGTCAGAGTCGTCATCAGTATGGGCCGCAGACGGTCGCGGTTCGCCTGCATGATCGCCGCCATGCGCTCCATCCCCTCACGGCGCAGATTGTTCGTGTGGTCGATCTGCAGAATCGAATTCTTCTTCACGACGCCGAACAGCACCAGGATGCCCAGCGCCGAGTAGAGGTTCAGCGTATCGTTGAAGAACCACAGGGACAGGAACCCGAACGGCACGGAGAGCGGAAGGCTGAGCAGAATGGTGATCGGGTCCACCAGGCTTTCGAATTGCGAGGCCAGAATCATGTACATGAAGGCGATGGAGAGCGTGAACGCGAGCAGAAATTCACCGAACGTCCGCTCGAGCTCCCTGCCGCGCCCAATCACCGTCGTCGAATAAGTAACGGGAAGGTTCAGTTTCGCGGCCAGCGCGTACATGACGTCAAGACGGTCGCCCAGCGCATAGCCGGGTCCGACGTTCGCGCGGATACCGACCTGCCGCTGCCGGTCCAACCGTTCGATGCGGTAGGCGCTCATGCCTTCACGCATCCTGACCACGTTGTCCAGACGAACCAGCCTCCCGGATTTCGAAGGCACCCACAGCTTCGCCACCGTGCGCTCATTGTTGCGGTCGGCTCCGGCGAGCCGCACTTCCACGTCGTAATCCTCGGCGACTTTGTCGTCCCGGAACCGCGACACTTCGTCGTCTCCGCCCACCATGATGCGCAGCGAACCCGCGATGTCGGCGGCATCCACCGCCAGATCGGCCGCTCGCTCGCGGTCGATGGTCACGCGCAATTCGGGTTTCGTGAGGCGCAGCGTAGTGTCCACGTCCACAAGGCCCGGCGTCGCCTTTGCATCGATTCGCATGGCCTCGCTGTACCGGCTCAACTCCGAAATCTCCGGCCCGCGAATGGAGAGATCGATATCGACGGGCGCCGAGCCCTGGTTGAGCGTTTGTACGTTGCGGATCTGAATCCGAAAGTCCGGAAACTGCTTCAGCCGCTCGCGCGCCGCCTGCATCACGTCCCGCTGCGCATAGATTCCCTGAAAGGCATCGCCTGGGCGGCCCGCGAGCATCGCCTGAACAAGCTTGGTTGGCGAGAGCGCGCGCTCCTCGATGTCCCGGATGCGAATGAACATTTGCGCGCTGTTCACCTGCTGCAGGTAGCCCGAGCCCACGGTCGAGAGCACGTGGTCGACGCCGGGCAGCGAAAACATCTCCTTTTCGATACGGACTAAAGCCTCGTTGATCGAGCTCAAGGTTGCGCCTTCCGGCCCATTTACCGATACTTCAAATTCGCTCTCATCCACGTTAGTCGGGATGTATTCCTGCCGCACCATCTTGTAGAGCGGAACGCAGGAGGCGATCACCACAAGCGCGAATGCCGAAACCGGAAGGCGGTGATGCATGGCCCACCAGAGGATGCGCGAATAGCCGCCGTCAAGCCAATGGTAGAAACCGCGCCGCGACGCCGCCTCGCCGGACTTCGCATGACCGCCGCTCGCGACGTTCTTCGCGTTCATCATGCGCGAACACATCATGGGCGTGAGGCTGAAGCTGACCAGGAGAGAGACCAAAATGGCGACTACCGCCGTGATGCCGAAGCTGTACAGGAAGCGGCCGGAAATACTCGACATGAACGAGACGGGAAGGAACACCACAACCAGACTGAACGTGGTCGCCATGACGGCAAGGCCGATGTCGCGCGTTGCGAGGACAGCCGCTTGCATGGGCGGCAGTCCCTTCTCTTCGATGAACCGGAAAATGTTCTCCAGGACCACGATGGCATCGTCGATCACCACGCCAACCATCAGCACCAACGCGAGCATGGTGATGTTGTTCAGCGTGAAGTTCATCAGCTTCATCATTCCAAACGTCGAGATAACCGAGGCCGGAATCGCCACCGAAGCGATCACCGTGGCCCGCCAGTTGCGCATGAAAACCAATACCACGAGCGAGGCGAGAATGCTGCCCAGGATCAGGTGCAGCCGGACTTCATGGAAGGCCGCCGAGATGTAGCGCGATTGATCCTGCACGATGTCGAGCGTCGTGCCGGCCGGAAGAATCTTCTGAATCCTCGGAAGACGCTTCTTGATCTCCTCGATGACTTCGATGGTATTGGCCCCCGATTGCCGGCGAACCAGAAGCGAGACGGCCGGCTTGCCGTCGTAGCGCGCCAGAGTCCGCTGTTCCTTGTGGCCGTCCTCGGCGTAGCCCAAATCCCGGACGCGAACGGGGGCCCCGTTGATGGTCGCCACCACGAGGTCGTTAAATTGACGCGGGTTCGGAAACCGGCCCATGGTGCGCAGCGTAAGCTCGCGGTTTCCTTCATCGACGCGGCCGCCTGGAATGTCGGCGTTCTGACGCGCCACGGCGTCGCGCACGGCGAGGATCGGGATACGATATGCAGCCAGGCGGTTGGCGTCGATCCACACGTTTACGGCCCGCTTCTGCCCGCCGATGATCTCGACTTGGCCTACTCCGCCAACGGATTCAATAGGGTCCTGAACTTGCTTGTCCGCGATCTCGTAAAGCTCGCGCGGCGTCTTGTCGCCGGCGAGGACGATACTGAGAATCGGCGACGAGTCGGCGTCGAGCTTCTTGATGAGCGGCGGCCTCGCGTCGCGCGGCAGGAGATTCACGGCTCCGGCCACCGCGTCGCGAATGTCCTGCGCCGCAACTTCGATCTGGCGCTTCAGACTGAACGTCACGGTGACGATGGAAACGCTTTCAGCGGAGGTGGAGCGGATGTTCTCGATGCCCTCAACGGTCGCGACCGCGTCTTCGATACGGCGTGTCACGGTGCTTTCGATTTCTTCCGGCGCGGCTCCGGGCAGGGCGGTCCGCACGGTGACGATGGGCATGTCGACGTCCGGGAACCGGTCGATGCCGAGCTTGGTATAGGAGACGCCTCCGACGACCACGAGCGCCATGATCAGCATCACGGCGAATACGGGACGACTGATGCAGACTTCCGCCAGTTTCTGCATGGCTATTGCACGAACGGCGCGGCCGCCTGCCCCGCCGTGAGACGCTCGTTCGCTTCGGCGACAACCTGCTCGCCGGGGGCCAGGCCCGAGAGGATCTCGACGCGGCCGCCGGTCAATGCCCGGCCGTCAACCAACGTCCGCCCCGGCTTGACCAGGCGCTCGGCGAGCGCGCCGTTCTCCACGACGAAAACCCTGTCCACTCCCGCGAAACTCACCAGCGCCGAAACCGGGATGGAAATACCCTGCGCGTTCGGGTCCACCGTGATCGCGCCATCGGCGAACGAGCCTGGGCGCAGCGCGCCGTCTTCATTGGGGATCTCGGCTTCGACCGAGAGGATGCGGTTCTGTGTTTCGATCGCGGGACTCAGCCGCACGACTTTTCCGGAGCGCGGCTCGATCCCCGTGATATGCACGTCGACCCGCTGGCCCACGCGGACACGCGTGGAGTAGCGCTCCGAGACCTCCAGGCGCAAGCGCACCGGATGCAGCCGGGCGACGCTCACGACAGGCGAGTTTGCCGTGACTTGCTCGCCGACCGCCGCGATCCGCCTTGTAACCGCGCCGCGGAACGGCGCGCGGACGAAGGTTTGGGTCAGTTGATATCTCGCGATCGCCAAGGCCACGCGGCGCTCGCTCAACTGCGCCTGCGCTTCGAGAATGCCTTCGATGGCAGCCTGATGCTGAGCCTCCGTCTGCTGGACGGTTGCCTGGCCCTTGTCGAACTCCATGCGCGAGAGGACGCCGGCTTTGAAGAGCTGCGAGATGCGCGCGAAGTTGAGGCGCGCTTCCTCGAGCGCGGCCGCGGCCTGCTTGACGGAGGCCGTTTCCAAAGGATTCACGGCGTCGGAACCGTCATTCTTCAGACCGAGGCGAGCGCGGGATTGCTCGACGAGAGCCTCCGCCCCGCGCGCGCGATACTCGTACTCCACAGGCTCGATTATGGCGACGACGTCGTCTTTTTCAACGCGGCTGCCCAGATCGACCTTCATCTCGCCGATCCGCCCGGGCACTCTGGCGCTGACGATCGCCAGTTCCTCGGCGATGAGTTCACCGGTGGCGGTAACGATTTCGGGAATCGTGTGCGGCTTCACCTTCTCGACGCGGACACGCATCGCGGGTCCCGAGGTTTTCGCCGACACCATGGGGGAGGAATACGGCCCGCTGCACCCAACCGCGGCGCAGGCCAACGCCGCGACCAGAAATCTCAGGTTCCCTCGCTCCACATGCCGCATTGTCTCACAAATCACGCGAAAGGCTCCCGCCAGCGCATCTCGATTCGCTCAGGGGAGCGACTGGGCTTTGAAAACGGCGCTCCGAATCATCACGATTCCAACTTGTTGCATAAGCCCTGTGTTTGCAACGTCCGCGGTCAGTGCGCTCATCGTGATTCCGTCGATCCGCGCTTCAGCGTTTCCCTTTCGCCATGATCTTTTTTGCGGACTTCGGCGCCGTGCTCCCAAGCGCCGTTTTCGCCAGCACCGGCGCCGGAGCGGCGCCGTAAAGTCTGCGATACAGTGCGGCGTTTCTCAGCACCGCCTGTACGTAGTCTCTGGTCTCGGTGAAGGGAATCGTTTCCACAAACTCGGAAGGCTCACGGAAGTCGCCCCACTTCATCCACTCATTCGCCCGCGACTTTCCCGCGTTGTAGGATGCCAGGACCTGCTCCCATTTTCCGTTCCACTGATCGAACATCGCGCGGATGTAGTAAGCGCCCAGCCGCAAGCTGATATCGGGACGGAAAAGCATGTTCGTTTGAAAACGTCCGATGCCAGCCTTGCGAGCCATCTCTCTTCCCGTTCCGGATCTCAATTGCATCAGGCCCAGTGCTTTCATGCGGGAGATTGCCTTCGGATTGAACTCCGACTCCTGGCGTATCAGCCCGGCCAACAGGTAAGGGTCAAGCTGCCGGTCCGCGGCCGCGCGTAGCAGGTCGCTCTTAAAAGGCAAGGGAAAAAGTAGCTCCCAAAAACGCCTGGGCGCCTTCTCGACCGGCAAAGAAAGGTAGTCCATGGACAGGCTTTTCATGCCGCGTAACGATTCGAAGGCCGAAGGGGCGTTGCCCGCGAGCTCCATCGCCATCAGAGATCGTTGGGCGTCGATCCGCGCTCCGAACCGCAGTTCCGCCGCCGCCCATTCCGGATACCCGGCGGCCGTCAGCAGGCGGGAGCGCTCGATTCGAAGACGAGTCGCCGGAAGCGGGTCGAACGACTCGTGTTTGGATGGGGAAAGCTGAATCTCGTTCAGGAACTGGGCCGCCGGCTCCGCGGAGGGAGCCTTCGCCGCACCGGTTTGCGCGAGACGCTCGCGGGCGAGAAGCGCATAGTAGAAGTTCGGATAGCGCTCCACCAGGCGCGAGAAATAAGTTCGCGCCTGGGATGGATCGCCCGCCGCCTCCGCGGAGCGTCCCAGGAAGTACAGGGCGGCGCTCCGATTACCGGACCCAGGGTACTTCTTCAGGTGCTCCCGCAGCATTGGGACCGCATCGTCCGATCTTGTCAGATAGCTCTGCCACGTAACCTTCCAGTGGCATTGCCACGCGTTCCGGTCCTCTGGAAACGATTCGTAGCAGGCCCGGTAGAGCGGAACATAGTCGGCGTGGCGATTGGTCAGCAGGTAATGATTCGCCGCCGCAACCAATGCCTTCAGCCGCCACGGCGAAGCCGCGTGCCATTCTTCGAGCCCCTTTAGGAAGTCCGTCATAGGGGCCTGTTCCTTCAGTTTGCGGGCGCACTCGGCAAGGTAGTAGAGCCGCTCGGCATCGGCTTCCGGCTCCGCCGGTTTGAGGGACTTGAGATGGCGATAGGCGGTGGAAGTTTCGCCCATCATCATATAACTTGCGCCCACGCGGACCTGCGCAACTTCGCGATCCGCGCCTCCCAGAAGTGACGACATGGCTATAAACTCCGCGCGCGCCTGTTTGTAGTCTTTCGCCTCCAGCAGCCGGTCCCCTCGCTCCAGCATTTGGCGCGGCAGGGCGGGGGGGTAGGCGTCCCCCAATTCCGCGCGCAGCGACTTGAGTTCCCCTTCGGCCGTGGCAGCGGCGGCGCTCGTTGGGTAGAGATAGTAGACCTTCTGGTAACTCGCGGCGGCTTGGGCGCTGTCGCCCGCGGCGGCGTAGGCTTCCGCGGCTGCCATATCCGCCTCGGGCTTGGGGAGATCGGCATAGCGCTCCGCCAGAATGCGCGTGGCTTCGGCCGGAAAACCGAGTTCCCTCAGAAGCCTCGCCTGAAGCAATCGAGCTTTCGGCAATAGAGGCGATGGCGTCTTGAGCTTCCACATCGCATCGAGCTCGCGGCGCGCCTCGGTGTATCTGCGGTCCTCGGCAAGCGATGCGGCCAGGTAGTAGGCGATGTAATCCTCGAGCTTCGGCAGTTGGGGGCGCACGGCGCGCAGATGGGCCGCGGCGGCGGCGTAGTCCTGCTTCTCGTACGCGGCCAACCCAAGTCCCAGACGCGCGGCGGGGTCCGCGGCGGCGCACAGCCCGCAGCAGACGAACAGCGCTGCGAAGTTCCTAGACCAGTGGACCCGGATACGCGCGTCCCAGCAATGAGGCGTCATCTTGAGCAAGACTCGAAACCAGCTCCACATGAAGATAATCGACCATGGTAGGCGAAGCGGCTAAAAAGTCCCGCTGGAAAATTTCCCTCGCCAGGTTTATATCGGACTGCAACGCGGTATAGAGGTCGTGAAGGGCTCGGCCCGTGTTCACCGCTTCGGACTTGTAGAGCCGCATTTCCGCCACTCGCACGCGAGCGAAGCGTTGCGCCGTAAGATGGAATTCCTGGTCTTCGCGGGTGAGCGCCTTCCATTCCGGCAAAGTCGTACGCCTCCCGGCAGGAGCGCCTGGGGCTGAGCGTGGTTGTGCCACGTCGATCGAAATCAGCTGCGGCCCCCGCTGTTCCGGTTCGGGCTCGGGGTCCAGCTCTTTTCTTTGACTTTCGAATATCCCTGCCAGAGCCGCTCCGCTCAAGGCGCACAACAATTCAAGCGCCGCGATGTCGACCGTCTCCGAAGCCCCCGCCGCGTAGAGTACCGCGGGCACGCCGTCAGCTTCGAGGACCGGAAACAAATAGGCCTTTTCGCCGGGCTGGTGATCGAACAACTCCACCACCACGTGCGAAATCTCCCGCGCCGTGCCGGCCGCAACTACGGTATCGCGGCCTTCGACCACGCTGGCGAAAGCGGGGGCGTCGGCAAAGGAAAAGCCAATCTCGTCGATGGCGCCGCCGCGCGGGCCGTCCAAGCCGCGTCCACTCAATCCGCGCAACTCGTCGCCGGAGACTTCAAAGACCGCCGCCTTGCCGCAAAAGGGCACGGTCGCGTCCAAGAGGCATGACGCGATTTCCTCGATACTCGCGGCTTGCCGCAAACGTCTCGCGGCCTGGTTGAGAGTGGCGCTGACTTCAAGGCGGGACTTGAGCCGGGCCTGTTCGACGGCATCCCGCATCAGTAATTCGGCGTGCGCGCGAGCGCTCGCGAAAATGCTTTCGAGCGACGATGGCAGCGGGCTATCCGGCGATGGTGCTGGCGATGGTACAGGCGTCATTCGGAGCGATTCGTACACCTCAATTCTAACAGGCGATTGCCCCTTCCGCGCGCGTCGTGCGCGATATGGTGTAATGGACCTATCTTCGTACCTGGGAAACATAGCGGTGATCATTCGTACCTGCCGATTCAGTTCCTGTTTCCCAGCGATGCTTGCACTTTGCCAAATGGTCTGGCTTTGGGATCTTAGCCAAGAAGCCTGTCACTCTTGTTTTCAATAACATACTGGGATCAGATGAAAAACTGCTGAGAGGTCGGAAGGTGCTGGATTGCGAATAGAAGTTTTTTCTTGTATCATGAGCTTGTGGACGTTTTTCGACTACTTCAGCGAGAGAGGCGAGAACGAGATCCATCGCTGGCTCAACGAGAAAATGCCAAAGGCCGCCAAGGCGAAGATCAACGCTCGAATAGCAGCGCTCCAGGGTTTCCCGATCTTTCCCGAACAGTACATCAGCGCATACACGGGCTGGCCTGGGGTGCTCGAATTGAGAATTGTAAGCGCCGGTGTTCAGTATCGTCCGTTAGGATTCTATGGTCCTGGTCGTGGGCACTTCGCGCTTCTGGTCGGTGGCGTGGAAAAAGGGAGACTGCCCAAACAACTTTTGGAGGTTGCAGATGAACGCCGCGAACTTGTTATTCGTCAACCGAGCAGAGTCCGCAAGCACGATTTCAGTTAGGCAACAACTGCTGCAAAGTTTTCGGGATCCGGAGTATCGGCACACGTTTGTGGATGAGCGCCTTCGGGCTTCGGTCGCTCTTCAGATCCGCGCCTTGCGGCAGGCGCGAGCGATGACGCAAAAAGAACTGGGCGATGCTATCGGAATGGCCCAGACGTGGGTGTCCAAGTTAGAGAATCCGGACTATGGCAAGATGACGGTCGCAACCCTCTTGCGTCTGGCGGAAGCATTCGATACGGATCTAGAAATCAAGTTCCGCCCATTCTCGAGAACGTTGGATTCACTGCCGATGCAGGGGTCTGAGTATTTCACGGTTCCAAACTTCGATGAGGAATTCGGATCGGACGAACTTGCGCCCGAAGATTTGCAAAGAGCAAAAGCGATGGAAGATCGTCTGAGGCCAGCCGAACCGCGAAGCGCACTTAGCAGATCTGCATATTATCCCTCTCAAGGCGCCGCCGCGGATCTGGTTCAACCTATCAAGAAACCCGTGGGTATGGCCGCAAGTGCCGCTCAGGAGCAATATGGAAGTTCTCAAAGTTCAACTGGCCAGAACCATATGGCTATTTGACATACAGGAATTGAATCCGAAGGGCATCAGCCTGTACCCGGAGATTTACGCCGGAATCGGCAAACATTACCAATTCGCTATGCTTCCGAAGGCAGAGGAGATTCACTCGGGCGGAAGTCTTTACTTCAAGCACGGGAAATTCCTTTATGATGGTTCACTGATTGTGGAAGTCGACTTCGATCTGCACGGTGACGGCCTAGTCGCTAGCTGCCGTCATTCAACGGAGGCTGCGCACGAATTCCTGCTGGACTTCACCGCTTGGCTGGGCGAACAATTGGGAATTGCATACCCTCCGCATCTCACCAAGAAGCGACTCTACCGCAGTGAGCTCATCGTTCAGATGGAGCCGATGTTGAACACGCTCTCGCAAAAGGCAGAGGAATTTTCACGGTTACTCTCCGAACTCTGCCAAAAAGAAATCCAGCCGAGTGGAATACTATTTGGCGAAGACCATGGTACCAATGCGGTCTTGACTGTCGACCGGCGTGGTAGTACTCCGTGGGAAGAGAATCGGTATTTTTCGAGTTCGACCCTGGCCACGACCCAACATGTTGAGGCTTTGGCGAAATTCGAGCAGATCGTGGGTGGATAGGCGCACGCCGCTTCATACTGGTGGACGACGTACACCGGCCCGCGCATGCAGACGGTCATCATCATCGGCGGCGGTCTCGCGGGTCTCTCCGCGGCGGCCGCCCTGGCAGAGGCGGGATTTCGCGTGCGCCTCTTCGAATCGCGCGGCTTCCTTGGCGGACGGGCCACTTCGTACCCGCTCTCGCCATCGGAGGAGGATTCCGAAGTCATCGACAACTGCCAGCACGTGTTGCTCGGATGCTGCGTGAATCTTCTCGATTTCTACGGGCGGCTCGGTGTCCGCGACCGCATTCGATTCTACCGGAATTTCTACTTCATTGAGCCGGGCGGCCGCGTTTCAACCCTGGCGCGCGGATTTCTGCCGGCGCCGCTGCACTTAGCGGGATCTTTCCTGCGCCTGGCGTGTTTTTCGGCGTCGGATAAGCTGGCCATCTCCCGCGGCATTCTCGCCATCCTGCGGGAACGGAGCACACGCACGGATCTGGCCTCGATCTCGATGCTCGATTGGCTTCGCGAAAAGCGCCAGACGCAAGCGGCGATCGACCGTTTCTGGCGGCAGATCCTGGTCAGCGCGATCAATGAAGACCTGGACCGCATGGCCGCCATGCACGGCTTTCAGGTTTTCCGGCTCGGTTTCCTGGCGCGCGCGGATTCCTACGAGATGGGAGTGCCTAACGTTCCCCTCGGCGAACTCTATGGCCGCGGCGCGTGGGAGCGGACCGGCAATGTAACCATCTCCCTTCGCAGTCCCGTCGAGAGCTTCGATCCGGAAGCGGGCGTTTGCTCGGGCGGCGCCTGCCACACGGCCGATTACTACATCTGCGCTCTTCCATTCGAGCGCGTTCACGCGGCCGCTCCTTGTCTCCGGGTGGATGCGCGCCTGTTTGAGCACTCCCCCATTACGGGAATTCACCTGTGGTTCCACCGCGCGGTGACGCACCTGCCTCATGCCACGCTGCTCGACCGCAACATCCAATGGATGTTCAATAAGGAAGGAGGCCGATACGTGCAGGTTGTCGTGAGCGCGTCGCGAAGTCTGACGGAGATGCCGCGCGCGGAAGTGATTTCCTTGGCCGTTCAAGAGCTTGGCGAATTCATTCCCGCCGTGCGCGAGGCGAGACTGGAACGGGCGCACGTGGTCAAGGAATTGCGCGCGACGTTTTCCGCCGCGCCGGGGACCGAAGCCTTGCGCCCGGGGGCTGAAACCCGCTTCCCAAATGTGTTCCTCGCGGGGGACTGGACCAACAGCGGCTGGCCGGCCACGATGGAGGGAGCCGTGCGCAGCGGCTACATCGCCGCCGAGGCCGTCGCCCGCGCCGCCGGACGCCCCGCACAGTTCCTGCTGCCCGATTTGCGATAATCGATACATGCGTAACCGACTATTGATCCTCATGGCTTGTGGGCTTGCGTTCCTCGGAACCTCGGTGGCGGCGGAGATGACCAAGATGCGGATTGAGGTGACTACGCCGGGCGGAAAGCCTGTCGACCGCGCCGCTGTCGTGGTGAAATTCGTGCAGGGGCGGTCCGTCGCGAAATTGGGCAAGAAGATCCGCACGCACTGGGAAATGCGCACCAACCAGGACGGCGTCGCCGCGATTCCTCCGATTCCTCAGGGCAAGATCCTGATCCAGATTATTGCCAAGGGATATCGAACTTTCGGCCAGACGTTCGATGTCGCGGAAGAGGAAAGGACCATCGCAATCAAACTCGATCCGCCGCAGGCCCAGTTCTCCGCGCACCAGTGATTTCGCGGCGCTCGGCAATCGCGTTACTTCCCTTCGCAGCGCTTGAAAGCGCGGCGGCCGGGCCGGTCCCTCTCGTTATCGACACGGATTGCGGAACGGACGACTTGATGGCGATCGCTTTCCTGCTCTCGCGAAAAGACGTGCGAATCGAAGCGATCGTGACTGTCAACGGGCTGGCCCATGCCCGAAAAGGCGCGGAGAATATGCTTCGACTGCTTGAGTTAGCCGGACGACCGGATATCCCGGTGTATGCGGGACGTTCAAACCCGGAAGTGGGCGGGGCGGAGTTTCCAGCGGACTGGCGGCGCGAGGCGGACGAACTCACCAACGTGCCGCTTCCGGTAACGTCGCGGAGACCGGACCGGCGGGACGGCGTGGATTTCCTGATCGGGCGCTTCTCTGCTGGGCCGCCCTTGCGGATACTGGCGCTAGGCCCGCTGACGAACCTTTCGGCGGCCCTCGCCCGCGCCCCGGCGGCCGCGCGCCGCCTGAGCGACATCGTGATCATGGGAGGCGCCGTCGGCGTGCCGGGGAATATCGGCGCCGGCGGTTTCCTCAAGACAACCAACAAGACCTCGGAATGGAACCTGTTTGCCGATCCGCGCGCCGCAAAGCGGGTTTTCACCTCCGCGATGAAACTGCGTCTGGTGCCGCTCGACGCCACAAACCGTATTCTCATCGACGCGGAATTTGTCCGCCGCTTTGACGCCCTGGGACTCACGCCGCTCGGCAAATTCGTGTCGGCGATTCTCGGATTGGCGCGGAAATCGATTGACGGAGGCTTCTACTTCGCCTGGGACCCGCTGGCGGCGGCGGTTCTCGTGGACCCGCGTGTCGCGAAGTTCCGGCCGCTCTCGATCGAGATCCGCATCGATTCGCCGGAAGAAGGACGGACCGTTGAAATCCGCGATGCCTACCCAAACGCCGAGGTCGCGATGGGCGCGGATGCAGCGCGGTTTGAGCGCGTCTTTTTCGGGGCGTTCGCTCAACCGATTCCCAAATCGTCCACTGCCTCAAGCGGCGTCCCGCACTTGCGGCAAATGACGGCGGAGCAATCGCGGCAAACTAACGGCTCGGCGGCTTCTTCACGGCACGTTGGACAGTAGAGTTCGGCCATTCGCCCGGCGGGCGTTTCGTTTGGCATGGCGATTGCTACGCTTATTATAGAACGACGTTGCGAAGCCTCTTCCTTTTCATATTGCTTTGCTGCTCGGCGGTGGGTTGCCGAACGGAAAGGAAGCCCCTCGCGCCCGCAATCGGCCAGGCCTATTCGGGACCGGCGAACCTCGGTCTCCGGCAGGACATCGCCCCGCGCTCGACGGTTGTTGCGACCGTGCCGCATGGCGAGCGGCTCGAAGTGATCGAGCGGCGCAGGCGGTTTCTGAAAGTCCGCACCGAAAAAGGGATCGAGGGTTGGACCGACGAGCGCCAACTGCTTCGCAAGCAGGACATGGATGAATTGCGGGATCTTGCGGAGCGGGCGAAGGCGATGCCTTCGCAGGGCGTGGCGTCGACGTACGACACGTTGAATGTGCACACGGCGCCGAGCCGGTCGAGTCCAAGCTTCATTCAGATTCGCGAAGGGGAGCACGTGGACGTACTCGCCCGCCGCTCTTCCGCGCAGGCCGGGACGCCGCGGAAGCCCATAGTGCCTTTGGCCCCGCCGCAAAAGAAGAAGGCGCCGAAGAAGAAAAGAGAGCAGGCGAAGGTGCCGCCGCCTCCCCTGCCGCCCGCCCCAAAGCCGCCTGAAGACTGGGAGAGGCTTTCGCGCACCGCCGCCGTGACCGGACAGGAGCCTCCCGCGGATACCACTCCCCTTCCAATGGACGAATGGAGCCTGATCCGGAACGTCGGCGGCCGCACCGGGTGGGTGCTCACGCGGCGTCTCTACATGGCGATTCCGGACGAGGTGGCGCAGTACGCGGAAGGACGCCGGATCACGTCGTACTTCCCGCTCGGTGAAGTCCGCGACAAGGACGAGGTCAAAAAGAGCTGGCTCTGGACCACCGTGGAACCGGGTTACCACGAATACGATTTCGACAGCTTCCGTGTCTTCAATTGGAGCACGCGGCGGCATCGTTATGAGACGTCGTACATCGAACGGAACCGCGTCGGCTACCTCCCGGTGATCGTCGTTCCGGGAGGGTTTTCCGTGTGCGTCGAGAAGAAGGATGGCAAGAGGTACCGGCGCGGCTACACTCTTTCGGGGAACTCCGTGCGGGCCAGGGGCGAGACGCCGTGTGAAGCCGCCCCGCTTGAGAGGCAGAATGAGGAGGCCCCGCGAGCGGCCGAACCCGTTGCCGAAACGGTGGCGAAGCCATCGCCGTTCGTTCGCATCAAGGAGCGCGTTGCGGAATGGCGCAAGGGGCTCTTCGGCGGAAGTGGGGGCAAGTGAATCCGGTGAATTGACCGCTCAAGAGCGGCGCTGCGCCCTGCGGGACAGGCCTCCCGGCGTTTCAACGGCCTCGTCAGAGGCCCTACGGCGCGTACGGCGGCCATTGCTGTTTTCCCCCATTGAGCGCCCATCCGGCATTTGCGCAATGGATTCACACGCGCGGCGCCGCCCCTATTTCAACGCCCCCGTCGTATAGAGGAGCATGGCGCGCCGGATCTGGTATTCGTACCGCGCGGAGGAACTTGTAATCTCCGCCCCCGTCTTGCTCGGTTGCGCCTGGCTCAGCTCCACGATCGAGCTCAGCCCTAAGTCGTAGCGCGATTGCGCCAGATCGAGCGCGAGCGCCGCCTGCTCCAGCAATTCGCCCGTGACCGCCAGCCGCTCGTACGCCGTGTTCGCGTTCAGCCACGCGAGCTGCACGTCGCGCGCGATGCGGTTTTCCGCGTCTCGCACCCGTTGCCGCGCCGCCTGTGCCCGCAGATCCGCCTCAGACCGGCGCGCCGCGAACAAATGTCCGTTAAACACGGGGATGTTCACGTTCACGCCCACCGCGGCGTAACGCCCGCGCAGACGTTCGTCGTGGGCGGGAACCGCACCCGCGCTCGCAATGGCGCCCACGCTGGGAAGGCGGAGACTTTTCTCGGCCTCGGCGAATTTCAACGCCGACTCGCTCTCCGCGCGCAGGCTCGCAAGCTCAGGCCTCGCGCGCAATGCCTCGGTAACGAAAGGCTCCGGCCCGCCCGAGAGTTGCTCCGGCAGAGGCTCATCGGCCAGTTCGTAACTCTGCGTATCGCGGGAGCCCATCACTGTTGCCAGCTCCGCGAAGGAGCCGCGAATCTCGTTCTTCGCGCCGAGTAACAGCAGCTTCGCTTCCGATAGATTGACCTTCGCGAAACTCACGTCCAGCCCGGACCTCAGCTTGCTGTCCGCCAGCGCCGAAACGCGGCCGGCCAGCAGTTGCCGGTTGCTCACCGTTTCTTCCGCGACGCGCAGCACGGCCTGCGCGCGCAACGCCGTGAAGTAGGCCCTGTCCACTTGGATCAGGATGTCCGCGCGCACGGTTTCCACGGTTTCCTCAAGCGAGCGCGCTCGCAGGCGGGAACTATCCGTCAGCCTCGCAGTGCGTCCGAAATCGGAAATCAACTGACTGATCGTGAAGCCTGTCGCGAAGCGGTTGAAGATTGCCGGATTATTCAGTACGCCGGCCGCGATGCGCGTACTGTCCGCGGCCGCCGCCGCGGTCACACTCCCGAACAAGGTTGGCAGCAAAGCCGCGCGAACGGCCGCCACCGCTTCATTCGCCGCCCGCGCATTCAACTGCGCCGCGCTGACCTGCGGATGGTTCCTGATCGCGATGGCTTCGGCTTCCTTCAGCGTGAGGCGCTTCGGAATCTGGGCGAGCAGGGCGGTTGCGGCGAGAAGCAG
This sequence comes from Candidatus Sulfopaludibacter sp. SbA3, assembly GCA_945893365.1. Taxonomy (GTDB): domain Bacteria; phylum Acidobacteriota; class Terriglobia; order Bryobacterales; family Bryobacteraceae; genus SYKU01. The sequence continues at coordinate 22,516 of CAMDED010000026.1, read as the reverse complement.
AACGCTCAGTCTCCCGATGCCTGCTTTCCCGGGACATCCACTCACCTGGACCTCCGGTGCACCAGCAGGTACGCCGCGGGCACGAGAAACACCGTGAATACGACCGAGACCGTCAGCCCGCCGATAATAGCTCGCGCGAGCGGCGCATAGGCTTCGCTCCCGGCCCCCAGTTTCATCGCCATCGGCATCAATCCGATGATCGTCGCAAGCGACGTCATCAGCACCGGCCGCAAGCGCGCGCGGCACGCCTCGACCACAGCTTCGCGGATTTCAGCGCCATCCTCCCGCAAGCGGTGCGTGAAATCGACGATCAAGATGCTGTTCGAAACCACGATCCCCACCATCATGACGATTCCCATGAGCGACATCACGTTTAGCGTCGTATCGCTCAAGTAGAGCGTGGCCAGCACGCCCGAGATACCCATCGGCACGGCCAGCAGGATCAGGAACGGGTCGAGGAAAGAGCGGAACTGCGCCACCAGGATCAGGTAGAGCAGTACGACCGCGAGCGAAAGGCCCAGCGCGAACCTGGAGAACGACGCGCGCATTCCCTGTACCATCCCGCGCAGATTCACCCGCACTCCCTCCGGCGTCTTCGTGTCAGCCAGGATACGGTCAATCGCCGCGGCTGTATGTCCCAAGTCCTCACTAGCGGGACTCACGTAAATATCGATCACGCGGCGCAGCTGGTAGTGATCGACTTCGGTCGGCGATTCCCTGCGGGTGACGGTCGACACCATATCGAGGCGCGTCGACTGCGTCTGTCCCGCCGCGCGCAGCGGAATGCTCTTCAAGTCGAGCAGGCTCTTCACCTGGGTTTCGGGGTACTGCACCGTGAGCATGTAGTCGATACCGGACTTCGGGTCCATCCAGTAGCTCGGCGCGATCATCTGATTCGATGTGAGCGCGGTGATTACGTTCTGGACCACTTCTCTTTGACTGAGACCGAGTTGACTTGCGCGCGAGCGGTCCACGTCGATCTGTAAGGAAGGGTAGTCCAGATCCTGCGGGATGAACACTTCGCTCACCTCCGGCAGCGCGCGGATGCGCCGCGCCAGATCCGCGGCTGTTTTATAGTCCGCGGCCAGGTTCGAGCCCGACACCTGCACGTCGATCGGCGCGGGCAAGCCGAGGTTCAGCACCGCGTCAACCAGCCCGCCGGACTGAAAGTACACGCTCAGGTGGGGGAGTTGCGCTTGAATCTCGCGCCGCGCGCGGGCCATGTACTCGTAACTTCCCGTCTTGTGCCCCTCGTTCAGGCTGACTTGGACGAAGGCGGTGTGCTGTGTGGAATTCGTCGTGTAGATCGAGGAGAAACCCGGCGTACTCCCGAGGTTCGAGACGATCAGCCGGAGTTCCTCCTTGCCGACCACGCGCTTGACGATGTCCTCCACCTTCCGGATCTCCTGCTCCGTCACTTCGATTCGGGTTCCCGAAGGCGCCTTTAGATTGATCACGAACTGTCCTGCGTCGGTGCGCGGAAAGAACGAAACTCCCAGCAGGGGATAGATGGCGAGGCTCGTAACAAAGATCAGCATCGACGCCAGCACCGTGAGAGAGGGCCGCTTGAGAGCCACGCCGACAAGCTTGCTGTAGCCGTTCAACATTTTTTCGAAGCCGCGATTGAACCAGCCTTCGGAATGCGTCCCCTTTCGCGACAGGAAACGCGAACAAAACAGCGGCACAACGGTCAACGCCACCAGATAGGACGCAAACAGCGACAAGACGACCGCCAACGCCAGGGCGGAGAAAAGAAACCGGCTTACGCCGTAGAGAAATGTGACGGGAAAAAACACGACTACCGTCGTGAGCGTCGCCGACAAAACCGGCAGCGTCACCTCGCGGCCTCCTAGTTCCGCGGCGACCACGGGCGACTCGCCGATCTCGAGATGACGGAAGACGTTCTCCAGGACGACCACGGAGTTGTCCAGAAGCCGCGAGAATGCCAGGGCAAGGCCGCCGAGAACCATGGTGTTGATGGTGCTCCCGCCGAGGGCCAGCGCAATAAACGTAGCGAGCACGGAAAGCGGAATGGAAAAGAACACGGCGGCCGTGGCGCGCAAGCTTCCCAGAAAAAGCAGGATCATCACGGAGATCAGAACCAGGCCGATCGCGCCTTCGTGAATCAGTGTTTCAATCGCCGTCTTGACGAACTGCGACTGATCGAATACGACGCGCGTCACCAGTTCTTTCGGGACGTCGAGCAGCCGCCCCAGTGCCTCGCGGACGCCGTCCACGACTTCGATCGTATTTGTATCTCCGCCCTGCTTCAGAACCGGTAAATAGACGGAACGCTGGCCGTCCACGCGCACGACGTTCGTCTGAATCTGCTGCGCGTCCTTCGCGACGCCGATGTCGGCGACTGTCACCGACGTCTGGCCCACCGTCTTGATGGGCAGCCGGCCGATGTCCTCGATTCCGCGAAGCTGGCTATTGGTGAAGATGCTGTAGTCGATGGGTCCGATGCGTACTTCGCCCGCCGGGAGAATGAGATTCGACTCGTTCACGGCGCGCACCACGTCCATCGGACTGAGCTGATGCGCTTCAAGCTTCGCCGGGTCGGCGTAGATCATGATCTGCCGGTACTGGCCGCCGAACGGCGGCGGTACCGACGCTCCGGCGACGCTCGAAATCTGGTTGCGGACGCTGAATTGGGCCAGGTCGCGAAGGCTGGCCTCGGTCAATCCTTCGCCCTGAAAAGTCACCAGACATACCGGCAGGCTGGAAGCGTCGAACTTCAGGATCACCGGCGGGAGCGTGCCAGGAGGCAGACGCCGGAGCTGCGCCATCACCAGGTTGGAAATCGTGGTAACCGCCGAGTCCGGATTCGAACCCGGTTGGAAGTACGCCTTGATGATGCTGACGCCTGTGAGCGAGCGCGATTCGATATGCTCGATTCCAGCCGCTAGCGTGAAGAAGCGTTCGAAACGGCCCGTGATGGCGGTCTCGATTTGCTCGGGCGGCATGCCGGAGTAAAACGTTGCGACCACCACGACCGGGATATTCATGGCCGGGAACATGTCCACGGGCATGCGCGCCATGCTGGTGACGCCAACGACCCCGATGATCAGGCAAGCTACAACAATGAAGTAAGGATTGCGGATGGCGAACACCGACATCAGGAGGCTCCCAGGAGCTTCGGCTCGACGTTCTGGCCTTCCCGCAACTCGCCGCGTCCGCCCACGACCACCATTTCCCCCGGCTTCAGACCGGAAAGAATCTCGACCTTGTCCGGCGTCTCGATCCCCAGTTTCACCTCGCGCCGTTCGATCTTCCCGTTATCGTCGACCACCAGCACCGATGGCGAAGAATCGTGGCCGGAAACCGCGGCAACGGGAACCGCCAGCGCTCCTTTCCGCCGGTCGAGTTTGAGAAGGGCGGTGGCAAACATGCCGGGCATGATGACACCGGCGGGGTTGTTTACGTCCACTTCCGTCTCCATGGTCCGCGTGGCCGTCTGCAAACGTCCGGTGAAGCGGGCGACTCTGCCCGCGACGGTGCGTCCGAGTGTCGCGACTTTCACTTCTAAGGGCATGCCTACGCGCACGCCGCTCACCACCGACTCGGGTACGGGAAGCACCAGCCGCAGACGATCGATCTGCGATAGCCGCACGACCGGCAACGCCTGCGAGCTCGAGGCGGTGCCTGCCTGGATCATCGAGCCGACGTCGGCATAACGTTTCGTGATTACACCCGCGAACGGCGCGGAAATTCGCGAATACGCGGAGAGCGCCTTCACACGCTCCTCGCCGGACTGCGAAACCTGCACTTGCTGTTCCGCCGCGGTCACCGCTGCCTTAGACGCCGCCACTTGGGCCTCCGCCGACCGGTCCCGCGCGAGCGCGTCGTCCAGTTCCTGCTGCGCCACCAGATTCGGACGCGCCTTCACGACGGCCGCCAGCCGGCTATACGAGCTGTGGACCCCGGCGTACGCAGCTTCGGCGCGCGCAAGGTCGCCCTTCGCGCGCAGCACTTCGGCATCGCTTCGCCGGATGCCTGCCGTAGCTTGACGGAGTTCGTCTTCCATTTCCGGAATCTCGAGGGTGGCCAGAAGCTGTCCAGCCTTCACGTGGTCGCCCACGTCGACGAGAATCTCCTTCAGATATCCGGCCACCTTGGCGTGCAACTCGACTTCCTGATACGCGCGGAACTCTGCGGTGAGCTCGAGGTCGCGCGAGAGATCCGCCGCCGCCGCGCGCACTACGGCGACGGCAGGGGCTCTTGGAGGCTCGGAACTCGAATCAGTCTTCGGCCCGCGGGCGCAGGCACACAACATCAATGCCAGCGTCACCACCGGATACACCTTCATGGTTCGACTCCTGCACCGGCGGCCAGTGGCGCGACGGAATTACAATTATGCGCCAGACCGGCGTTTCACGTAAAGTGGCGGCGCCGCGCTATGCGCAAAAACGCAGTGGCACAAGCCGGGATCGGCGTTTTGGCTGTGGCAGTCAGCGCACCTGCCCGGCTCAAGCTCAATAGTCCGAGGCCGTTGCGAACCGCCCGTCACTCTCATTACTCGCTACAATTGTTTCACCGCTAGCGGCAACGTACCCATGAATACGGTCATCACCACGAAATCCTTCAACAAAGCCATCGCCAAGCTTCCGGCGAACCGGCAGAAACGGCCGGCGTGTAAGTTCCGAGCTTCATGACGACCGCCTTGTGATGCTGGTCCTGGAAGCGGGGCCGAGAGGTGGAATATACCGATGCGTATCGAAAAGCTTACCCGCAAGGGCAAAGAGTTCGCCGTTATCCCGATGGAAGACCTTCAGAAGCTGATCGAGGATGCGGAGATGCTTGCCGACGTAAGGGCTTACGACGCGGCCAAGGGCCGGCTTGACCGTGGCGGCGACGAGCTAATACCGCTTGAAATTACGAGCGCCGCCTGGCCTGGGAAAGCCCGGTCGGAATCTGGCGTGATCATCGCGCGCTGACTCAGGAGGAGCTTGCCAAAGCATCTAAAGTCTCCCGCGCAATGATCGCGGCGATTGAGGCCGGACATAAGACCGGAAGCATCGCCACGCTGATTAAGCTTGCCGCTGCGCTCAAGATCGATCTCGAGAACCTCGCGCGACCCGGCGTGGATTTATAGCCGCCGCGGCGGCTACGCGAGATTCAACACGCGCATCAGAGTGCCCGTTTCTTTCTGGATTTTTTCCTGCAGCATCATCAGCGCGTAGATGAGCTGTTCCGGGCGCGGCGGGCAGCCCGGAACGTAGACGTCAACGGGTATCACCTGGTTCACGGGCACTAGCGCGTAGTTCTGGAAGACGCCGGTCGAGGTGGCGCAGGCTCCCATGGAAATAACCCACTTCGGTTCCGGCATCTGTTGGTAAAGGTGCTTGATCACCGGCGCCATCTTGTTCGACACGCGGCCGGCGATGATCATCAAGTCGCTCTGCCGCGGCGATCCCCTGAATACTTCCGCGCCAAAACGCGAGATGTCGAAGCGCGAGGCGCTCATCGACATCATCTCGATCGCGCAACAGGCCAAGCCGAACGACATCGGCCAGATCGAGTTCTTGCGGGCCCAGTTGATCGCGTTATCGAGCGTCGTCGTGAGAATGCCCTGACCGGCCGCAACGCGCGCATCCCAATCTCCATTGTCAATGCGGGCGAACAACTCTCCCGCCGTAATCGGGGGTGCCTGTGCAGGTGAATCCGCCATGAAGTTATTGTCCCACGACGGCTGTTAGAATTGGGAATTGGACCCATTTCACAACCTATTGGATAAAGCCGCCGGTATCTGGGGAATTGAGCCGGAATACTGGGATATCTGGGGCCGCCACCATGTGACGACCGCCGCTACAAAGCAGGCTATCTTGAGCGCGCTCGGAGTGGAAGCCGCCTCGGCCGAGGGCTTGCATAAGGCGCTTGAAGAGCGCACGGCACGCGAGCAATCCCGTGTTCTGCCGGCTTGTCTGGTGATCGGCGAAGACCGGCGGCCATGGGTGATCGGCATCAACGCGCCCGACGGCGCGTCCGTCGAAATTCACAGGGAGAACGGCGCCGTGGACCGGCTCTTCGCCCAGAACGGATGCGTTGAATTGCCCGCGGACCTCGGTCTCGGCTATCACGACGTCGTATCGAGCGGAGAGTCGATGCGCCTTATCGTTGCGCCCGACCGCGCCTACCGCCCGGAAAATCTGCGCGCGGGCGGCGTTGCGATCAGCCTCTACGGCGTGCGCTCGGCTCGCAACTGGGGCGCGGGGGATCTCACCGATCTCCGCTCGGTCATCGATTGGGTCGCCGAGGAAGTACGCGGCAGCTTTATCTCGCTCAACCCGCTGCACTCGATTCCGAACCGCAGGCCTTACAACACCAGCCCGTACCTGCCCACTTCCGTGTTCTACCAGAACCTGCTCTACCTGGACGTGGAATCGATCCCCGATTTCCGGGCGTGCAGGCGCGCGCAAAAACTGCGCGATCGGCCGGATGTAGTAGCCGAGATCGAAGCGCTGCGCGCGTCGGAGTTTGTCGAATACGAGCGCGTGCAGGCTCTGAAACTGCGCTTCCTCAAGCTGTCGTTCGTCCAGTTCCTGCGAAATGGAGGCTCCGCCGAATTCGACCGCTTCCGCGAACGCGAAGGCGGCTTGCTCGAGCGGTTTGCGCTCTACTGCGCACTCGACGAGTGGCTGCGTTCGCGGAATCCCGATCTCTGGATCTGGCCGGATTGGCCGGTGGCGTTGCGCGATCCGGAATCCGGAGAGACCCGCGCTTTCGGAAAAAAACACTGGAGGCGCGTTCTGTTTTATCAGTACGTTCAATGGCGCCTCTCGGAGCAGCTGCTGGGAGCTCAGCAATACGCGAAGGCGAAAGGCTTGCCGATCGGGATTTACCACGATCTGGCCCTGGCCACGGACCGCTGCGGCGGCGACCTGTGGGCGCACTTCCCATTCTACGTCGCCGGCTGCCGGGTGGGTTCTCCGCCCGACGACTTCGCTCCCCTCGGGCAGGATTGGGCCTTCCCTCCTCCCAACGCGATCCTGCATCGCGAAACCGGCTACCGCCTCTTCACGGAATCCATCCGCAAGAACTGCCGTTACGGCGGCGCCTTGCGCATCGATCACGTCATGCGTTTTTTCCGCCTGTATTGGATTCCCGACGGACTCGACGCCACCGCCGGCGCGTACGTACGCGATCACGCCGAAGACCTGATCCGCATCGTGGCGCTCGAGAGCGTCCGTCAGCGCGTGATCGTGGTCGGCGAGGATCTGGGCACCGTGGAGCCTCACGTCCGCGAGATTCTGGCGAAGTTCGGCATTCTCAGCTACAGGCTGCTGTTCTTCGAGAAAAGACCGGACGGGTCGTTCCGCGCGCCGGGCGAATACCCGCAACAGGCGCTGGTGGCGTCGACCACGCACGACCTTCCGACGATCGCCGGTTTTTGGGCCGGCGCGGACATCGAAGCCCGCCGCCGAACCGGGATCATTCCGGACCACGAGGCGTATCGTGGACAGGTCGAGGCGCGAGGGCGCGAGAAGCGGAAAATGCTCGACGCGCTGATCGAAGCCGGTCTGCTTCCCGATGGCTATCCGCGGTCCGCGGAGGACATCCCCGAGCTTACAGGGGAGTTGCACAATGCCGTGATCGGATTCCTTTCGATGACGCCGTCGCAGCTGCTGGTGGTGAATCAGGAGGATTTGACGAAAGAACTGGAGCAGCAGAACCTTCCCGCCACGACTTGGCAATATCCGAATTGGGGGCGGAAAATGAGATTCACGGTCGAACAACTGCGTACCGACAAGACGGCGCTCGATTTCACCGCGATGTTCCGGAACTGGCTTCTTGCGTCGGGGCGCGCCGTTACTTAAGCTTGGTTCCGCGCCCGCGCCTGGCTCCGTCCACGCGCTTGACCGCCTGACGGATCGTGGCGAAGATTCTCTCTTCCACTTCATCGCCGTACGGTCCCGGCAGGCCGTAATAAGTCATGCTGTCCGCCGCCTCGTACCCGCCTTCCTTTAGCACGCGAAGCGACGGAATATACGACATCACGTCGTTTGAATAAGCCGCCACGACGAGGCCCGACGCGCCGAATTCCTTCTTCGCCCTCAGAACGTAGTCGACGACAACTTCGCCGCCGAGCGCGATGATGGTGAGGTTCTTCCCGAAAGCCACGGCCTGCACGGGATAGGCGTACCTGCGCACGGGCCGCCCCTCGTCGTAGGTCTTGAGCATCGCCTTCGCATGACGCACGCGCCACACGTTCGACTCCCCAAGACGCGCGGCAAAAGTCTCTCGCGTATGCGGCGCGAACGCGAGATCGACAACCTGAAAAGCCGTCCGTATGGGTCCCTTAACGCGCGGGAGATCTCTTGCCGCGATCCGGTTCACTTCCGCCGCAAGCGTTTCCCCGTGGCGCTCGGCGAGGTTCAGCGTGCCTCGCGGATTGGGGTTCTGATCGGCGCCGCATAGCATCAGGAACATAGCCTGGGCGCCTGGATTCGCTTTTTCCACGCCGATCTGAGCAAACCCGGCGTAATCGCCCGCGACTTTGTAGAAATCCCCTCCCAGCGTGGTGTTATGGCAGGCGTAGCCGAACACCACGGCGCGGAGCTTCCCGTCCTCGGAAGCGACTTTAAGCACGGGCACGTCGTGGTCGGCGGGACCCTCGGAGTTCACGCCGATTCGCACACCCCCCGGGGTGACTTGACGCCGGTTCACCGCGAAGGACGCCGATCCGTTCCCAAACGAAACGTTCGCTGGAGCAAGATCCGCGATCGCCGCTCCCACGAGCGCGACCAGAGAGTCGGTAAGTTTAACGGTGAACTCCCGAACACGCTCCTTCTCCGCCGGATTCAGATCGAACAGGATTTCAAGATTTGCGCCAACCAGGGGACCCGCATGTGTGTGCGACGAATTGAGCAGCAGCCTCGACCGCTCCAAACCGTATTCCTTGGCCGCGCGCGCGGCGACCACCTCTGAAACGGATCTCGGCAAGCCGATCAGATCCGTCGTCACGATCACGAGGCGAGCGCCTTTCGGATCTTCGACCGCCAACGCCTTGGCCCACAGGTCGTGAAGCGTTCCCTCGGAGGCGTGAGTCCGGCTCGCATACCCGGAAAGGTAGATAGGTGTATCCGGAGTAATCGTCAGACGGGCCGTTCCCGCCTTAAAATCGGCGGCAACCAGGGTCGATGAAAAAAGCGCTGCCGCAAACGACGGCCGGAAACGGAATCTCACGATGGTAGTATACGCCTTGAATTGGCAGCGGTGGCGCAGGCGATCGTCTTTTGTCGCCTGTTGGGGAGGGCCTACGGCCCGCGAAATTTCATGAAAAACGTGCAGAATGGGAAAGGCGGTGCGGCGAGGTTGTGGAAGGCAGTGGAGAAGTCGAGACTGATCGCCTGTTTGATCCGGAGCACGCGCGCTTGAGCGAATAATTGGGCGTCGTTGTCTCCCCGCGCGGGAGACCCGGCAGCCTGTGACCCTGCGTAATGTAACTATTTCGCGTGCTCTCCGCTCCGCCCAAGGAGGGCCAAATGGCCTATCGAATCGCGGCAGTGGACGTTCATAAGAGGATGCTGGCAGTCGTGGTATCGGACGTAGGAGTGGAAGGCGAGTTTGAGTTTGAGCGGCGCAAGTTCGGGGCCACACCCGGTGAAATGCACCTGCTGGCGCAATGGCTGGTGCAGCGGGAGGTGGAGGAAGTGGTGATGGAATCGACGGCGCAGTATTGGAAGCCGGTGTGGGGAGCGCTGGAGCGGTACTGGAAGCCGGAGCGGGAGAAGCGGGAAGGGGCCACGAAGATGTCGGGCAGGCTGCACTTGGCGCAAGCGAAGTCCAACCGTGGGCCGCGGGGGCGAAAGAACGACTTCGCGGACGGGGAGCGGATGGTGAAACGGCTGATGGGGCAGGAACTGGTGTTGAGTTTCGTGCCGGAACCGGAACAACGGCTGTGGCGAACGGTGACGCGGCATAAGTACCAGTTGACGCGAGACAAGGTGCGGTTTCAGAACCAACTGGAGAGTCTGTTGGAACAGGCGCACATCAAGTTGTCGAGTTTGGTGTCGGATCTACTGGGACTGAGTGGGCGGCGGATGCTGAAGGCACTGGCGGAAGGGGAAACGGATCCGGCGGCGATAGCGGCGCTGGCCGATCACCGGCTGCGGGCGACGCAGGAACAATTGCGCGACGCGCTGGGGGCGAGCGCGGAACTGCATGGAGTGTACCGGCGGATGCTGAAGATGGCGCTTGCGGAGTTGAAGTTGATGGAAGAGCAGATCGAGGAACTGGACCGGGAGGCGGCGGAACTGCTGAAGGGGAATCGGGAGGCGGTGGAACGAGTGGCGGAGGTTCCGGGCTTCGGAGTGGATTCGGCGATGCAGATGATCGCCGAGGTAGGGGCGACGGCGGCGACATTCCCGACGTACAAGGCGTTGGCATCGTGGGTGGGGACGTTGTCCAGGGAGCGAAGAGAGCGCGGGGAAGACGAAAAGCACGCGGTCTCCGAAGGGGAACCGCAACATGAGGCGGCTGCTGAATCAGGCGGCGCAGGCGGCGGTAAAAGTGAAAGGAAGCATCTTTGAGGTGACGTTTCGGCGGTTGCTGCCGCGGCTGCAATACAAGCGGGCGATTTGGGCGATCGCGCACCGGCTTTGCCGGCTGCTATGGAAGATCTTGCATGAGGGGGTGCGGTACGAGGAACGGGGTCCGGAGGTAAGTGCGAAGTCGAAGCGCACGCGCACGGCCCGAATGATCAAGGAACTCCGCAAGCTCGGCTATCAGGTTGCAGGCGAACCTCTTGCGGCGGGTAAGACGGCATGAGCGGAAGGTTTTTCGATCCTGTTGGGGAGGGCCTACGGCCCGCGAAACTTCATGAAAAACCAAAGGCGGCAAATGCAGGCTTGGCCCGAGCTTCGCTTTTTTGGGCTCTCGTATTTTCATGGGGTTAGGTTGGTTTTTCGACCCTGCCGTGTGGCGCGGCGCGAAATGCAGGCGACAGACAATGTTCGCCTGACGCACCGTGCGAAACCTTAAGCATTCACCCTCTGCCGTTCCCGGATCGCCCCGCTTGCGCCGCAACGGCCAAATCGCCATTGCCCGCCTGCTCACGGTCTCTCAAACTTGCAAGAGGCAACCGCGTCACGTGTTGGGCTACCTCACTGACGCAGTACGCTGCCACCGCAGCCGGACTGCCCCGCCATCTCCGCTGTCGCAACAGCCACTGACCACCTGAACTGTTACCCGGCGATTTCAAGAGGCCAAACAAGAAAGTCGGCCTGGAATTTCGTATTCGACTCTGCCGATCAATCCGGGTCCACATCGAGGCTGTCCGGTAAGGCCTGTTTCTGGAACTTCGGATGGACGTTAATCGCGAACCGCGGGCCACTTCTTGTGACGACCGCGCCAGATTGGCGTTCGTGTTGCGCGTCCGGGCCGGCGCGTCTGCGATACTTATGCCAGTCTGAATTTTCACCCGATAGCGGACGGAGCCTTGACTTGATCGTTACGATTCGAACACTTCTCGCGGGTACCCTGCTGGTTCAAGCCACGCTGCTTGCGCAGACGCCTCCCAAAGCGGAGTTCACGGGTTCGGTGAAGTGCCAGCCCTGCCACGCCGCTACTTACGCCCGTTGGAAGAAGACGCTGATGGCGAACGTGCTTCAGGACGCCAAAGCGAAACCGGAGGCCGTTCTTGGAGACTTCTCGAAACCCGATCCCCTGGTGACGTTCAGGAAAGAGGACATCGTCTTCACCTATGGGAGCAAGTGGAAACAACGCTATTTCACGAAGATCGGGAACGACTACTTTGTCTTCCCGGTTCAGTGGGACGTGAAGGCGGGAGTGTGGCGGCGGTACTACGTGCGGGACGGCACGGATTGGTGGACCGTCCACTACCCGGCCGACCAGATGAAGCGGCCTACCGGCCCCACCTGCGACGGGTGCCATTCCACCAACTTCAAGGTCGAAGACAATTCCGTCACCGAGTGGAACGTCGGCTGCGAGAAATGCCACGGTGCCGGCGGCGCGCACGTCAAAGCGCCATCGAAGAGCAATATCGTGAACCCCTCAGCGCTCGATTCCGTGCGCGCGAACGACGTTTGCATCCAGTGCCATTCGCAGGGACGGCCGCTGGCGAATCCGTTCGCCGGCCGCTACTACGATTGGCCCGTCGGATATCAGCCGGGAGACCGGCTTAGCGGATTCTGGGAGCTGGAGGAACACAAACTGGGAGAAACGACATTCACTCATTTCCCGGACGGGTCCGCGCACAAGAACCGCATGCAAGGCAACGACTTCGTCGCGAGCACGATGCACAATCGAGGCGTGCGTTGTTTCAATTGCCACGATGTCCACGGCACGAGCTACAACGCCGATTTGATCAAGCCGGGGAATGCAATGTGCCTGCAGTGCCATGGACAGGAATCGCCCAACGGGCCACGGGGGAATCTGGCGGCGCACACGCATCACGCGCTCGAAAGCGCCGGCAGCCTGTGCGCGGAGTGCCATATGCCCAAAATCGCGCAGACGATTGAAGGAAACAACGTGAGGAGTCACACGTTCGCGTTCCTCTCGCCGGCGATGACGGACAAGTACAAGATTCCGAATCCCTGTACGTCATGCCATCGGGACAAGACGACCGCGTGGGCGCTCAAAGAGCTTCAAAGATGGCCCAATGTATCGCCGTGGCGCGTTGCAAAATGACGCGGGCGGGGGCTGCCGGGTTGAATACATTGGCGCTGTGCGTGTTGGCGCTCACCGCCCGATGCATTTGGGGACAAGCCTATTCCGTCACGGGTTTCGTCGCGGACCCAAGCGGCGATGCCGTGGCGGATACGCTGGTGGTCCTCAGCCGGCGCGGGGAGGTTCACAAGCGAGAAACGTCCACGTCGATTGACGGTTCCTTCCGGTTCGAGGGCGTTAGCGCCGGGAACTACGTAATCGAGATGAAGGTTCAGGGCTTCCAGCCGGCGGCCGCGCCCGTTAAGGCCGGGCCGAAGTCCGCTCCGGTCCGCATCGCACTGAAGATCGCGGACCTGCGCGAGGAACTGACGGTCACCGATCCGGCGCGAGCAGTGAACGCGAACACGGCCGACAATCTGGACGTGGTCCGTTTCGATGTCGCGGCCCTCGACAATCTGCCGTCGCTGGGGCTCGACCCGGTGGCCACCGCCGCGCGTTTTCTCGACAGTGCATCCCTGGGATCGAACGGAGCGGACGTCGTGGTGGATGGTATGCCGACTTCCGAGCGCGGCGTTTCGGCCTCGGCGATTCAGGAAGTGCGCATTAACCAGAACCCGTACTCCGCGGAATTCGCGCGGCCTGGACGCAGCCGCATCGAGATCATCACCTCGCCGGGCGCAACGGACTTCCATGGCGCGGCGAACTTTCAGTTGCGCGACTCGCGGGTCGATGCGAGGAACCCCTTCGCGCTCGTCAGGCCTGAGGAGCGACGCCGCGTCTTCGAGGGAACGTTCACGGGACCGTTGGGAAACGGGAAGAAGACGTCGTTTCTGTTGAGCGCAAACCGCGAACAGGCCAACCTGGCAGCCGTCATTTTCGCGCGTACTCCGGCGGGGGAGCGGCGCGAGAACTTTCCTACGCCGGCGCGGAATACTTTTCTGTCGGCGCGGCTGAACCGGCAACTCTCGGCCAACAATCAGCTCTCGCTGCGCTACGAATACTTCGTGGACGACGTTAAGGGTCAGGGAGCGGGCGGCTTCACACTGCAGGAAGCGGCCTCGGATTTTCACAACCGGGAGCATCATGTCTACGCGCAGCTGCGCTCCGTGATCAGCCCACGCCTGGTGAACGAGATTCAAACGCGCAGCGGCCGCCACCACACGCCTACAGTGAGCCGGCAGCCGGGCGTCGTCAGGTTAGTCGTGCTCGATGCCTTCACTTCGGGTGGCGCGCAGACGGACCGGTTGCAGACGGAGAACCACACACAGTTTCACGAGTTGCTGACGTGGGCCGCGCGTAAGCATCTGGTGAAGACCGGCGCGACGTCGCCCGACATGAGCCGGCGGGGCCAGAGCGACCGGACCAATTTCACAGGCACATACACGTTTTCATCCCTCGAAGATTTCAGGCTTGGGCGTCCGTTTTCATTTCAGCGGCAGCAGGGCGAGGGTTATCAGGTGTTCTGGGAGAAGATCGTCGGCTTTTTCCTCAATGACGATTTTCGGGTCCGCGAGAACCTGTCGCTCTCGATGGGGGCGCGGTGGGATTGGCAGAATTACGTTGGCGGCAACCAGAACTTCACGCCGCGGTTCGCCTTTGCCTATTCTCCCGGGAAGGGCCGCAAGACGGTGCTCCGCGGGGGTGGCGGCGCGTTCTTCGACCGCTCCGGGTGGCGTCCGCTGGCGGATACGGTGCGTTACGACGGAATCCGTCTGAGAGACGTTCTGATCGCGAATCCGTCTTACCCGATTCCAGCTCCCGGAGGGGCGCTTGCGCCGAATCTCGTGCGCTTCGCGGAAGGGACGCGGCTCCCGTACACGGCGCAATACAGCATCGGCGTGGAGCGGCAGCTACAGAAGCAGGCGAGCCTTGCGGTAACGTTCATCGGATCGAAGGGGGTCAGCCTGTTCCGTTCGCGCGATGTGAACGCGCCACCATTCCCATTCGAGTTCCGTCCGAATCCGGCCGTGGGCGTGCTCAGGCAGTTTGAATCGTCCGCGAACCAGAAGAGCGAGGCGCTTGAGTTCACGCTCCGAGGGAAGCTAACGGCGTGGTTCACAGGGACGGCGCAGTATGTTTTGGGACGGGCGTGCAACGACACCGGCGGGATCAACGTATTTCCGGCCTACAGTTACGATCTGGCGGGCGAATGGGGGCGCGCGGATTTCGACGAGCGCCACCGGTTCAACATGGCCGGATCGTTCAAGAGCGGAAAATGGGTCAATCTGGGGCTGATTCTTTCCGCGAACACGGGGCGTCCCTACAACCTCACGACTGGTTCCGACGGCAACCGCGACGGGTACGCGAACGACCGGCCTCCCGGCGCGGGGCGCAACACTGGCCGCGGACCGGGCGCGATGACGCTCGACGCGCGCTGGTCGCACGATTTCAAACTGGACCGCGCGGTCGCCACGGTGGCGTTCGATGTATTTAATGCGCTGAATCGCACCAATTACGCCGGGTATGTGGGCACGCGGACGTCGCCATACTTCGGCCAGCCCGTTTCGGCCCGCCCGCCGCGAAGAATGCAGGCAACGGTACGGGTGCGCTTTTGAACTTGAGGATGGCGGGACCGATATACTGATAGTTTCCACCTTCTACGAATGGCTAAGAAGATAAGCATCCGTTACGCGGATGCCGGCGTGAACATCGGCGAAGCGGACCGCGCGCTTGTCTCGATCAAGAAGATGGCGCGGAGCACCTTCGGTCCGGCCGTTCTGACCGACATCGGGAGTTTTGGGGCCGCCTATGCTCTTTCCGGATTTCGAAAACCTGTGCTTGTGAGCTCAGCCGACGGCGTGGGCACCAAACTCAAAGTCGCGTTCCTCACGGGCCGGCACGATACCGTGGGCCAGTGCCTGGTGAATCACTGCGTGAACGACATCGCGGTACAGGGCGCGCGGCCGCTCTTCTTTCTCGACTACTTCTCGGTGGGCAAGCTCAACGCGGCGGTCGCGGCCGCGGTAATTTCAGGTATCGCTCGAGGGTGCCGCGAAAACGGATGCGCGCTGATCGGCGGGGAAACGGCGGAGATGCCCGGACTCTACGCCGAGGGCGAATATGACATGGCGGGCTTCATCGTGGGCGCGGCCGAGCGCGGCAAACTTCTCGATGGCGCCTCCATCAAGGCGGGCGACGCGCTGCTCGGGCTGCCTTCGACGGGTCTCCACACCAACGGCTATTCTCTGGCGCGCAAGCTGTTGTTTGAAACCGCCGGCTACGGTCCGGAGAGCCAAGTTCCGGAGTTGGGATGCACGGTGTCCGAGGAGTTGCTCAAGGTGCATCGCAGCTATCTGAAACCGCTTCGCACGCTTATCGACGCCGGCCTTCTAAAAGGCGCGGCCCACATCACGGGCGGCGGCATCACGGACAACACTCCTCGCATGCTCCCGAAGGGGCTGGCCGCCGCGATCACTCTTGGAAGCTGGCCGGTGCTGCCGGTGTTCGAACTTCTTCGGGAGATCGGCAACGTTCCGGACGACGACTACCGGCGCACGTTCAATCTCGGCCTCGGGATGATCCTGGCCGTTGATAGGGCGAAATCGGCGAAAGCGGAGGCCGCGCTGAAGCGGTTGCGACAGCCGGTTTACCGCGTGGGCGAAGTGGTGGCGGCGAAACGCGGGCGCGCCCGTGTGGAATACCTGTGAGTGGAATGCGCGTGAAGCGGCTTGCTATCCTGCTTTCGGGACGAGGGTCGAACTTCGAAGCCATCGCGAGCAACATCCGTTCGGGCAGGCTCGACGCCGAAATTGCAGTGGTGGTCTCAAACCGGCCGGACGCACGCGGTCTGGAGACGGCTCGCGAGCTCGGCATTACCGCGGTTTCGCTGCCTTCGAAAGGCGTATCCCGCGAAGAGTACGACACGCTTCTGGCGGACGAGGTGGAGAGGCACACCGCCGATCTTGTGTGCCTCGCGGGCTTCATGCGGCTGCTGAGCCCGCATTTCGTGCGCAGGTTTCCGCTGCGCATTCTGAATATTCACCCGTCGCTGCTGCCCTCGTTCCCAGGTCTCGACGCGCAGCATCAGGCGGTTGAGCACGGCGTGAAAGTGAGCGGCTGCACGGTCCACTTCGTCGATGAGTATCTGGATGCGGGGCCAATCGTCGGGCAGGCCGCTGTTCCGGTTCTCGACGGCGACGATGCCGATACCCTTTCGGCTCGCATTCTGGCCGAAGAGCACCGGATTTACAGCGAGGCGATCAGGCTGATCCTTGGAGGCGAGTGGAGTATCGAAGGCCGGCGCGTCGTAGCCGGGAGATCGACGGGCCTTGACTCGGCGTAGCGGTGTCTCTATCATGGGTACAGGAGGCCGCATGAGATCAATTGGCTTACCTGAACTTCTCATCATCCTGGGGATCGCGGTACTGCTGTTTGGCGGGCGCAAGATTCCGGAGGTCGCGAAAGGTTTGGGTGAAGGTATTCGCAACTTCAAGAACGCTTTGAAGTCGGAAGACAAGGTCGAAGAGAAAAAGCAGGCGTAAGCTTCGTTAGCTGCCCGCACGTTGGGCGGATTTCATCTCGGCGTCGACAGAATAAAACCCCGCCAAGGCAAGTAGGCCCGGCGGGGTTTCCTGTTCTTGGGGATGTCTACTTTTTCACCTTGGGGGGAACGATCGCATCCTTCGCGGCTTTTGCCACGCGGAACTTCACGACCTTTTTGGCCGGAATCTTGATGCTCTCGCCGGTTGCCGGGTTCCGTCCCACGCGAGCCTTGCGGTCGACGCGAACCAACCGGCCCAGTCCGGGGAGAACGAAAACTCCATTCTTCTTCACTTCCTTTACCGCAGTGTCCGCAAGCGTTTCCAGGAATTGTCTGGATACCTTGTTGCTAACTTCGCAGGCTTCCGCGAGCGATCTCATCAATTGCGTCTGTGTCATGCGTTTCTCCGCCATACACCTCCTGTGATTCTCCCGTATCGTCCGTGAGCCGATCCCAACCGCCCGATCGCGCCCAACGCTACGATTCGTATCAATGATAAGGGACGCGCGGCGCAAATGTAAAGAGACAAATGCGCAAAAACCTCGTTTTTCCACGGTTTTTTGCGGTTTTTGTGCGCGATCGCGCTTCCGGACCCTTAATATCAAGGTCTTCGGCCAGCGGACGCCGCTGAAGCGGAGGCTTGGGCCGGGTTTCCGGCGGCGGCAGGGCTTCCATTGACACCCGCTTCGCCGACGACGCCTCCGTTGACGGCCGCGATCAGCAGACCGATCTGCCGGCGCAGATCGGCATCCACTTGAACGGCCAGCTCCGGCTTGCCTTTCAGGTACTGTTTCGCGTTGTCCCGGCCCTGTCCGATGCGCTCGCCCTTGTAGCTGAACCAGGAGCCGCTCTTTTCGACGACGCCTTTTTCGACGCCGAGATCGAGCAGATCCCCCTCGACCGAAATCCCCTCACCGTAGATGATGTCGAACTCGGCCTCCCGGAAAGGCGAAGCGACCTTATTCTTTACGACCTTGACCCGCGTCCGATTTCCGATCGCCGTTTCCCCATCCTTCAAGGCCGCGATGCGGCGCACCTCGATCCTGACCGACGAGTAGAACTTCAGAGCCCTGCCGCCCGTGGTCGTTTCCGGGTTGCCGAACATGACGCCGATTTTTTCGCGAACCTGATTAATAAAGATGAGGCACGTTCCGGTCCGGGAAACCGCCGCAGTCAGCTTTCGCAGCGCCTGAGACATCAGCCGGGCATGCAGACCCATGTGGCTGTCGCCCATTTCGCCGTCGAGTTCGGCTTTGGGAACCAGGGCCGCCACGGAGTCGACGACAACGACGTCGATCGCACCCGTCACAATCAACGCGGAGACGATTTCGAGAGCCTGTTCGCCGTGATCGGGCTGCGAGACCAGCAGGTTGTCGATGTCAACGCCCAGCTTTCTCGCATAGATCGGGTCGAGCGCATGCTCGGCGTCGATAAACGCGGCGTTGCCGCCGGTTTTCTGCGCCTGTGCGATGGCGTGCAGGGCAAGGGTAGTCTTGCCGGAAGATTCCGGCCCAAAGATCTCGACGACCCGTCCCTTGGGAAATCCGCCCACGCCGAGGGCGGCGTCGATCGCGATCGATCCGCTCGATATCGTCGCGACCGGTACTACCGCCGTCGATCCCAGGCGCACGATCGCGCCCTTTCCAAACTGCTTTTCCATCTGGGTTAACGCCAGATCGATAGTATGGCGGCGCTGCTTTTCCCGTTCGTCCATATTGCACTTCCTCGGAAAAGGAGTGCGGGCGAACGATGTGAATTCTCAGGAAAACCTTGGACGGGTTCAGCGGCCGCGGGGAGCCGCAGCCATGACCGGCTTGGACGGCGCAGGGTCGGCGCCAGCCTCGCCCGCGGGCTCTCTCGATAATCCAAGTAACCTGCGAAGCTCCGTATCCAGCTTCTGCTTGATGTCCGGGTTGTCCTTCAGAAACTGGCGGGCGTTCTCGCGGCCCTGGCCGATGCGGTCGCCCTTGTAGCTATACCAGGACCCGCTTTTTTCCACGAGATTGTTCGCCGCGCCCAGGTCCAGCAGGTCGCCTTCCTTCGAGATTCCCTCGCCATAGATGATGTCGAATTCGGCTTCGCGAAACGGCGACGCGAGCTTGTTCTTCACCACTTTGACCTTTGTCCGGTTTCCCGAAACCACGTCGCCGTCCTTGATCGCCGCAATACGGCGGATATCCAGACGGACGGAGGCGTAGAATTTCAGGGCGCGTCCTCCGGTAGTGGTTTCCGGATTGCCGAACATGACGCCGATTTTTTCGCGGATCTGATTGATGAAAATCAGGCAGGTTTTCGACTTCGACACGAGGCCCGTCAGCTTGCGCAAGGCCTGCGACATCAGCCGCGCCTGGAGGCCCATGTGGCTATCGCCCATTTCGCCGTCAAGCTCGGCCTTGGGAACGAGCGCGGCGACCGAATCGACGACCAGCACGTCGATCGAACCGGATGCCACGAGCGCCGCCGTGATCTCGAGGGCCTGTTCGCCGTAGTCGGGCTGCGACACCAGCAGATTGTCGATGTCCACTCCCAGCTTGCGCGCGTAGAGCGGGTCGAGCGCGTGTTCCACGTCGATGAACGCCGCCATGCCGCCCTTCTTCTGGGCTTCCGCGATTACCTGGAGCGCGATGGTCGTTTTACCCGACGATTCCGGCCCGAAGATTTCGTTGATGCGGCCCCTGGGGAACCCGCCCGTCCCGAGCGCCGCGTCGAGCGAAATGGAACCGGTCGAGATGACGGCCACCGGCACGATGGCCTCCTTCGATCCAAGCCTGAGAATCGAACCCTTCCCGAACTGCTTTTCAATCTGTCCGAGCGTGACTTCTAAAGCGCGTGCGCGTTCTTTTTCATCCATGGGAATCAGTGCCGATTATAACAGTTCGGTCCGAAGCGGACCGGCTTGACCTTGGCCCCGTTTTCTGATTTCATAACTACCGCACGTCTAAAACTTAAGGAGCAACATTATGGCAAGCAACCGCGGAGTCGCTTACATGGGTCCGGGCAAGGTCGAGGTCCAGTCCATCGATTTCCCAACGCTGTCCATCGGGTCGCGCAAGTGCGATCACGGTGTCATTCTAAAGATCGTTTCCACCAACATTTGCGGCAGCGACCAGCACATGGTTCGCGGCCGCACGACCGCGCCGCAGGGTCTGGTGCTCGGTCACGAGATCACCGGTGAGGTGATTGAAGCCGGCCGCGACGTCGAGTTCATCCGAAAAGGAGACATCGTCTCCGTGCCGTTCAACATTGCCTGCGGGCGCTGCCGCAACTGCAAGGAGGGCAAGACGGGCATTTGCATGAACGTGAACCCTTCACGCCCCGGCGCGGCCTACGGCTACGTCGATATGGGCGGATGGGTCGGCGGCCAGGCGGAGTACGTCATGGTTCCTTATGCCGATTTCAACCTGCTCAAGTTCCCGGACAAGGCGCAGGCGATGGCGAAGATCAAGGATCTGACGCTGCTCTCCGATATTTTCCCGACCGGCTATCACGGCGCGGTCACCGCCGGTGTCGGTCCCGGTTCCATCGTGTACGTAGCGGGCGCGGGTCCTGTGGGACTTGCATGCGCGGCGTCCTGCCACCTGCTGGGCGCGGCCGTTGTCATTGTCGGCGATATGATTCCGGAGCGTCTGGCGCAGGCCCGAAGCTTCGGTTGCGTGACGGTGGATCTCAAGCTGGATGCGACGCTCGCCGAGCAGATCGCGCAGATCGTAGGCGTTCCGGAAGTAGACGCCGCGGTCGATTGCGTCGGCTTCGAGGCGCGTGGTCAGGGGAAGGATTCCGTTGTCGAGCGGCCCGCCACGGTGCTCAACTCCGTGATGGAGATCGTGCGGGCGGGCGGAAACATCGGCATTCCCGGACTCTACGTGACGGGCGATCCGGGCGGGGTCGACGACAATGCGAAGATCGGCAACCTCGGCATCCGCATCGGACTCGGCTGGGCGAAGTCTTGCGCATTCACGACTGGCCAGTGCCCCGTGATGCGCTATCACCGTGCGCTCATGCAGTGCATCCTTTATGACAAGATTCAGATCGCGAAGGCGGTGAACGTTCAGACCATCACGCTCGACGACGCTCCGCGCGGCTACCACGATTTCGACCGTGGCGCGGCGACGAAGTTCGTCATCGACCCCCACGGCATGATCGCGGCCTGACGTTTGCCGGCAAAGCTCGAAGTATTGCAGCGGGAAATCGCCGCTTGCCGGCGCTGCCCTCGTCTCATCGCGCATTGCGAAAGCGTTGCCGCGGTGAGACGCAGGGCGTACAGCGACTGGGAATATTGGGGCAAGCCCGTGCCCTCCTTCGGCGACCCGCGCGCCCGCCTTCTGATCATCGGACTCGCTCCCGGGGCGCACGGCGCTAATCGCACGGGCCGTATGTTCACCGGCGACCGCTCTGGCGACTACCTCTACCGCGCCTTGCACGCCTCGGGTTTCGCTTCCCAAGCACAAAGCGAATCGCGCGAAGACGGGCTGCGGCTGAACGACGCATGGATCACGGCGACCGCCCACTGCGCGCCGCCGGATAACAAGCCCACTCCCGATGAACTGCGCAATTGCCGGGGATATCTTGAGCGTGAGGTTGAGTTGATGAAGTCCGTGCGGGTGGTGGTGGCGCTGGGCAAGATAGCCTTCGACGCCTACCTCGGGATTCTGAAGAGCGAGGGATGGATCGAAAGCCGCGCGGCGTTTCCGTTCGGGCATAACGTGCGATATGAAACCGGACCGGGGCATCCGATTCTTATCGGGTCTTATCATCCGAGCCAGCAGAATACGCAAACGGGACGGCTTACGGATGCGATGCTGCTTGAGGTCTTTGTGGGGGCGCGGAGGGAGTGCGGGTTGGGGTGATGCAAGCGAGCGTGAACCTCACCCTGGATAATGAAGTGGCAGTACCAACCAAACGGAATGGCATAGCGCCACAGGTTCTCAAACAGCGACCGATATGCGATCTTCCTCGCCTGGGAAAAGCGATGCGCCTACTGTAAGAAGCCACTTCGATTTCGAGAATTCGAGATTGACCACATCATTCCATTGCATCGCTCAAACGACCCCGCGAAGTGGCGGCTTCTACTGGCGGAACTGGAGTTGGATGACGGCTTTGATGTCAACGGCGACCTCAACCTCCTGGCGACCTGCTACGACTGCAACCGATCCAAGGCTGGCGACGCACTGCCGAACCCACAGGCGACTCGACGCCTCAAGGAGGCCCGCAAGAAAGCCCCATGGGTGGTAAGACTCCGGGAAGAGGAAGTTTCGCAGTGGACTTGTCCCCAAAACTGAGACAAACAGTTAAGACTCATTTTTCACTGAATGGAGAAAATGAGTCATGGGATTATCTCGACGGAAGTTCACAAAGGAGTTCAAGGAAGCCGCCGTGCGGCGGCTGGATTTGGGGGCGTCAATGGCT
>CAMDED010000025.1 GCA_945893365.1 Candidatus Sulfopaludibacter sp. SbA3 | reverse complement strand
GGTTGCCTCGTCCCAGGGTGGTGCATCCTTACCCGGAGCAGCGCTTTGCCGTTATCCATCCAAGGTAAGAGCCGTATGCGTCAATCGCGCTTGTACGGATCTGTGCGGGGGGTGCGGGGTAACTTGCATCCCTACCGCGACATCGTCTTCCGTCGCCTGCGCTACCCTGTGCCGTCCCCCCGCGGGCATGAAGACTTCGGGAACCTCATTCCAGCGCCGACGATGACGACGCACACGGATATCGAAGGCTCTTTTCGCGCTGCCATTCCGACGGCGCAATCGGGTGCGGCGCGGGGAGAGGCCGGGATTCCCGGAATCTCAGAATCTCCCGGTCAACCTGGCCGGTCAATAAGCGCGCCGGATTCCGCCAGCCAGTCCCCTGAATGACATCCAGCATGTCCGCGACCTTGACGACCCGAGCGTTCCCGTATTGCCCGAGCCGATGAAGGTCCTTGTCTCCGGACACGATGTATTCTGAACCAGCTTCAACGGCGCATTCGAGGATGCGGTTGTCAGGTTCGTCCTCTTTGATGACGTTCACGACCTGCGATGGAGAAATATGCCGTGCGAATCCGGTTATCAAGGCCTCGGCGACCACCCGAATTTCTTCCGCGGGATACGGAGGGTTTCATCCAGAATTGGCTGGGAGATCGCTACCTCCAGATCGCCTCCGGTGGCGAGATGCAGCAGGCGCAGTGGCGTGCCTCGGTATACAAGGGCGCGCACATAGATGTTGGTATCGTAAGGTTGCGCGCGGCACTATTGGCGGCGTTCTGCGCGATCCTCGTCGATTACGCGCTCAACGAACGCCATCGCCTCATCCTCGGCCGGTTTGTCGAGGCCCAGGTCTTTCGTGCGTTCGTGGCCATAGCGCGACAGCTCTTCCAGCTTCTCGTGCGCGATGTACCGCTTTAGAGCGTCCGCCGCCAAGTCATCCGCAGTGCGCCCCTGCCGACCGGCGATTTCAGCGGCCTGTTCCCGCAGTTCGTCGGGTACTCGAAGATTATTGTCAGTGGTCGCCATACCGGCTTCTCGCTACATTATCGCGCGTGCGTAGCAGCGCCGCCAGCGGTGTCAACGGCATCTCGCGCCTAAAACGCCGATGTGCGGCGCGATCACTTGCGGCAGCCGGCGAAGGACACGCCATCCAGCCGGCGGCCCGTGAGACACCCGTTCAACGTCCCCGTGAACTGAACCGTGAGATCCAGACGGCCATCGCCGTTTACGTCGGCGAGTTTGTAACCGGCCGGAACCCGCCTCCCGAAGCGTAGCGTGGTCACGTCGAGGCTTCCCGTATCGAAGGTCTCGCTACCCACCAGCGTGGCTTCGCCTCCCTCAACGGCTAACTCGACAGCGAGGTGAGCGAACACCTGCACGTTCACGTCACTCGGCTTGTTCCAGAAGCGGACGGTTGGATCCAGTGTTTCAGCGTGTTCACCGGTGGCGTCGAAGATCAGCAGTTTTCCGTCCGCCGCATCCCGCCCCGCCTCTCCAAGCGCCGCGTTCGAGCCGTGATTGAACCAGGGGTACGCTTGCTTGCCGCCCGGCGCGAGACGGCCGGCGCCGTGGACGCCGAAGCGATAAGCTGCGCCTCCCTCGACGGCGAGGTTGAGATTTTCGAAGTCTAGTTGCCAGATCCGGAAGAACTTTCCGAAATCGTCATAGAGCGGCGCCCCCTCGCCGGTTGCCTCGGTGATGCGGATGCCAGCCTTCTCTACGGCGTTTGTGCCTGGATTAAGCGTTCCTTGGACAATCGGCTTGAGTGCGGCTTCGCCGCGGCCGAAGTAGAGGCGGACTTCCTGAAAATAATCGCCCAGGGAAGAGGGATCTCCAAGCGAATTTCCGGGCACGGCCCAGGTTCTTATGCGGTCGATCACCCATCGCTCTCCGGGCGCGCCAAAGCGGAAATCGTCGCCGCTGAAACCATTCTCTTCGCCGCTCCAGCGCACGTTGCTGCGATTGGCGTCGCCCGACGCGTTATTCAGATTCGCCGCCGGCAATCCGCGATCGAATACGAGGTGAAGCGGGTCTCGCGCGAGCAAAGGCAGCGCGAGCGACAGAAGCATGGCTTGTATTCTCATGGGTGTGATTTTACCGCGATCCGGTCTGGCGGACAAGGCCTGTGCCGGCCGCCCAGCCGCTTCCAGCGGCAAGGCGCTACACGCCTTCGAGGAAGTGACCCATTTTCTTCTTCTTGGTACTCAAATAATTCTGGGTGGTGTCAAGCGTGTCGGCCTGACACGGCACGCGTTCGGCGACACGGATTCCGGCCCGCTCCACGGCCTCAACCTTTCCGGGATTGTTCGAGAGAAGGCGAACGGTAGAAAGGGCAAAGTAGCGGAGGATCTCGCAGGGCAGGTCGTAGTCGCGCAGGTCGGCCTCGAAACCCAATTGTTCGTTCGCTTCGACCGTGTCGGCGCCGGCGTCCTGAAGCTCGTAGGCTCGAAGTTTGTTCAGAATTCCAATGCCCCTGCCTTCCTTATTCTCGTAGATCAGCAGTCCCGCACCCTCGCGGGCAATGCTCGTCAGGGCGATTTCGAGTTGCGCCCTGCAATCGCAGCGGAGACTGTGGAACACGTCTCCGGTAAGGCACTGAGAATGGATTCGGATCAGCGGAGCGGCGGCGGCGGCAAGATCGCCCATCGTCAGGGCGACGGCTTCTTCCGTGCCGGCCTGGAATCCGAATATCCGGAACTGGCCGAAGCGGGTGGGAAAATCGGCTTCAGCCACCTTGCGGGCATGGTGACTGGGAGCGCTGGGCATGGATGGGGAATAGGACAGGGTAATCCCTATTATAATGAACAGCGGACGGGAATGCTCGAACGATACCTGGTCATACTCCTGGTGAAGCTTGGCGTCGGCGCCTCGCTCGCCAGCATCATTGTCCGTTCGAACCTCGTGAAGCGCATGCTCATGCGAGAGGCGCGCACCGTGAGCCAGCGCTTTCTGCTGGCGCTCTGGTTCGGCGGTCTGTTCGCGGCGGGAGTCGCGACACGCGTGATGACGCGCGGAACGTATCAGGCCGTCGATAGCGGACTCGAAGGCAGCATGCTGGCCGGGCTGCTGGGCGGGTACGTCACCGGCCTCATTTCCGGAATTCTCATCTCGCTTCCCGCGATGTTCGACGGCGAGTACTTGACGATGCCGCTCTACGCCGGATTGGGAGTTCTGGGCGGCCTGCTGCGCGACTGCGCCCCGGACATGGAGGAAATCTGGCGATTCTCCCCTCTGTTCGACCTCCACATCTTCCGCCTCTTCCGCGCCGGCCGGGACCATCGGAGATCCGCTTTTCAGCTTGCTTTCCTGGGAGCCATCCTGTTCGCGGAGTTGCTCCGTCAGACCGTCGGATACCTTTTTCCGCCAAAGGGAGTGTATTATCTTTCCACTTGGGGAGAGCACCCGGCGACGATTCTGGCGGTCTACACGGGCACGCTGCTTGCCGTCACGCTGCCTTTGAAAATCTGGAACAACACCCGGAATGAAGGCAGGCTGGAGGAGCAGCAACGCCTGCTGATCCAGGCCAAGCTGCAGGCTCTGACGAGCCAGATCAATCCCCACTTCCTTTTCAACACGCTTAACTCGGTCTCTTCCCTGATACGCACCAATCCGGCGCAGGCGCGATTGGTGATCTACAAGTTGTCGAACATCTTGCGCCGGCTGCTGCGGAAGACGGATAATTTCAGTTCGCTCGGCGAGGAGTTGGATTTCATCGAGGACTACCTGTCCATCGAGGTGGTGCGGTTCGGAGATAAGCTGAAGTTCGAGAAGGATGTGGATCCGGCAAGCCTCGATGTCCTCGTCCCAAGCATGCTCCTTCAGCCGATCATTGAAAACTGCATCAAGCACGGGTTGAGCGGCAAGGTGGAAGGCGGAACCATCCGGCTCCACACGGATTCAAACGGCGGCAAGCTTCGTGTTGTCATAGAAGACGACGGCGCGGGAATTCCGGAGGAGCAACTGGCGAGCGTTCTCCATCGGGGCATTGGAGTCAGCAACGTGAGTGAACGGCTGAAAGTCGTCTATGGAAACGACTATAGTCTTGCGATCGACAGCCAACCCGGACGCGGGACGCGAGTGGAGATTGTAGTGTCGCAGCTAAGACCAAGCCTGGCCGCGGTATCCTGAAAACGATTTCGGAGGGTGTGACGTTTGAACAAATTCGACAGTACGGCGATGGCATTTCCGGCGAATGGACTGCCTCGGACTCTGGCGGCGCGGACGAGACGAATCTACGACCTCGTCGCGCCCGTATACCCGCTTTCGACGATGTGCTTCCATTCGACCGCGCACCGGTGCGCGCTGGACGCGGCCGGAGTCCGCGACGGAATGCGTGTGCTCGAGGTGGCCACAGGCTCGGGAGAGATGTTCCGGCGGCTTGTGCGGGTGAACCCGAGGGGCTGGACCGTGGGCATCGACCTTTCCCCGAACATGGCGGCGCGGGCGCAGCGGACGGCGCGGAAAGAATTCCCGTCGTCGAACACTCACTGCCAGGCCGTGGACGCCCGGCGCATGCCGTTCCGCGACGAGAGCTTCGATGCCGTGGTTTGTTGTTATCTGTTAGAACTTCTAAGCGCGGAGGACATTGTCCAGACCGTGAGCGAGCTTCACCGCGTCCTGCGGAGGAGAGGCCGCCTGGCGCTGGTCATGATCGGTCAGAGCACGCCGGGGTTCAATCGGATCTACAAGGTATTGGGCGGCATCGTGCCGGCGTTCTGGGGCCGCCAGGTGGAACGCAGCGTTCCCGCGGTAATTGAGGCAAAGGACTTCCGGATTCTGAGCGACCGGGTCGTTCGGCAGAGTTTCTACCCGTCAAGGGTATTGGCCGCTCGAAAGTAAGAGACGGGCATGGAGGTCCGATGTCACTTGGTTTTCGCTCCCTTCCTGTACTGGAACCCAGAGTGTCTCCACCAGTTCTCCCGTGGATACGAGCGATGTTTGCGATTGGGCAAGGTACATTGGGCGGCAAGAACTAAGACTCGTGCGGTGGTTGCCGCCGCCAGTTTTGGCTAGGCGTAGCTGGTCCTCTTTCCGGCATCAGGGCTTCTACCGGCTTCATGACGACGATCCGGCAGCGTGCCCACGACTGGGATGCATGGGAGCTTTCCTAATATAGGAGGACGTTTGTGGTCTCCTCAATCGCGAGACAACAAAGAAAAACCGTCGCGATGGCTACCATGGGTACCATCGCGTTGAAGGACAAGGAATTAGGGAGATGACCATCGTCCCGACGATGGCTACCAGGGCTACATCGAACGCTGCCGCGCCGAGTTTGGACTCCACTTGGACTCCACGGAGGCAGTTTTCACGGGTGCGTTGGCACGGGCATTGCCCACAAGTCTATGAAACTGGTAAGGTTTGGAAGTGGTGGCCAGGGACGGAATCGAACCGCCGACGCCAGCCTTTTCAGGGCTGCGCTCTACCGGACTGAGCTACCTGGCCGCACAGAGTCAGTCTACCAGATTGGTCCGTAGGACGCCAACTCAAGAAGGAGGCCCTGCGGCGGGTCGCTTCGCTCCCGCCTTCAGGCCCATTCTTCGATTGGAAATACTTGCCGCGGCGGATGCGTGGCGCGTCATGCGGAAAAGCGGGCTCAAGGAATTGCGGACCGCCTCCACCACCCGCCGATGGATCCGGTCGCTCGCAAATTCGGCTGGACCGCCTATGAACCGAGAACCACCTGGGTCCGATCTTTAAGTCCGCTATCATGTTAAACTTGCCGGGAATCAACTGGCATGAGCAATTCGAATTCCGCAGTATGCTTGCCCGCCGCGGCTTTGCGTCCGTTCATCACGCAGTATGCCGGTTTCCTGGCATTTGGGATGCCGCCGGGCACGCATGTGGGGCTGCCATCGCGCCATGTCCATCTAATCATCAGCCTCGGTCCGCCGATAGACGTTATTCAAATGCCCAATACGACCCAACAGCCGGCAACATTTGCGGCCTTGGTGAGCGGCCTACAGGACACTCCCGCAATCGTGCGCCAAGGTGGAGACGCCCATCTCTTGCACCTGTTCCTGACGCCGCTCGGCGTTCGAGGAATCCTGGGCGTCTCTAGCGCCGAAATTGCGTCGGCCGTAGTGAATCTTTCCGACATCTGGGGATGCCGCGCGGGAGATCTCGTCGAGAGCCTGATCGAGGCGGGCACCTGGCGCCGGCGCTTCGCAATTCTGGATCGGGCGTTTATGGCCAGGATCAAGCCAATCGCGTCACAACCCGAACTCGCTTGGGCGTGGAGGAAGCTGGCGCAAACCCACGGATCTATGCCGATCGAACAGATCGCTCGTGAAATCGGCTGGAGCCGGTGGCATTTCAGCCGGCGCTTTCGAGTTGAGATCGGCGTTACGCCGAAGTCCGCCGCTCGGGTGTTTCGGTTTGAACGTGCATGCGGATTGATCAAGGACCAGCGGCCGAGCCTGGCGCATGTGGCGTCCGCCTGCGGATATTATGACCAGGCGCACATGACGCGCGAATGGAATACACTCGCCGGTTGTTCGCCAAGTGCGTGGATTGCGAGCGAGGACACATTTTTACAAGACTACGAGCTCGCCGGCAGCGATAATAGCTTTGCGAGCGAAGTCGCCTGGTTGCGCGAAGGCGCCGCTCGAGGAGCCTCGAAATGACACTACGTCTCTCTATCAACCTTTCCTTTGACGGCCAGTGCGAAGACGCATTCAAGTTTTATGAACAATGTTTGAATGGTAAGATCACGTTCAAGCTCACCTGGGGTGATTCGCCCATGGCAAAGGACGCCCCACAACATTGGCGCGGAAAGATGGTCCATGCAACGCTGACCGTGGGCGACACGACTTTCTCGGGTGGCGACGCTCTGCCAGGCACATATGAGCGCCCGCAGGGATTCGGCATACTGCTGGGTTTGAAGGAACTCGAGGATGCGGAACCTCTTTTTCACGCACTCGCTGAAAACGGAACCGTCCATGTACCGTTGCAGGAAACCTTTTGGGCCCTCCGCTTTGGCAGTGTCACCGACCGGTTTGGCATCCGCTGGGACATCAACTGTGAAAAATCCGAACTATAGAAAAGCGTTGAGGCTGACGCGAGGGGCAACACTCACGCTGTGTTCGACAGTGTTTGTTGTCTCGTGCACCGCTCCCGGGGAGCGCGCCGGCGATGTTCAAGCCTCCACGGAGGCCATCCGGCTCCAGATCGGAAAGTATACCGCCGCCCTCGACGCCGCCGACACAAGTCTCGCCTCTCAGGTCTGGCTGACATCTCCGGAGGTTTCCTTTATCCACCCCGCCGGACATCAACACGGTTGGGAGGAAGTGAAGGGTTTCTACACATTTTTCGGATCGTCGTTTTCGGAACGAAAGCTTACGGTGCGCGACCTTTCCGTACATGTCAACGGGAGCGCGGCATGGGCCGAGTTCTATTGGCGCTTCGATGCGAAACAGCGTTCCAACGGCTCGCCGATTCAAACGGACGGCAGGGAGACGCAGGTCTATCGCAAGGTCGGAGACCAATGGCGGCTGGTGCATGTGCACTACTCGGGCCCTCCAATGAGCTTCCGTACGCCCTGAATTCTTTGAGCTTCCGGCCGCGATCGTCGCCGGCGAACCGGCTTGCGGCGATTCCCCCAAGGGAGTCGTTTGTAATCGCGTGCTCGCGGCGGCCTGGGTGCCGGCTGCGGGCGTCTTTTCCTGTTGACGGCCTACAGGTACATCGGTTATCCTGTCCCTGTAGGTTACCTAATGAGAAGCGGGCGCACGGATAAGACGGATGTTCTCCAAGGCACTCTGATTCTTCTCGTTCTACGTACGCTCGAGGCGCTTGGACCGCTCCACGGTTACGGTATTGCTCGCCGGATCGAGCAAATCAGCAAAGACGTGCTGCGCCTCAACCAGGGCACTCTCTATCCGGCTCTGTTGCGAATGGAGCAGGAAGGATTGATTGCTTCGAAGTGGGGAGCGTCCGAGAAGAACCGCAAGGCGAAGTTTTACTCCATTACCGCGGCGGGGCGGAGACGGCTTGCCAGGGAAACCGAGGACTGGAGGCGCATGTCATCGACGATTGAACGTTTCCTTGGCGTTGACCTTGGGAGCCTGGCGGAGGATCCGGGATGAGCTGGGCCGGCGTGGTTGCCGCGCGCCTGCGCGGCCTGTTCGAACACAGACGCCTCGAGCGCGAGCTGGATGATGAAGTTCGCTTTCACGTGGAGATGCAGGTTGAGGACAATCTCAAAGCCGGCATGAATCCAGCGGAGGCCCGATATGCCGCACTGCGCAGCTTCGGAGCCATCGAGCCGATGAAGGAAATTTACCGTGAGCGAAGGGCGTTCGCTCTGGTCGAAACGATGGCGCGGGACCTACGCTACGCGCTGCGGACTCTCCGCAAGAGCCCCGGCTTTACGGCGACCTCCGTAGCTACGCTGGCGTTGGCAATCGGCGCCAACACCGCAATGTTCAGTGTGCTGAATGCCGTTCTGCTCCGGCCGCTTCCTTATCGATCGCCGGAGCGGTTGGCGATGTTGTGGAGCGAGAGTCCGAGTCAGAACCTTCGTGAAGGCAGAACGGCATTTTGGAATGTCGAACAGTGGCGGAGCCAGAGCCAGAGCTTCGCGGATATGGCTTTCTTCGATGGTGTTTCCGTGACGCTAACGAGTGCGGATAGGGCGGAACAGATCAGCGCCGCCAGGATCTCACCCAACCTCTTTTCATTACTGGGCGTTCAACCCTCGCACGGACGCAGCTTCTCGGCCGAAGAGGCTGAGCAGCGGCAGCGTTTGGCCGTGATCAGTCATCGCTTCTGGCAAGCCCGTTTCGGAGGCTCCTTTGATGCGATAGGCTCGTCCATCGAGCTTGACGGACGCCCTTCCCGGATCATTGGCATCCTCCCCGCGGGTTACCAGTTCGGGGGATCGGATGTATGGGAGCCGCACACAATGTATCCGGATTGGGAGGCGCTTCGCCGCGCGCGCGGCTTAGGTTTCTGGTCCGTCGTTGGAAGACTTCGGCCGAACGTAACTCTTGAGCAAGCCCAGGCCGAGATGAGCGCGATCGCCCGCCGTCTCGACCAGCAGTCGCCGGCGTCAGACGGGAACCGCGGTATTGCCGTGGTCCCGTTGAGCCTTCAACTTACCGGACCCAGGGCGCGGTTGGCATTGTGGATGCTCACAGGCGTGGTTTTTTGCGTTCTCCTCATCGCCGCTACCAACGTCGCGAGCCTCTCGCTCGCCCGCGGGGCCGGCCGCGAAAGGGAGATCGCCATTCGAGCGGCGCTCGGAGCCAGCCGTACGCGGATCGTCGGTCAGTTGCTCGCCGAAAGTCTGACTCTGGCCGTCCTCTCGGGACTGCTGGGGTTGTCGGTTGCGCTCGCGGGCATCCGTCTCATTCTGGTTTTCAAGCCCGGTGACCTGGATCGTCTGAACGAGGCCGCGATCGACCCGCGAGCGCTCGGCTGGGCCTTCGCCCTTTGTCTCCTCACCGGAATACTGGTTGGACTGGCTCCCGCGGTAACCATGGCGCGCCGGAGCTTGCGGCCCTCTGGCCAGGAGGGAGGAAGAAGCATCGCTGGCGGAGTCGCCGCGCGTGGAATCCGACGCGCTCTCGTAGCGACCGAATTCGCGCTGACTATCGTTCTGCTGGTTGGCGCCGGTCTTCTGATCCGAAGCCTGTGGTCGGTCGAGAACGTCGATCCGGGATTCAGGCCTGAGCGGGTTCTTTCGGTCGCACTCGCCTCTCCGGTCTTCATGGCAACCGCGCAGCGGGCCGACTTCTACAACCGCGTGCTTGAACGGATTGGATCGCTTTCCGGCGTGGAGAGTTCCGGCGTCACCAGCGAGCTTTTCATCGGCGGCAACCCGGAACGGGTCGTCACCGCCGAAGGGGACGCCCGGCCTGTTTCCGACCGCCTGCGCTTCCGAAGCGACGAAGTCAGCGATGGATTTTTCAGGGCGCTCGGTACTCCCTTACTCCGGGGGCGCTTCTTTTCGGCCGCGGACGGGCCCGATTCTCCGCGCGTAGCGATCGTCAATGACGCGATGGCTCGCCGCCTGTGGCCCGGGCGCGATCCGGTGGGCAAGCGATTCATGCCCGGCGATTCCAGTGTATGGTTTACAGTCGCCGGAGTGGTGGGCGACATGCGGCGTCAGGGGCTCGAAAACGCGCCGGCGCCGCAGATGTTCGAGCCGCTGGCGCAGAATCCTCCCCGGCGCGCGATTCTTGTCATACGAACGTCCACGGACGACCCGCTGAAGATGGCAGGGGCGGTTCAGGCTGCCGTGCGCCGCGTGGAGAAGCATGCACTGGTGTATGGAGTGAGTACACTCGAAAGCCAGCTCGGAGCGTTCCTCACCGAGCGCCGCTTCCAGACCTCACTCCTCATCGGGTTCTCCGTAATTGCGCTGCTGATTGCCGCCATCGGGATCTTCGGGCTCATCCAGTATTCTGTCGCTACGCGCACGCACGAGATCGGCATCCGCATGGCGGTGGGCGCGCAGGGCGGCGAGATCTTCCGCATGATAATCGGCGAGGGGCTGAAGTTGAGCCTAACCGGCCTCGCGCTCGGGCTCGCGGGGGCCTTGTGGCTGGGCCGGGCTGGCTCAAGTCTTCTGTTCGGCGTTACCGCCACCGATCCATTGACGTTCATTACCGTCTCGCTGTTGCTGATCGCGGTCGCCGCCGCAGCTTGCTATTTCCCGGCGCGGCGCGCAATGAGGGTCGAGCCCATCGTGGCATTGCGGCAAGAGTGATCGGCCCTCATTTCGCGGGTTTCGTTAGCTGTCTATACAACTCCGCTTCTTTCCGTGCGCGTTCCTTGTCGCCGCTGCGCGCGTACAGTTGCGACAACTCGAGATGAATCCTCGGACCAGCGCCAGCGGCCGTTTCGAGCGCCTGAATCGCCTCCGAAGCACGGCCCATCTTCTCGAGCGCCCGGCTTAGCCCGATGTGCGCTTCCGCGTCCTCCGGCCGCTTCTCCACCGCCGTCCTGAAATGCCTGCCCGCCTCCTCGTACTTCTCCTCTTTCATCGCCAGATCGCCAAACACCGCGTAGGTGACAGCATAGCCGGGGTCGATCCGGACCGCGTTCTCAAGGTGCGTTCGGGCCGGAACGAACTGCCCGGAATCCTTCAATTCCAGACCCATCCAGCAGTGGAGCGGCGCGGACGCGGGAAAGCGGGTTACACCCTTCCTCGCCGTCGCTAGCGCCGCTTCAGGCATCGCCGAATCCTGCTGCGCCTCGATCAGCAGGAGATGTGTCTCTTCGTCGAACGGCAGGCTATCCACCAGCGGATCGAGAGCCTTCACGGCTTCAGCGGCCGCGCCGCCCCGGATGGCTTCGATCCCCAGTAGCTTCGCCGCATCGCGATGCCTCGGGTTCAAGGCGTGCGCGGCGCGAAGTTGTGTCAACGCCGCGGGGTGACGGTCGAGCCGGACTAGAGTCGCGGCCAGGAGAAACCGCGCCTGGAAATTCCGCGGATTGCTTTCGACCTCCTCGCGCAGATAGCGCTCCGCCTCCACGAACCGGTCTCGTGAATACTCTTCAAGTCCGCGCCGGTAGAGCGCTGCCGGATCGGCGGCGAACCAGAGCAGAAGCGCCAAAATCAGAACAGTACCTTCATCAAAATACTACCTTGAGCGCAATCTGCATCTGGCGCGGAGCGTTCGCCTGACTGCGAACCAGGCCGAACGTAGGCGAAGTCGCGGTGCTATCCGGTCCGCCAAACCGCGTACGGTTGAAGATGTTGAACACCTCGAAGCGCAACGACAGCTTCGCGCGTTCGGTAACCGATACGTTCTTCGCCAAGCTCAGGTTCTCATTAAAAACGCCGGGGCTCCGCGTCTTCGGATTGTTGCGTGTGGCGTTGCCAAGGCGCGTGTCGAGGAATGCGGCGGGCACTTGCTGGAACGCGGCGCGGTTCCACCACACGTCTTTGAAGGGGTCGAACTTCTCACCTGAAACCGGAGCGCGCCAGTTGTCGTAGGAAGTGATGAACACTCGATTTCCGCTGCCGCCGGGATAGATCGGCGGCGACACGCCGGGTCCCACGCCCAATGGCGTTCCCGACGCGTACTCGAGGAATCCCGAGAAGCCCCAATCCCCCAGCAGCCGCGCGGCGATGCCAGTCAGTGCAAGCGCTTTACCCTTGCCAGCGGGCAACTCGTAGCTGAATGCAAGCCGCGAAAGATGCGTCTGATCGTCGACGCTCAGACCCTTTTCCAGTTTCAAATTGTAGTAGTCGAGAGGTACGCGCTGAGCTTCGGTCGCCTGATCCGACGTGGCGAACATCTTCGAGAATACATACGACCCGAGCAGCGTCAATCCCGAGGAGTAGCGTTTATCGAATTTCAGAATCAACGCGTGATAGCTCGACGTGCCGGCCCTTTCGCCGCCCGCCGTGAAGGTATTGACGCTGCGGTATTGAGGAAACGCCTGCAACGCCTGTTGCACCGTGCCGTTGAATCCGGCGTAGGGAATCCTGATATTCGCCGCGCGCGCGGCGGCGGAATTGATGTTGCCGCGGAGCAGCGTGGGCCCCAGATCGGTGAGGTACTGTGGACTGATCTGGTTGATGTTCACCATACCCGACGTCAGGTGCGTTCCGCGCGTGCCGGTGTAGCCGGCGGTGAAGACGCCGTTTCCCGGCAATTGCCTCTGAATATCCAGATTCCAGGTGAAGAACTCAGGCGGCCGGCCGGAGTCGCTCCGCTGCCAGAACGCGACGCTTGCGAGCCCGTTGCCCACTGTGGGGTCGATGAACGGCGGCTTCTGCCAGGGCGGCAAGCCCCTATCCA
Organism: Candidatus Sulfopaludibacter sp. SbA3; assembly: GCA_945893365.1. Classification (GTDB taxonomy): domain Bacteria; phylum Acidobacteriota; class Terriglobia; order Bryobacterales; family Bryobacteraceae; genus SYKU01. Next base: position 50,096 of record CAMDED010000025.1, on the reverse strand, counting down.
GAAGCGTGGGGAAGTCGTTCACCTGGGAGTCCGACGACGTCCAGTCCCGATTCAGAATCAACCCTTCGAAGTGGGTGCTGCCGGCGATCGTCTTGATCGCTTCAAACGAACGGCCGCCGTAGATGCGAATCACGGTACCCGGTTTAGGCGCGTACGCGATGCCCACGCGCGGCGAAACCGCCTTGTGCCAGCCGTCGTACATCGTCTGCGATCCGGTGCGCCCCGCTCCGGAGCCCGAGAAGATAAATGCGCCCGGGATGCCGCCCGCGCCCGGATTCGGCACATTCGGGTCGAAGTTCGAGAAGCCGTCGAGTTTCCCGTCGATCTCCGCGCCGCCCACTACCGGGAACGTATACTCGTAGCGGAGTCCGAGGTTCAACGTCAGCTTCGAGCTCAACTTCCAGTCATCCTGAAAGAAGCCGCCCAGATACTTCCAGATCTGTACAACATTGCGCGGCGTCTCAAGGCCCGCCGTGCCGGGGTATCCGAGCAGAAACGACGCAAACGCATTGCCCGTATTCCTCGATTGATCGGCCGGAATCGAGGTCGCGAGGAACGAGAAGTCGAACGAACCGTTCGGGCGGTGCTGCCCTCCGCCATGCCAGTGATCCTTGCTGAAGAAGCCGCCAATCTTGAAGCTGTGCTTGCCCTTGATGATCGAGACGTCGTTTGCGAGGTTGAAGTCGCGGCCCCGGTCGAAACCCCACGCCGCGCCGCTCCACGCGGTGTATTCCGTGAACTGGAGACGCGGCATTCCGCGGTCCGGTCCGGGAGCGTTCTTGATCAACAGCCGCTCCCCCCACTTGGCCTCGGGGTCGGCCGAGTTGATCGTCACCAGATCGCCGGCCTCTTCCTGATAGGACACGCGCAGGCTGTTCAGAATGCGCGAGCTGATGGTGCGGTCCCAGGAAAAGCGTCCCGACGAGTTCTTGCGGGACCAGACGCTGTTGCCGTTGAACGGATTCGGCAGGCCGGGAGGATTGGTGGTCAAGTCCTCTTTGTTCCCCCGCAGATACAGAAAGGAAACGCGGCCTTTCGAGCCCAGGTGGTGATCGAGGCGTCCGCTGCCCTTATTCCACGGGAAGGTAAACGAGCCCTCATCGCGAAAGTAGTTGTTCCGCACGCCGGGCAGGTTGGGAACCATCTCCGCCGGCCGGACTCCCAGATAGCGCTTTGCCACTTCGCTAAAGCGATTGATCGGCAGACGGTTGCCGGGGAACGCATCCCGCACGAACGTGCCATTCGGGCCGGGGCGGGTGGAAGCCGGATCGTAGATCGGTATCTGAACGCCCGCGCCGGTCACCCATTTGCCGAAATCGCCTTCGTACATTTCCGGAAGTGGAATCGTGTTGAACGACGGACGATTGCCTTCGCGATAACGGAACCCCTCATAGCTCGCGAAGAAAAACGTCCGGCTGCGGCCGCTGTAAATCTTCGGAATGGAGAGCGGTCCGCCCACGGTGCCGCCGAAATCGTGCTGCTTCGCAACCGGCCTGCGGGCCGCGAAGAAGCCGCGCGCATCGAAAGCGTCGTTGCGCAGGAATTCAAACAGGTTGCCGTGAATCTGGTTCGTGCCGGACTTCGTCTCGAAGCTGATGAATCCCATGGCGCGCCCGTACTCGGCCTTCATGCCCGAGGTTTCAACGGTGAACTCGCTGATCGCGTCGACAGGCACCGAGCTGATGGGCGCGCGCTCGTTCTGATAATTCGTCGACGCGGACGCCGTGGATACGCCATCCATCAGCATGTCCCATCCGGCGCCCTGGCCGCCGCCAATGCGAAAGCTATTCGCGGTTTTGGTCTCGGGGGCGATGATCGCCAGACTGAACACATTGCGGATCTGCCCGCCGACGACAAGCGGGAGGTTCTCGACCAGCCGGTTCGTGATGCTCGTGGCGACGCGGGTCGTCTCGGTCTCGATCGACGAAGCTTTCGCCGAGACCTCGATCGTTTCGGCCACCGAGCCGAGCTCGAGCGTCACGTCGAGCCGCACCGTCGCGCCGGCCGTAAGACTCACGTCGTCGCGCACGGCGCGCTTGAATCCAGCCGCTTCCACGTCGACGCGATACCGGCCGATCGGCAGAGACGGCAGCGTGTAGTTGCCGCTGTCGGTCGATGTGGTGGAGTAGGGGATGTTGGTTTCAAGATGCAGAGCCGTAATTTTCGCCTGAGCGATGACGGCATCCGAGGGGTCGGCCAATACGCCGGTTAGAGTACCGCGGTTGAGCTGTCCGTTGAGGCCCGCGGCGAGCAGGAGCGCCGCGAGAAATCCGCGCAAGAACGTCATGGGATACCTCCGCTACGAAAAACTGTCCGCAATCGTATCACAGCGCGGCTTCGCCGCAAACTGTCGTTGAGGTTCTTGTCGTTGAGGGTTCTATCCTGGACGCCAAAACCAATGAATGCCCCGATTCCCGTCTGCAACGCCGACCGCAGCCTATGGCGCATCCGGAGTACCTGCGCCTTCGGGGCAGGCGGATGGCGACGGGGTGTTCTGGTGGCCGCGCGGGTCATACCGTTCACCAGGGAATGCTCGATAATGGAGATATGAAGCTGTCATTTTTCGCCGCTTTCCTCCCGTTCGCCATTTCCGCATGGGCTCAACCGATTCCGCGGTTCTATCAACCGCTGGAGCAGGTTAAGCAGTTTCTGCAGTTGACCGACTCTCAAGTGCAAACGATTCTGACGGCCAATGAAGAGTACAATCGCTTCGCGCAAGAGAAGCAGGCGCGTATCTTCCAAGCTCAGGGTGAAATCGCTGAAGAGACCGCAAAGGAAACGTTGGACCCCAACGCTCTTGGAATCCGTTACGCCGAAATCGAGTCCATTTGCCGGGAGTTGAAGGTCCGGGCAAACCAAAACCGGACACGCCACCTGGACGCGCTCAACCCAGACCAAAAGACCAGGTTGAAAGCGCTCGAAGACGCTATCAAACTGGCGCCGGTAATCCTGGAAGCCCAGTACGGCAATCTGATCGGCAGTTCCAGTTCGGCTCCGTACGCTTTCACGAGCGACTCGTCGAGCTTCGGTTCCGTGATCGGTGGGATCATTGGTGGTTATGGCGGATGCTACTCGCCGGTCCCCACTCTGGCGATCCGAAACGGCGATTTTTCCGCGAATCCGTTCAGCGGAAACCGGATTCCGGCGAACCGTATCCGTGGGACCGCTCTGCCACAGATGGGCGAGACGGGTCAGCGATGGTTCGATGCCGCACCGTTCGTGACGGCGCCCGCGCAGGCACGCCCGGCGCGGTAATTCGGTGGGTATGTGCGCTCGTTCCTTACCAATGGTTGCGGGGCTGGCGGCAATGGCCCGTTCGCTGTGCTTCGCCCAATTTCCCGGGGACATGCAGCTCAAGTTCGATGAGGCCGAGCGGCGAATCGCGCGGCTCTCACCCGCGGCTTTCAGGAGACTTCCCACCGGTGTCGTTCGGGAACTGCAACGCCGGAGTTCCACGATTCCCCAGGAGGCATTCACGGCGAAGGCGAATAACGTCATCCGGGGGCGAGTTCGCCAAACCGGACCAAACGGGATTGGGCCGTCTTGTGCTCGGTCAAAGGCTTCTCCTCGATCCTCGTTTTCTGGAACGGCTCGGAGAAGAACGCCGCCGTTATCGCGCGGGCGGAGGACCGCGTCTTCCTTCAAGGGATGGTTGGTGAAGAGATCGGGTTCTCCAGAGGTATTAGTCCCGTTGGAAAGGACTTCATCATGCGGCGCTATCGCGCATACGGGGGACCCGTACCGCCGCCGATCGACCATCGGGGAATCGACGACGCATACATTGGGAAAGCGTCGGTGACCCACTACTTTAACGGCGGAAAGTGGTTAGGATTGAGCGGAGCGGATTGATCGTAGGAGGCCACGCCTTCGCCGGCGCGACCGCCTTCACGGACGGCGGTCCTGGGCGTGGCTGAATAAACAGCGCTCAGCCCTGTTTAAGCGCGCCTGCTATCTTACTCGGCCTTAGTCGCGGCTCCGCGGAGCGCCATAAACGTATTGATGCCTACTGCCACGGCGGGCCTATCGCACGTACGGCTGGGTGGACCGGGCAAAGGATATGGTGGGCGTGATCATGTATCGGCGAACCAACGGCGGCGACGTCGGAAAACGGTTCGTCGCAAACAGGACCGGGACCGCAAACCTGGCCGCGAAAGCAGGCTCGGGTCCCTCTAAACGATCTTCCACTCGAAGACAGCCGATGAGCTGCCGCCGCCGCGGGGGCGGATCAGAACGTGAGCCGGGAATCGTGCGGAGTACCGTTTCCGCGTAATATCCTATTAAGCTATGACGTCTCTTTCCAGCGGCGACCGTCTGGGACCCTACGAAATCCTTACGCAACTCGGCGCCGGCGGAATGGGGACCGTCTATAAAGCTCGAGATACGCGTCTCCATCGCGTGGTTGCGATCAAAGTTGCGCAGGCCGAATTCAGCGAGCGGTTTGCCAACGAGGCGCGGTCGATTGCAGCGTTGAATCATCCGAACACCTGTCAGATTTACGACGTCGGCCCGAATTACCTGGTGATGGAGTATGTGGAAGGCGCGCCGATGGCTCCACCCGATGGGCCTCGGAAACTGCTGGATCTGGCTGTACAAGTGGCTGACGGGATGGCCGCCGCGCACACAGCCGGCATCGTACACAGGGATCTGAAGCCCGACAACATATTGGTGACCCCCGGCGGACGTGTGAAGATTCTCGACTTCGGTCTGGCCAAGGCGATTGCGCAAGAGAAGCCGATGGATGCGACAGCCACGATGATGCTGACCGAACCCGGCACCGTGATCGGCACCGTGAGTTACATGTCTCCGGAGCAGGCCAAAGGTGAGCAGAACCTCGGAGCGCAGTCCGATCAGTTCACGTTTGGGCTAATCCTGTATGAGCTGGCTGCGGGACGCCGGGCGTTCGTTCGCGGCAGCCGTGCGGAGACGATGACAGCGATCATCCGCGAAGAGCCCGAGCCGCTGCCGCCCGCGGTTCCAGCGCCGCTCAAATGGGTGATCGCGCGTCTGCTCGCCAAAGATCCCGCCGATCGTTACGATTCGTCGCGCGATCTCTACCGCGAGTTGAAACAGATTCGTGAGCGCCTCTCCGAAGTAACGGGCGTCTCGCAGCCGGTGATGGCGGCTCCTCCGGCTCCCAAGCGGCGCACGCGTACGTGGGTGACGTTGGCGGCGGGACTTGTGGTGGGTGCGGCGGGCATGTGGATATCGGCGCCCAAGCCGCGCGCTCAAGGCTCCGATTTGTCCCATTACAAGTTCACGCCCCTTTCCCGGGACGAGGCCACGGAATTGGAGGCGGCTTGGGCGCCGGACGGCAAGAGCATCGCTTATACGGCCAACATCCACGGCATTTATCAGGTGTTCACGCGCGCCGTTGGATCGTCCCAGGCGGCACAAGTCACTCGAGGCGAGAATAACGCCGGGGGACCGTTCTGGTCTCCCGACGGCGCCACGATTTATTTCCACACGAATGACGGCATATGGGCGACGGGCGCCACTGGCGGAACTCCGGAACGTGTTTTTGACCGCGCTACGGGCGGCGCCGTGCATCGAGATGGCAAGACTTTCGCACTTATCCGCAATCGCAAGATCTGGACAGCGGTGCGCGGTGGCGAACCGCGTGAGGTTCCCCTCCCCAAGGAAGCCGCGGCGATCGGTGGCAGTCAGGTAATGGTTGGGTTTTCGCCTGACGGCACTAAGTTGGCCGCTACTCTCCGAGGCGATTTGTGGATCTGGGGTCACCCGGAGGGTACGGCAAAGAAGGCGGGATCCGGCGTGAGCCTCGGGAGCTGGATGCCGGACAGCCGGCGCGTGGTCCTGAACGGGCTGTCCGACATTGAGGGAACCCTGTTGATGGTGGACACAGCGGACGGCGGCAAGCGTACCATTTACGCGAGTCCCGATACGATTCTGCACCCGGCGGTGTCCCCTGACGGCAAGCGCATCGCGTTCGAAGCGGGAAGGTCGGAGTGGAATCTGATGGAAGTCGCGATTCCGCATGGACGCGTTCGGGCGATGCTGGTCAGTGGGGGCGTTTCCTTTTGGCCGGCGTGGGCTCCGTCGGGAACGAATTACCTATACACGACAAATCGCTCCGGAAAATGGACAGTGGAGGATGCTCCCTCGGGAGAAGGCTTTCCGCGGAAAGTGGTGGAAGGCGAATCGGCGGACATATTTGCGCAACCGCAGTGGGCTCCGGACGGGACCCGGTTCACGTTCGGACGGAATCCCGCTGGGAAGCTCGCCCAGGTAGTGCTGGCTAGTGCATCCGGCGGCACGGCGACCGCGATCGAGCCGGGATCTCTGTGTGCGACACATGGCGCGCTGTGGTCCTCTGACAGCCAATGGATTTTGTATTTGAGATCCGTGCCCGAGACGCAGGAAGTCCAGGTTGCGAAAATTCGCCCGGGGGTAAGCGGCGGGCCGGAGATCCTGGCGAGCTACAAGGCCTCGGAGCGGGAGCGGTTTCGGCAGCCGGTGCAGTGGTCGCCGAAGGGCGATGGCATTCTTGCCTATAGCTCGGACGGTCTGTACCTGATGTCTTTGGATTACAAGACCGAACGCAAACTCGCGTCGGGAGTTTTCAGTGTCCCGCTCGGTTTTTCGAAAGACGGGAGCCAGGTTTTTGGTCTATTCCCGAACGTGACCGGCAAGGGAGCGGCGTGGCGGTTGATCTCTTATGACGTGGCGACGGGCGCATCGAAGCCGCTGGCGGGGGTGGATCTTCCGCCGACCACCAGTACCGTGAGGGGCCTCAGCATGCATCCGGACGGCGCGCGCTTTGCGACTGCGATTGCCAAGTGGCCGTTCGACCTCTGGATGCTCGAAGGGTTTGAGTAGGAACGAAGGCGGCACGGCCCCGAAATCACCCGGAAACGCTGTCCGCCGAAACCACCTGAGCGTATAGTCGCTATACGGAGATGTGCTGACGGTCAGGCAGCGACTACGCTGTGGGAATGAACTTTGATAGAGAGTGATGCGACAGCTTTTCTTGACGCCCATGAAGCTGTCTGACAGCCCCGACATGCCGGGAGGCCTGTCCCACCGGTAGAATTGAGACAGCGCTCATGACCTCCACCGAACGCCGGAAGACGCGCCCGGACGTGGTCTCGGACATTCATCGCGCCTACCTCGACGCGGGCGCCGGCATCATCGAGACCAACACCTTCGGAGGCACTCATCTGGTGCGTGTCGAATATCAGGTCGAGAAACGTCAACAACTCCGCGATGCCCCGCTCCAGGCTGCCGTTGGACGGAACGGCGCCTTGCCGGGGCGAAAGCGGACCCAGAGGAATGAACGCAAGGTGCAGGACCAAAGCATGGCGGCTGGATGTATACTAAACAGGACTGTGGACTCCAAAATGGAGATTTCGCCCAAACTGGAAATCCTGGCGATGGGATAAGCGGCAACAACGGCGAAAACCAACCTTAGGCTGCGATGGCCAGCCAATCGTCCCACGGGAAAGACATATCAATGAAGAACCGGAAACTGTTGCTGCCGACCATGCTGCTGCTTTCCCTGATTCCGCTCAAAGCAAGCGTTATCTACAATAGCTTCGGCAGCCCGCCGCCTGGCTATGCATTCTTCTCTGGCTGGGCAATCGGCAAATTCGCTCAATTCGATTCGCAGCTCGAACTCGCTGTCCCTTTCACCCCCACCGCCGATTACTTGCTTGACACTATCACAATTGCAGCGCACCTACACTCAGCATCTCCATACGATCAGTTGACGATGTACCTTGCAGCAGGTGCTACGACGCCGGGTCCCGCCATCGAATCGTTTACCTTCACACTTTCCGTCCCGTCATTGTTGACCGCGATCTCGTCTTCACGCCCGGCGTTGGCGAGCGGCGCCCAGTACTGGGTCGTGCTGACCGCACCGGATCTGGCCCACACGAGCGGCGGGTGGCTGATCTCCAGTCCCTCTGTTCCAGGGATCTATGCCGGGCGTAACCTCACCACCAGCAGTAACTGGAACTTCTCTAGCGGTAATTTCGCCCTTCCGGCACTGGAAGTCACGGGGACGTCAACTCCTGAACCCTCAGCTTGGGTTCTGCTCGGTTCCGGGATCATCGGGTTCTTCCTAACCCGGCGCTGCTATGCTTCTCGCAAACTCGGATCAGACTGATCCAGTGGGGATGCGCACCTCTCGTCAATGGTATCCCACGGCCAGCCGTGTTGCAGGCCTTGAGCGTCTCCCCTCGTCTCCCCGGATCGCTTCGTCAGCCGTGTTCCTCAAAATACGCTGACGCTGACATCGGCCAGGGAAAACCGCCAGCCGTTCGAGACCGGATACGGCATGTGGCCGAAGTGCGGCCCGGCGCCGGATATGCCCGATCGCATTGTGGCGGCGACGGCCGTACTCCTTAAGGTTCCTCTCCTCAGCCGTGACGGCCGGATACGAGCCTCCATGGTACAGACAATCCGGTACTCGCAGTCCTCTTGGCGGGCGAAGAGTGGCCACATTTTTCCTTAGGAGACGCAAGGCGTTTAGCACCCACGCGGATTGCACCTGTCGATCCATTCATTGAATATCGGGCATTCGCCGGCTGCTGAACTTCCGTAGTTGTTCGATTGCGGAGCGTGCGTCGCGGCGTGAGTCAACAGACTCTCCTGAAAGCCGCGCCTCGCAAACCTGAGCGCAGTCAAAACAATCTTCCAGGAATATTTTCTTCACTTTTGTCAATCACTTCCACCGAAAAACTCATATCTCCCTTTCGCGCTCGTGCTATCCCTTAGGCAGGAGTATAGAACGGAGCCATGCCCGATTCCCGCCCCCTCCGGGTCCACGCTGGGGAGATTGATAGTCCGCCGTCGAAACCACGCCACGTACGCGATCAACTAGATAAAATGAAATTCAATTCTCTGCGTCACCCCCTCTTCAACGTAAAGATAATAAAAGGGATACACGCCGCAGCCGGCGCGCGCACATCCAGTGCGCCAAAAAATCCGCACGCGGTCCGCCGGCGCCCACGCGCCTGCCGCCGCACACTCGCAGCCGCCCGTCGCCAGGCTGCACGTTCATTTCCCGCATGCCTCGTCAGCTGGCGCCCAGCTTCGCCTACCCATGCCGTTGGACCGCCCCTTCGCGCCTCGATTTCCCATCAACCGTGTGGATTCCCGTCCATGCCAAGCCTATAATAGGATGCGATGCGATTGAAACGGCTGCGAATCCGCGAGGCCCCGGTAAAAGGCCAACGCCAGGCATTGCAGTCCCTGCGAGCCACGCTTCTGATCGCTCTAAGCCTCGCGTCCACGCTCCGCGCAGCGGACCCGTCCACATCGAACCTGCCGTCCACCTTCCGCCAGTACTGCTTCCAGTGCCACGGCAACTTGGCGAAAACCGCCGGAATCAACATCGAGCAACTGACGTCCCGGTCGTCCCTCGGAGAGAGTTTCGAGCAGTGGCGAAGAGTCGCGGACGCGCTTGACCAAAGGAAAATGCCCCCTCCGGGCGCGCCGCAGCCAAGCGACGCGCAACGCAGCCATGCCAGCTCATGGATCGGGACGGAGCTTCGCTCCTACATCGGGAAGCACGCGGGTGAGCCCGGGCGGGTCACCGTGAGACGGCTCACCAGCGGCGAATACGCCTACGCCATCGAGGATCTCACCGGACTCCGGTTGGACGCCGGCATCGACGCCGCAAGCGATTCCGTTGGCGGCGAAGGATTCACGAACTTCGGCGACGTGCAGTTCATGCAGGATGCGAACCTCGAACGGTACCTGACAGCGGCCAAGCGTATCGCCGATCATTCGGTCGCAGGCGCAGGCCCGCTTCAATTTTTCCCCGATCCAGGCAAGACCGGCTTCGAGTTATCCGCCATCACCCGCATCCGGGACATCTACACCGCGAATGGCTTCCGTACCGTCTCAGGCGAGGGCGGCAGACCCTTCGGACTGGAGAAGTACGGCAAGGCGATGTATGCAGCTTGGCGTTACCGGCATCGCGCTGCATTCGGTGAGAGCAACGCGACGCTGAAGGATCTCGCGGCTCGCGAAGGAATCAATCTCCGTTTCGTCGAGCACATCTCGACCACCCTCAACCGGCTGGACTTGGGCTACCCTTCCTCCGAGGCCGCCTCCCGCTGGCGCAAACTCCCGGCCCCCGGCGCCGCTAACAAGGTGGACGAGGCCGCCGTTCGCGCCGCATGCACGGAAATTCAGAATTTCCTGGTTACCTGGCCTAGCTGGCTGTTCGTGCGCGGCGACCTGGCTGCGGGCGGCGCGGGCGATGAGAGCCCGCTTGAGTTCAGCGACCGCACGCTGAACACCGATTCGATTCATCGCTTCTCGTTTGTGAGAGGCGGACGTGGAGGGACGCGCGGCCCGCCGCTGCCGCCGGGGCCCGCCAGGATCTTCCTCAATGTCGCCCTCGTCAACCCCAACTCGACCGGGAAGCCCGTTATCGTCTGGCGGAACCCAACCGTGGGCATCCGCCCCCTCGCCGGGTTGCCGCGCCCGGTTGACCCGAATGTGATCCGGCGCGGCGGGGTGCCCCCGGGTCCGCGGCACTCACTACGCTCACTGGTCAGTGAGGACACCGCGAAAAGACTGAACTTTGGAAAGGGCCTCGACGGCACGCCTGTGGGTCCCGATGACTTCGCGTCGGAATCGTCCGTCTCTTTCGAGGTGCCCTTGCCCGAAGGTTCCGGAATGGACTTCCAGGTGGACGCCGAAATCGGCAGCGACCGGGATCAGGTTTTCCGCGTCACGATTGCCGACCGCGCCGACGGCAAGACCAGAGGGCAGCCGGTGCGCGCCCTCCTCGGCGACATGAAAAGCGCCGGTTACAAGAGGTTTCGCGACGGCGTAATGGAGTTGGCCGCCATCCTTCCGCCGAATTCGCATGGCGAGCCGACGCCCGCGGACAAAGACCCGGTTCCCGAGCCTTTCGACAACACCTACAACGTGCCCGAGCATGACGAATTCGTGGTCAAAGTGAAGTACATCCGCGACGACCGGTTCGTTGTGGAGTATATCCTCGACGAGGCCACCCTCCTGCGTCTCGATCAGGCATGGAACGACCTCTTCAAGTCGTTCGAGTACCACGACAATTATCTGAGCCTGCTGACCCGGAAGTTCGGTGTCGACTTGAAGGGAAAACGCCTCGCGGAGTTGACGGCGGCCGATATCGACGCCATGCCGGCCGCCACGCGGACGTACGTGAAGTCGCTGCGTGCCCACTACGATACCGTGTTCGCCGAAAACCCGGCCGCCCGCAAGGGTCATATCGAGGATTGCCTTGATTTTGCCAGCCGCGCCTGGCGGCGCCCGCTCTCGGAGAAAGAGCGGCAGAATCTCCGCGGGTTTTACGATAAGACCATCACGGCCGATCCGGACCATCGCAAGGCCGTGCAGGCGCTGCTCGCCCGAATCCTCGTCGCGCCCGCGTTCCTCTACCGGGTGGAGCATGCCGCCGAATCCGCCGGCGTCAGGCCGCTGTCGAACTGGGAACTGGCCAGCCGGATGAGCTTCTTCCTGTGGTCTTCCATCCCGGACGGCGAGCTCCGGCGCGCGGCCGCGGCGGGTGAGTTGGGCACATCACGGCAGCTTGAGCGCCAAGTTAAGCGAATGTTGGCCGATCCCAAGGCCCGCCGCCTGTCCACGGAATTCTTCGGCCAGTGGCTCGGCTTCTACCATTTCGACCAGCACACCGGCGTCGACACCGGTCGCTTCCCGGAGTTCACCGGCGAAGTGAAGACGGCGATGTACGATGAGGCCGTCTCGTTCTTCGAGCATGTCATTCGGAAAGAGCGCCCCATCCGCGAGATCCTGTTTTCGGACTATGCCTTTTTGAACAAGGCGCTGGCGAAGCACTATGGCGTCGACAAGGAGATCAAGTCCGTTGGCAAGGTCGAGTTGGTCGAAGGCGCGAATGCATTTCAGCGCGGCGGCCTGCTTCGTCTGGGAGCGGTCCTCACGGCGACCTCCGCGCCCCTGCGCACCAGCCCCGTCAAGCGAGGCGACTGGGTCCTGCGCCGGATTCTCGGCACGCCCGTTCCCCCGCCGCCCGCCGACGCCGGCTCGATTCCCGCCGACGACAAGCTCTTCGGCGGCCTCTCGGTGCACGATCGGCTGGAGGCGCATAAGCGCAATCCCACCTGCGCCAATTGTCATGTCCGCATCGATCCTCTCGGGTTTCCGCTCGAGCGCTACGATTCCATCGGCCGCTTTAGACAGCAGTATCCGGATGGAAAGCCGATCGACGATTCCGGCACTCTCGCGGACAAGACCCGCATCGCCGGTGTCGCGGGCCTTCTCGATTACCTGCGATTGAAGGAAGACCAGGTCCGCCGGACGCTCTCGTACAAGCTGCTCGGCTACGCGCTCGGGCGAACGGTCCTCGCGTCGGACCAGCCTCTGATAGACCGCCTTGTAGGGGCCGGAGGCGAGGCTACGTTTTCGCAGTTGGCGGCTGGGATTGTGACCAGTCCACAGTTTCGTAATCGCCTCGGAAACGAAGGCGCTCCCGTTCAAACAAGTTCGGTTCAAGGCACTCCGGTTCAAGCCCCTCCAGTTCAATCCAGTCCCGTCCAAGTAGGTTCAAGATGAAAAACACGCAGAGCCGGATTCCCCGCCAGAACTCGCGCCGCCACTTCCTCCGCGGCGCTGGCGTCGCCGTGGCGCTACCTTGGATGGAATCGTTGCCGCTGCTCGGGCAAACCGGCGCCTCCGCGCCGAAGACGGCTTCAAATAAGCCTCCGCGGCGCTTCGCCTGCATCTACTTCTCGAACGGAGTGGAGCCCATTCACTGGTGGGCAAAGGGCGGCGGCGCTTCCATGGAACTGGGCCCGATCCTCGAGCCCATGCTGCCTCATCGGGAAGACATCGTTTTCCTGCGCGGTCTGTATCACGAAAAGGCCTTCATTTCCACGAGCCCCCATCTCGGCCGGATGCCCAACTTGTTATCGGGAGCGACGGTCAGCCTCGATCCGAGCGACATCCGCGTCGGCACCACCATGGACCAGGTGCTTTCCCGCCAGATCGGAGGGCACTCCGCCGTTCCGAGCCTGGTGCTTGGGATCGAGCCGAACGAGCTTCGGCTTGAAGACGGCTTGTCGATGATCTACGGCTCTTCGATTTCGTGGGCGTCACCCACCAGGCCGGCGACCAAGGAAATCTATCCCGCCCGGACCTTCGACCAGCTGGTCGGCGACGGCACGGGGCGCAAGCTCGACCGCAGTATTCTCGATGCCGTGCTCGAAGAGGCGCATTCTCTCCAGCCCAAGGTAAGCCGCGGCGACCGCCGGAAGCTCGACGAATATCTGGAGTCGGTCCGCGACATCGAGAAACGAATCGAGCGCGCCTCCCGTGAAGAACGGATTGAAGGCTGGCGCCCGACGCTCGCGAAGCCGGACATGCCGCGCCCCGCCGACGCCATTCCACAGGACGTGCCGGACCACATGAAGCTCATGCTCGACCTGATCGTGCTCGCGTTTCAGATGGACAAGACGCGGCTCGTCACGCTGATGCTCAACAACGATCTCTCGCAGATGAACTTCAAGTTCCTGGACGGCGTGAGAGGCGCGCTGCATCTCGACCTCACCCACAATGGCAAGGCCCCCGTTGCCGAGGCGATGTACCTGAAGACCAATCAGTACCACGTCCGGCAATTCGCCTATCTGGTCGGCCGCCTGAAGAACATCGAAGAAGGCGGACAATCGCTCCTCGACAGCTGCCTGCTCATGATGTGCTCCAATCTATTCGACGGCGATGCGCACGGCGCGGACCAAATGCCCATCGTGCTTGCCGGGAAGGCTGGCGGGGCGCTGAAGCCCGGCCGCGTGCTCGACTATCTCGACAGGGGTAACGAGAACCGCCGCGCCTGCAGCCTGTATCTGTCGATGATGGACATCATGGGCGTATCGCTCGACCGTTTCGGAGATACCGGGCAGCGGCTGCAAGACCTCTGATCGAATCGCGGCCGGTCAGTTCTTGAGCAGTTCTTCGTACAACCGCGGCTTGCGGCTGCGAATCGCTCCGCGGCCGATACGGTGATCGATGGCGACCTTTCCCGTGACCACCTGATCCCCTTCTGCCGGATCGTCCTCGGCCACGATCCTGCCTCCCGGGTCGATGAGCAGGAACCGCTTGGGGTGCACGAAAGCCACCCAGACGCTGTTCTCGAATGCGCGCGTGCGCATCATGGCGTCGTTCATATCGCCTGAAGCGCCCCACGCGGGAACGATGATGAGCTGCGCGCCCTTCACGGCCAGGATGCGCGACGTCTCCGGCAACTGGCGGTCGAAGCAGATGAGCGTGCCCCATCGGCCGAGCGGCGTATCCACTACCGGGAACTTGGCGCCGGTGGCGTTGAACGGCTCATCGTCGTCGTTATGCGCCTTTTGGTAGCGCATGGCGATCTCGCCTTGCGGCGAGAAGATCGCGAGCGCGTTGAACATCCGCTCGCCCTGCCTCTCGGCAAAGCACGCGACGAGATGGATCTTCAGCTCGTTCGCAAGGCTGCGCAGGGTATCGAGCGCAGGACTGAGGCGGCTCCCGTCGATGGTCTCCCCGATGCTTGCGTACTTTTCGCGGCTGATGCCGGGATGATTCTTGATATTCGCCACGTACCCTTCGAGGAAGCCTTCAGGCGTGACGACGACCTGAGCGCCCTTGGCGGCGGCGGCGCGCGTATAGTGTACGATGCGGGCGAGATTCGCCTGCTTGTCCCACGCCTCGGGTGTAACCCGGATGCCCGCGATCGTGAATGGGGGCAACTCCGCGCCGAGTGCGGAAACGGCGGCGAAGAGGGAAAGGACGCGTAGCATGAGATCATTCTACTCCGGTGCGGCGCGTCCGTAGGCTTCCGGAGGCCCGCGGAGGTTTGAACAGGCCCGCCGGCCGGCTTTGATTCGCGCGTCCGCCTGTGCTATCACTTGATTTCATGTCTCAAGTCCAACCCCGCACCCAGGTGCATGACATCGTCGTCATCGGCTCCGGAGCCGGCGGCGGCACCGCCGTAAAAGTTCTCACCGACCTGGGCTTCAAGGTGACCCTCCTTGAAGCCGGCCCGCAACTCAACCCGGTGAAGGACTTCAAAGAGCACGTGACGCCCTATCAGGTGCCCCATCGCGGGGCGGGCGCGGCGGCTGAGATCTACTTCGGCAAACAGCAATGGGGCTACTTCGCCGCGCCCAACGGCTTCTGGGAAATCGAGGGGGAACCCTACACGGTCGCCCCCGGCAACAAGTTCCGCTGGTTTCGCTCCCGAATCGTCGGCGGGCGCACCAACCATTACGGCCGTATCTCTCTCCGCTTCTCCGACTACGACTTCAAACCGTACTCGACCGACGGCCTCGGCACGGACTGGCCGGTGACCTACGACGAGATCGCGCCCTACTACGACAAGGCCGAAGGCTTCATCGGCGTTACGGGCACTCACGAAGGCATTCGCAGCGCCCCCGATGGTAACTTTCTTCCTCCGATCCCGCCTCGCGTGCATGAAGTTCTCATCAAACGGGCCTGCGGCAAGCTCAACATCCCCGTGATTCCGTCGCGAATGGCGATGCTCACCAAGTCCATTCATGGGCGCGCCGCCTGCCACTACTGCGGCCAGTGCGGACGCGGCTGCCAGACGGCGTCGGCCTTTTCCTCCAGCCAGGCGATGGTGTTCCCCGCCATGAAGACCGGACGGCTGACGGTAATCGCAAACGCCATGGCGCGCGAGCTCATCGCCGGCGACGACGGAAAGGTCAGCGCGGTCTCCTACATCGACAAGCTCACGCGCACCGAGAAAACCATCAAGTGCCGCGCAGTGGTGGTTGCCGCGAGCGCCTGCGAATCGGCGCGGCTGTTGCTGAATTCGAAATCCCCGCGCTTCTCGAACGGCTTGGCGAACTCGTCCGGCATGGCGGGACGCAATCTCACCGACACCGTCGGCTATGGACTCAGCGGCCGCATCCCGGCGCTTGAAGGTCTGCCGAAACACAACTCCGACGGCATCGGCGGCATGCACATGTACATCCCGTGGTGGCTGTGGGACAAGAAGAACAAGGATTTCGCGCGGGGCTATCACGTGGAGCTTGGCGGCGGATTCAACATGCCGGGCGTCGGCACGTTTCACGGCGCGGCGCGGCGCCACGAAGGCTACGGCGTCGGCTTGAAATCGAGCATTCGCGCGGAGTACGGCACGGGCGTGGGCCTCTCCGGCCGCGGCGAGATGATCCCGAACGAGCACACGTTTTGCGAGATCGATCCGCAAGTTGTCGATCAATGGGGCATTCCCGTGCTGCGGTTTCACTGGCGCTGGAGCGAGCACGAGATCAACCAGGCGAAGCACATGCACAAGACCTTCGTCGAGATCATCGAGACGATGGGCGGCACGGTAACGGGACTTCGGAATCCCGAGCGCGAGGATGGCGGAATTTCCGTCGGCGGCACCATCATCCACGAAGCGGGCACGGTGCGGATGGGAGCCGACCCGAAGACCAGCGTTCTGAACCGGTTTTCTCAGGCGCATGAAGTGAAGAACCTCTTCGTGGCTGATGCAGCCTCGTTCGTGAGCAATCCCGACAAGAACGTAACGCTCTCGATCGTGGCGTTTGCCTGGCGCATGTCGGAATACATGGCCGATGAAATGAGGAAGGGCAATGTTTAAGATCCTCGACGATGTTTCCCGGCGCGACGCGCTTAGAACGATCGGCGCGTCGGCTGCGCTTACAGCCTCCGGTACCGGCGTGCTGACGCTCGATGCCGCACAGCACGTTCATCGGGAGGCAGCCAGCCAGAAGGCCGCGGGCCCCTACAAACCGAAGGCGTTGAATGCGCAGGAATACAGGTCGCTGCGGCGTTTGGCGGATCTGATTATCCCGCCCGACGAGAAGTCGAAGGGAGCGCTCGAAGCGGGCGCTCCGGAATACATCGATCTGCTCTGCGCGAACAACAGCGAGTTGAAGGAAATTTACACGGGCGGCTTGGGCTGGCTCGATCGCGAGATGACGAAACGCCACGGCGCCATGTTCGCGGACGCGCAGCCTGGGCAGCAGACCGCGATGCTCGATCTGATTGCCTACCGCAAGAACGATTCGCCCGCGCTCGCGCCAGGCATCCGCTTCTTCACTTGGGCGCGCAACATGGTCGTGGACGCCTTTTACACGAGCAAGACCGGTTTCGACGATCTCGGTTTCATGGGCAACGGCGCGATGTCCGAATTCAAAGTTCCGCAAGATGCGGTGGACTACGCCCTCAAGCGGAGCGGGCTCGCTTAGTTCCCTTTCTCGGAATTTCGTTAAGGCGCCGGTAGCGTCTCTTCAATAGACCTGGAAGCAGAAACTCTGATTCGACTCCGATGGCGAGAGCGCATACTCCCCATTCTCCAGGCTCTGGTCCACTTCAATCCGGTACAAACCGTCTTCCAGGCGTGAAACGGAGAGCCGAAGCGGACGGGACACGATTTTCTTTTTCCTCGAAATCGTCACTTCCCGCCGCCCGTTCTTCGATTCCAGCCGGAACAGCTCCAGGCGCGACGCATCCAGCTTGTCCGTCTTCAGAATGAAGATCGGCCCGGCCAGCGGCGTCCGGGCGGGCGAACTTGCTCCCTGGATCGCGTAGATCTTGTCGTCCTTGCGAGTCTCCTCCCGCGCTTCGGCGGCTTCGGTTTCGGCAAGGTCGTCCCCGTGCAGCAGGTACGGAACGTCAACCTTCTTCGGGCGCGGTCCCGAATATTTCTGCGGCTTTCCCGGCACCGCCGCGATCAGCGTGAAAAGCATACAGAGTGCAAGACGTCGTTTCATGATCCCTCTCCCGGTCGCTCAAACATGGGCCAGCGGCAACTGACGCAGATAAGTCTCAACCGCTTCGAGGGTCCGATCGAGACGGTCCGCCTCCACGGGCTTCGCCAGCACAAATCGTCCTTCCGCGCCAATGCACAGCGCGGCGTCAAGGTTACCGCCATCGGCCAGCAAGACGAAGGCGTCAACCTGCTGACGGATGCTTCCGAAGGGCTCCGCCGGGTTACGGTCCGGCAAACGCGCCGCGCTGAAGGCGACGTCGAAGCGCATCCGCTCCGCGAGGTCAAGGCCCTCGTCGACCCCTCGCACGGGCACAACACGGTAACCTCGCGCGCTCAGCAGCGTCACCAGATGCACCTGCGCCAACTCATCCGGCTCTATCAGCAGCGCGGTCAGGCTGCGCGCGCCCGTCCGCCCTTCTCGCGCCTGGTTCAGAGCGGAAAGCGTGTCCGGGGGAGCGCAGGGCAGCGCGACTTCGAAGGCCGAGAGCCCAGGCCCCCCCGGGGCGAGCGTGATTTCTCCATCATGCGCCGCCACGATGCCGCGGCAAACGCCAAGCGCGCTGCCTTCCGTGCCGGCCGCGAAAGGATCGGCCGCTCCTTCGCCGCAACTGAACTCGATATCGATGAAGGCGCGCCCCGCGAGCGACGCCGTGCGGATGCCGATCGACTTCGGACCCGCGTCCGGGAGCGCCTGCTCGGCGTAGAGCAGGAGATTCAGCAGCACGTGTTCCAGTTGTCCTTCGGCCCCAAGCACGAACAACGGATCGTCACCGATCGAAAGACGCACATGGATGCCGCGCGCGGCCCAATCCTCGTCCCTGTATTCGACCAGGGCCCGCAACACGCGGCCGATGTCCACCGGCCGCGACTCTTCCTGCCCCGCGCGCGCGAAAGCTACCAGCCTCGATACGATTCCTTCGGCCTTACGGGCCTGCTTCGCTACTCTTCGGAGCTCCGCTTCCGATCCTCCGCCTTCCCGCAGCGCGCGTTCCGCCATGCTCGAAATCCCGGCTAGCGGCTCCTGCAAGTCGTTCACGACGCCGGTGACCAGCCTTCCGACGGCGGCCAACTTCTCCGATCGCGAAAGCTTCTCCTGCATCGCCCGCTGGCGCATCAGCCGGATCGCCAGCGCCATCTGATTCGCCAGATGCTGCGCCACCGCTTCCCCGTCGGGGCAGAACTTTCTGGCGCGCCCATTGTCGCGAATCTCGAGCACGCCGATGACGTCCTCCTGAGCGAACATCGGCACGAACAGCAGCGCCCGCGGCGGAGTCAGCTCCACCAATTGCGAGTCGTCCTCGGCGAACGGGCTGGCAAGAGTGTCCGGAATTTCAAGGAGGGTCTTGTCCTTGAAACACACCGCCACGCCACGTTGGACCATGCCGCGCGGCGACTCGATCGAAATCGCTTCGCCCTCGTCTTCAGGCTTATCCAGAATCCGGTCGAGGCTGCGCGCCGAGCGGTCGTAGAGATACAGCCGGACTTCCACTTCGCCCAGGGCTTCGGGGAGCACCCGGGCGACCCGGCTTAGTATTTCCTTCGGCGATGAGGCAGCGAGGATCGCCTCGCCGAGTCCGAACATGCTTCGGACCTCGCGGCGCTGCGCGCGCGCCAGTCTCTCCCGCACAAACCACCCGCCACAGACGGCGGCCAACAGCGCGGTAAGAATCCCTTCCTGAGCCGTCATCGATTCTGCCTGAGGCTCATCCTATCACGTCACCGGCGGCTCAGGTCTCCTCGGCACATTTGCGGGGACTTCTCTTTCGCGTCTTCCGTGATGCGAATTCTCACAATTGCGATGTCTTCAAGAGTGGATGCGGCCCCTGGCCGGTTGCGCCGCCCGCGGGAGCCTTCGCCACGGTAGCCGCAGCCGCCGGTGCATCCTTGGGCCCGCGCATCTCTTCGAGGGCCAGGTACACGGCCCCTACCGCGGCATCCGGATAGGCCATTCATCGGACGCATCAAGCGGGGATTTACGCATCTCGGGTACTGGAATACGGAAAAAGGCCTGACCGGCGTTGCGCCTTCGGCATGTGAAGGATTTCGGGAACCTGTGTCTCGGCTTTATGAGCAGGATGCGCCGCCGCGGGAAATCCGCCGGCGCATTGGGTCATTACGTTCGGCGATGGCGGCAGTGGGTGCGCAGTGGCGTCCACGAGTGTTATAGCCCCGGAGTTTGGCCGGCTAATTTCGAGCTTTTCGAACCTTCGAGAAAGCGAATGCCAGGGCCGCGCCCAGTCCTGTCAGCGCTATAGTCGCGGGCTCGGGATCGGGGGTGGGAGTGCCCGGTACCGTCAAGTCCCCGGAGATGCCGTAGTAAAGGCCAACATATGTGTTATCGAGCGGGCTTTCGGCGATCCATTCGAAGGTCGTCTTTTGCGGGTGTCCGTACATGACGCTTGAGCCACCGAGTGGGGAGGTGGAGGTGGTTCCATCCGGGGCCGTACCCGTTAATGCAGCATTAATTGGTGGTGCGGACCCCGTCTCTGTAAATAGGGTAGATAAATGAGTGGTGGAGCCCCCGCCGAACAAACCGGAGCCGCCAACCGTTACCCCGGTGGCGATCCGGTTCCCTCGCGTGTTGAAAAAGGGCGTAGTTGTGTCCAAGGCGGATAGGCCAGTGTTTGCGAGCACATTCGTGGTAGCGGTCGAAGCAAGAGCCTTCCATGTGGTGCCTAAGGACAGCAATCCCGCATCAAGATCGGCTGCGGTCGTGACGAAATCGTTGTAAATATCGATGTCGGTAGACGTACCATCGCGCGCGGTGCTGGTGATGAAAACAATCCTGTAAGTAGCGCCAGGACTGAGGCCAATCGGGACGGTGATGGCCGCCCCGTGGGCTGTGGAGAGGGTACCGCCGATGCCCACAAGGGCAAGCGTCATGATGAAACGTTTGGTGGTTACCATGGGACGAGTCTACTTCCCGCGGGGCGGGGAGTCAACTGAAAATATGATCTGATCCGTTTGATCCGTTTTCGGCGGCAGATTTAGCGAAGAGTCCGCGTACCACCGCTACCATCCGGAGCTCAAACCACCCGCCACAGACGGCGGCCAACAGCGCGGTAAGAATCCCTTCCCGAGCCGTCATCGATTCTGCCTGAGGCTCATCCTATCACGTCACATTTGCGGAGATGTAATCTCCACCTGCACGCTGACGTTCTGCCAGTCGGGCAGTTCGTAAGCTCGCAGGTTCGTGTCGAGAGCGGCGCTTACTTCCTTCGATTCGTAGGGTCCGAGCGACGGCGTCTTCAGCGTAAGCGTGCCCACCGGAGCCTCTCCCGCTTTCGCCGTGCGCGCGATCAAATGAACCCTGCCCGACAGATCCGTAATCTCCGCGCCGGAATGGTTCACGATCACGAACCGGACTTGGGTCTTTTTCTTCGCATCTTCGTTGATGCGAATTCCCACAATCTCGATATGCTTCAGGAGCGGATGCGGCCCTTTGGCGGATGCGCCCACCTCGGCGGCTGGAGCCTTTTCCGCTTGAACCGAGGCCGCCGGCGAGTCACGCGGTCCGCGCATGAGCTGAATCGCGTAATACGCGCCGCCCACCAGACCGCCGAACGCCAGCGCGAAGATAATCGTCATGAGCCATGCGGGCATAGCCTGCCGGGGCGCGGGCACGGCGTAGGAATAGGGCGGAGGAGGCGGCTGCGACGCGGCGTACTGCGGCTGCGGCGCGGCATACTGCGGTTGCGGCGGGAGAGGTGGCTGCGGCGGCGCGGCCGACGGCGGTGGAAGCGCTGCCGCCCGCTTCACGCAATCGGGGCACTCGGTCCAGGAAGGCTGGCATTCGCGCCCGCACTGCTGACAGATCCACGTAAACATTGGAATTCCCTCCTCATCTACTCTACGGCACACCAGCGCCCGCCCGCCGAAGCGCTTGCAATCGCTTCAAGCACGCGCTGGACTTTTTGTCCGTCTTCGAAATCCGGGTGAAACGCTTCTCCGCGGCCGAGCGCGCCCAAAAAATCCGCCAGAGCGGCGATGAACGTGTGCTCATATCCAATGATGTGCCCCGGCTTCCAGAAGTTACCGGAATAGGGATGATCGGGCCCCGTGACCAGCAGATTGCGAGCGCCCTGCAAATTCTTCGCGTCGTCCGCGTCCAGAAATTCCAGCCGGTTCATGTCCTCGAAATTGAAGCGCGCCATGCCCCGCGACCCATGGATTTCAAACGCATTCCGGTTGCGGCATCCCACGGCGTAACGCGTCGCTTCAAACGTTCCGATTGAGCCGTTCGCGAAACGCGCCAAGGCGAGAACGGCATCGTCCACGTCCCGTCCCGGCGCGAATGTGTGCAGCATCGCCGAAACCTCCCTCACCGGCCCGTTCAGGTAAAGCGCCGTGTCGATCGAGTGCGAGAGCAGGTCTCCCAAAACACCCGATCCCGCCTGCGACCTGTCCGTTTTCCAGCCCGGCGGGCGCGACGGATCGTTGCCCCACTCCTGCAAATACGTGGCCCTGTAATGGAACGCGCCGCCGATGCGCCCCTCCTCAATCAGCCGGCGGGTGAACGCGATGGCCGGCACGCGCCGGTAGTTGAACCAGACCATGGTCGGGACCCGCCTCGCCGCCGCCACCATGCGTTCGCCCTCTTCGGCGGAAACCGCGAGCGGCTTCTCGCAGAACACGATCTTGCCCGCCTCCGCGGCCGCAATCGCAATGGGCGCGTGCAGCGCATTCGGAACCGCGACATCGACCACGTCGATATCCTTGCGTTCCACCACCCGACGCCAGTCCGTGGCCGTCTCTTCCCAGCCCCACACCGAGGCCATCCGGTCGAGACCGGTCTGATTCCGGCCGCAGATCACCTTCAGGCGGGGCGCGAACGGCGTGTCGAAGAAGTGGGGGACTTGCCGGTACGCGTTCGAATGAGCGCGGCCCATCGAACCCTGCCCGACAATGGCAATCGAAAGCGGCCGCCCGGGAAGTGGCATCGCCGCTTATTTTACAGCGATCGTGATGCGTGTGGAATTCGTCACTGTGCCGATACTGCGCAAGACCACGTTTACCGGCACGAAACTACCGGGCGTCACGCTCTGCGGCACCCGCACGTTGATCTGCCAGACGCCGATCAAACCCGGCGCAAGGCCGGAGTAGAGAACACCGGCGTCTTCCACAAATTCGCCGCCGAAGCTTACGCGCGTACGGTCCGGAAGCTGGATCGCCGCCGCCGCGGGAAATCCGTCCGGAGGCGCGCCCTCCACCGCTCCCTGTCCGGTGCCGAAGAATTGAATGATCTGGCCCCGGGCGATGGGGTTGGTCGGAGAGTTGAAACAACGGAAGAACACCGGCTCCGGCCTGCAGCCGGCTTCCTCATTGAGCGATGCGGCCCCGCCCGTGCCATTCGAATTGAAGCTGAAGAGACCGGGCGACGCAGCGTCCATCCGGATGTCGGCAAACCCGAGTATCTGCCCGGTGGAGGGGCGGTATACATCGAGGCTCACGGTACCGGTCGAGGGCAAACTCATGGAGAGCGGCGCGTTGATCTGTCCCGGAGAAACGAAAAACAGGCCGGCCGGCTGCTCGTTGACGCGCAACTGGATGTCGGCGATTTCTGTTGGCAGCGGGATCGGCACGGGCTGGGTATCGAACGTGGCGGTTTCCGTTCCAAACGGCACCGGGTCGCACTTCGCCGGCCCGCAGAGATCGCTGTTGAACGGAAATACGGAAACGATCGTTCCAGGCGCGAGCGGACGCGTGAGGAAATTTGCCGCGTTCGTGACCGCGATCTCCGGCACGAAGTATTGAATGCGGTGGGAGGAGTCCGCCACCAGCAGGTTCCCGAAGCGGTCCGCCGCCAAGCCCTGCGGCCCAACGGCAACAACCAGGGAATCGGTAAAATTATTCGTGAACAGCTTGTCGAACCTGGGAAAACGCACGACGCGGCTCACCGTGAAATCCGCGACCCAGATCGCCCCGCGCGGATCGATGGCGATTCCCACGGGTTGAGTCAGTTCCTGGCGTCCATCAATCGTTCGCTGTCCAAGAGTTTGGACGGGCGTGGGAAGGTTGCTCAGGCCGGACACGCGGTCGAAGATGAGGATCCTTCCACGCAGGGAATCGCACACGTACAGGCGATCTTCGGAGTCCACCGCGATATGCCGCGGGGTGCTGAAATTGCGGCTTACGTCCGCGTTCGGGCTGATGCTCGTGAAATCCGGCTGACCGACAACCTTCGTGGCCGTCATGCCGTTTGCGAACGGCCTGGGGAAGTAGAGGACGCGATTGAGAGAGGAGTCCGAGACCAGGAGCGCGCCCCGGTCGGCCGTGTTCGCCGCGGATTCACCGGTAAAGGCCAGTCCGGCGGGCGTCCGCATCGTGCGGGCGGAGGGTTCGATCAGGCGCGCGGTGAAACTCGCCTGACCAATCACAAGATCGGCGCGCTGCAGAGTGGCCTGCGGCTGCTCGAAAGGCTTCGGAAATCTCAGGACGCGCCCGTTTCCCGAGTCGGCCACGTAGAGGTTGCCCGCGGAATCGACGGCCACCGCCGATGGTTGCGCGAGGCCTGAATCGGTTGGAAGCGCAACGTCGCCGCTTGGGTGATTCAAGGTGGAAGAAAGAAAATCCGGCTGGCCGATAATCACGTCGGCGCGGTCGCCGGGTCTGTACTTCGCGAAATCGGTGAATCCGAGCACGCGGTTGTTCCTGGTGTCGGCCACGTACAAGTGCTGCGGCTTCGATAGGGTGTCGACCGCGACTGCCCCGGGCGATGAGAATTCGCGGCCCTCGATCAGGTTCGGCGCGCTGTAGATGAATCCAAACTGCCCGAGCACGCGTGTTGCGCTGCCGATAACCCCGGGACTTGCGATAGGCGCCACGATCACGCGATTATTCAACGCGTCCGCGATGAAGACTTCCTCGCCCGCCTGCACGGCGCCGTAGGGGAACTGCAGCGAATTGGCGGTGGGGTTCGGCGTTCGCTCGACGCTGGCCGGATCGCCGCGGTTCGGCCGTCCCGTCAGGAAAGTCTCCTGTCCGAACACGGTCCGCGCGGACGGCGAGAAGGCCGCCTCTTCGGTAGGCCAAATTTCCGGCGAATCGTAAATCAGGATACGGTGATTCCCCGTATCGATCACCGCGGGCCGGGCGCCCAGCAGGAAGACGCCCTGCGGCGGGCTTGCCGCGCCACCGATCGATGCCTCATTAATGGCTGGCGGAGGGGGCTGCCCTGGAGCCTGTGTCTGGATGCCGAGAATGCGGGAGGCCGCCGCGCCTGTCCCCGGAGCCTCGTAAACAAGCACCCGCTGGTTCCGGTCGGCGACGTAGACACGGGACCTTTCGTCTATCGCGATACCGGCGGGTCCGTTGAGTCCAGTTTTCGAGAACCGGTTTCCCGTCACGCCTCTCGTCACGAAATCGGACTGACCCAGAACGACGTCGGCGGACGGTCCGTTCTGGCCCGCGGCAAGATCGGTTGACCGGTATCGCAAGACGCGATTGTTGGCCGTGTCGGAAACCCAGAGGTTGCCGGCCGGGTCGAACGCCAATCCGGTCTTCTGCGCGCCGGAGCTCAAAGCAAGCGTCTTTTCCGTAATACCCCCGGCGTTCGCGACGTTAATGCCGAGACTCAACTGCCCGATTACCATGTCGGGGATCTTGTAGTCGTCCGGCTGAGAAAACGGTACGGGGTAGCGCAAGACCCGGTTGTTGCCCGTGTCGGCGACGTAGAGATTCCCAGTGCGATCGACCACCAGCCCCGCGGGCGCATTCAGGCCGCTCGTGAGCACTTGCCCAGGACCCTGGGGGAGGGTGGAGAAGCGGTCCTTTTGACCGATCACCAAGTCCGCGAAAGCGCCATTGACGAACTGCGCGGCGTTCCTCCAGGCGAGCACGCGATTGTTGCCGGTATCGGCTACATAAACGATGAAGGGCGTAACGCTGGTGTCGACGGCGATAGCCTGCGGCTGGTTCAGTTCCCGGCCCTCGACCAGATTCGGGCTGTCGGTGTCGCGCTGAAACGGGTCCGTCGAAGTCGCAAGCGCCCGCGGATGCCCGATGGACTTAAACGGCTTCCGGTTTAGCGCTTGTGCGTCGAGGGACGGCGCCTGACAGGCCCAGACAAGGGCGATAAACGAAACGATCCGGAGTGTCATTATGCGGCGTGGTATCCAGTAGCGGCTCGGCTCCTCGTCGCCGGGCGCCGTAGTTCTAAGATAACATGGCCGTTCGGATCCTTGCCGGACGCTAGGATACAATCCGGACGGCCGGACGCGACGCCGACGGTCGAAGACGTGTTTTCCTGGATTTCCCCGGCTAACGATTCGAGTATCACGGTCAAGCAGGCTGAGCTTGCCGGAGTGGGGCCAAAGAGAAGGCAAATCTTGTGAGTGAGCCTCGGAGGGCCCGGGACCCCATCCACGGTTTTGTCCCCCCTTGGTGAATAGGCGGACACCGTCGCGTCGCCTGTTTTCCAGCGGTTGCGCGGGATTCGTCAGCTCGCCTCGCAAATCTTACTTTCAAGAGGATCGAAGCGTTGCTCGCTCACGGTTACGGAGAACCGGTTCCGCGCTCAGTAGTATCCGGTCGGCTCGACGCGGGCAAACTATCCGCTCAGCGATACGTATTTCCGCGGAGTGAAATACGGCATTTCGACCTGGAGCAAATTTACCGCGAGTTGACGGTGCAAGACGATATTGAGGCCCGGGTTCCGATGGTGGAGGTCGGAGGGCATTCACGCACTTGAACCGTTTGCCCTCGGCTCGCGCAGGTATGCACTCACCGCGTCCGGTCGATCGCGGGTCGGAAGGCTACATGGAAGGGAACAGGACGGAAAAAGTGGGGCTCCTCGGCGCGCACGGCCGGGGACGCTTCGGTTACCGCCGATTGCGCGGCGCACTTTCACGCCCGTGCCGGCGAGAGCGCACTCGATCGCCTCACTCCGGCTGCCGCTTTACTCCCAGGCATTCGTTCTCAACGCCTCGGGGCAGCCCCGGTAGCTCCCAAAGCGTAAGCGAGCTGCCGCCGCGACCACATGGCCAATCCCAAGTCCTTGCCGTGAGATTGCCCATCTGCCTCCGGACCGCGCGACCGCTTCGACGCTTCTCTATCCCGGCGCTTTCGACTCACCGTCGTCAGCGCTAGCGCCGGCCGCTACCGCCTTCCTCACCGGATACGAAAGCCCAGCCTCGATGATTGCGCTCACATCGCGGACGGGGCGTGACCTTCATCACGCCCGCGCTTGCCGCCACTTCCGCACGTTCGCTGCCGTAACGAATACATTCACGGAACGGGACTCTTCTTCGAAGAGTTCTTACTGAACCGCGATATTAACTGTATTCGAGGTCGTACCCGCGATACGCAGCGCCACGGGAACGTTGCCGGCCGTCACGCCTGCCGGCATCCTGATTGCGGTTTGGTACAAACCAAGATAGCCCGGCGAGGCAATCGAATAGATCACCGACGCATCTTGTCCACCCACCGTTACCGTTACCGGGGCCGTATGCGACGGGGGCGGATACGTCAGAATCTGGCCGATCGGCGCGCCTGGAGTCGTCAACCCTAAGCCGGTCGAGTAGATCAGCAGAATATTCCCGGAGCGCGCTGGATTGTCCGGACGGATCAGCGAGAAATCGGAGTTTTGCGTGACGATTCCACCGGTCGCGTCGAAGAACAAGGCGGGCGCAACAGCCGCGACCGTCACGGCGAAGGCGACCGCCGCGTCGCCGTTGGTGTTCGTTGCATTCAGCGCATGAGTGCCCGGCGCCACGTCGGCCGGAACGTAGGCCACGATGTAATTTGGACTCACCACCATCAGCCGCGCGTCTTTCCCGCCTAGCGTGATCTTCGTGCCGTTGATCGAAGCCGGAACGCCTCCCGTGGGCGGGTTCCCTCCCGATTCCATGACCACTTTCGATAGATTCGAGCCGAAGATCGTCATCAACCCGCCCGGCGCGACCACTTTCATCGAGGAGTCGCTCACCGCGCTGATCACCGCCGTAACGGCCGGCCTGTTGAGGTTCGGTTCGGCCAACTGCGCCCGCACTGCGCCGCCCGGAAATAACTCACCCCGAATACTCACATAGTGGTTCTCCGGATTTCTCAACAGCGAGTTGAGGGTCGCCAGCCCTCCCACATCGCTTACCGTCGCGAGCTTGTAGACATTGCCGAAGCCCGTGGGGACGATGGTCGGGTTGATATCGCTGAGGAGGGTCGTGATGCGTACGGGTCCCGTCGTGCCTGCGAGGCCGTCGTGGATGTTCAGGCCCGTGAACTCCGTGGTCTCGGAAAAACGTGTGTTCACGTCGAACCTGAGCGTGGCCGCGGCTGCCGTTCCGTCGGAATTGCGTACGGAGTAGACCGTAACCTCGCCTACAGCCGAGGCTTGCAGGCCGACGGGCGGGGGCACTTCGTTACCTGTCCGCATCTGTACTGGGAACCGGGTGATATCCGTCCGCCTCAGTTGGCCGCGCACCGTGCCGCCGGGAAATGCCGTACTGTGCAGGTTGACGTAGTAGCTGCCCGGGTCGTTGAACAGGCCCTCGAAGGTCTCGACCGCGGCTGCGTTGTTCAGCGGCACCTCCACCGCGAGTCTGAAGTTACCGATTCCACTCCTTACCGCTTGCGTCGGGTTCTCAAAGCCGGGGTTGATCGTAATCGGCCCGTTCTCGCCGGCGGCTCCCTTATGGATATGGAACCCCGTGAAGGACACGTCCTCCACGAAATCGTAGTTGAGATCGAAGGTTACTTGCGCCGAAGTGATCTGCCCGCTGGCACTGCGGGTGCCCACCGCCCAGACGCTCGCGACCGCGGACGCGGCCAGATTTGTGATCGCCGGCACTTCATTTTGTGGGCTCATCAGGCCGATCAGCACTACCGCTTCTGCGCGCTGCAACTGGCCGCGGATCGCGCCGCCCGGAAATACCGTTGTGTGCAAATTGATGTACACCTGGCTCGGGTCCTGCATCAATCGATTCAGCGTCGCGAGCCCCACCGCGTCCGTGGCAAGGACCTGCGCCTGCCTGTCGATCAACCCCCTCCCCGCCGCCGCGCCCGAAACTGGGGCCGCACCCGAGATGCCGGTGTTGACCGTTACGGGACCGTTAACCCCCGCGGCGCCGTCGTGCAGATGCAACCCGGTGAAGGTTGCCGCACCGGGAAAGATATAGTCCACCCGGAAATCCACCGAACCTGAAACGATCTGGCCGGCGGCGTTCCGCATTACGTGCACCAGCACCGTGGATGATCCCGAGGCCAGTATATCCGTGGCCGGCACCTCATTTGCCGTCGTCATCAGCGCTCGAAACGGAATCGTCTCCGACGTTTGAGCGAAAAGCGCGCTGGAGCAAAGAGCAAGTAAAGCAAGTTTTTTCATAATAGGCACCTTTTGGCACTTCGATGTTTTTTGACAAGTCCCCGAGAGAGTTACAATTCACTCGAACTCTCAATCTCTTCGGCCGACCCCGCATCATTGCAAAGGGCGACGCTGTTTCATTGCACGAGGCGAGCCAATTCCGTATCTTATTGATTCTATTGGTTTATAGACGCGGATTGACGTCCGGTTTGGAGGGAACCAAGTGTCGACCGAGTGACCAGATACGGTCAGCTGACGAATCGTGGTCAGGTTCCTTTAAGGCGCTTGGCGCGCGGCGGTCAGTCCCCGGCCCACTGCGTCTACCACGCTCGCCATTTTCCGGGATCCGCTGCCCATTCGCGCCGTCGGACGCGATTCTGTGAAAGTCCAGTAACGGCGGGCAGGCCGATCCGCGAGCCTGTATACTCGTGGCCGGCGCCGTAACCAGCGGTGAGTTCGAGAGGCGTGAGTGATACCATTGTTCCCATGGAGAACTTCCGCGAGTTCGAGGCGGGGCCGGACCCCTTCGGGCGCACTTGGAAAGTCCGGTTCAAATGGCAGCAGAACGCCATTTCCATCCGGCACAGCGATTCGGTGGATGTGAAATTCGCCCTCATGACAGGCGGTGAAGGCGAGGAATACGAGGAGCGCGAAGAGAAAGTCGTAGCCCTCATGAACCTCGACCTGCTCGACGAGAGCGCTCGAACCGGACGCCCCATTACGGACCCATGGGTCTCGCGCCTCGCCGCGCGGCACCTCAAGCGCGCGATCGAAACCGGCGAGGATATTGAGAAGTCTTTGCTGACCGTATCTCCCCAGCTTTTGAGCGAGCATAGCCGCGAAGTGGCGAAAGCGGTGGGACGATGAGGCCCCTGGCCGTACTCCTCCTGCTCGGCGCGGCGGCTCTTCTTTCGACCGCGGCCGATGAGAAGGGCGCAAAGAAAGCCGCCGCTCCGAAGGATCCGGTTCCCGCGTACTTCAAGACCGCGGAGGCCGCAAAGCCCTATCCGAAGACGCTTGCGCCCGAGACGTTTCAGCACCCCGCGCAGGTCAAAGCCTACGCCGTCGCGCGGCGGATTCCCGGCGTGCTGGCGCAGCAGCCATGCTATTGCCACTGCGACAAGATGGGTCACGGCAGCTTGCTGCATTGCCACATCGATTCCCATTCGGCGGGCTGAATGATCTGTCTCAAGGAGGTCCTCCTTGCCGACCGCATGACTAAAGAAGGAAAGACAGCCAGCCAGATTCGAGAGGCGATCATTAAAGGAGAGTGGCAGACGGCGAAGTTTCCGGAATTGCCGGAGAGATAAAAGATAAGAACGAAGATAAGACGAGGAAATCCCATGAAGCTCTTGCTTGCGTTAACGATTCTCGCATCCGCCGCGGTTCTGCTCACCGCCGCCGATGCCTCA
Source organism: Candidatus Sulfopaludibacter sp. SbA3 (assembly GCA_945893365.1). Taxonomy (GTDB): domain Bacteria; phylum Acidobacteriota; class Terriglobia; order Bryobacterales; family Bryobacteraceae; genus SYKU01. Next base: position 19,657 of record CAMDED010000025.1, on the reverse strand, counting down.
GGCGTCACTTATGTCGGGCACGACAAAGTAGCCGCAGCCCTTGCCAAAGGTGGTCCGCTGGTTGGCGGTAAGGACCATACGGTCGCGGCCAGCCACCGCGAGAAGGGCGGCTCGGTGGAAATTCACGAAAAAGAAACCGACGTCTTTTACGTGACCGATGGCGCGGCCACGTTCGTCACAGGCGGTGCGATCGTCGATGGAAAAACCACCAAACCCGGTCAAATGATCGGCACGGACATCAAGGGCGGGCAAACGCACCACCTTTCGAAGGGCGACGTGATCGTGATTCCCGCGGGCACTCCTCACTGGTTTAAGGAAGTCCCGGCCTCGGTCAGTTACTTCGTCGTCAAGGTCGTGAAGCCGTAGCGGCCATGGCCCTGAGCCGGTCGAGATCGTAGTCGCGCAGCAGCCCAAAGCAGAACAAGTCGGGCGCGGATTGATACTCTACCGGCAATTCGAGCAGGCGCGCGAGCGAGTCGATGCCGTTGCGAACCAGGAGTTCGCCGAAACTCCCAGGCTCAAGCGCCGCGGCCACTTGCGCCGTCACCTGACTGCGCATGCCGGTGGTCTCCACCCTCGCGCGGCCGTTGCCGAGCCACTTCGCGATCGCGATCAATTGCGCCGCTTCCATGCCGAGCGGACGGTCCCCGGTGGCCGCGAGCATCTGGGCATAAGCGGAAGGTCCGGGTTTCTCGGGCGCGCCGTCGCCCGTGAAGAGCAGATCGAGCGCGAGCACCCGCTCTCCCCGGTTGACGCGCTCGGACACCTCCGCATACGAAGCCTTCTTGCCGCCGTCGTTCAACACGATGGTCGCGGGGGCGTTTTCCGGCGCCCCAAGCGCACGGAAGAGAACGCCCGCCGCGCTCAGGCCGTCTCGAAATTCGAAACGCAGCGACCGGCTCTCGAACCCCTTGCTTTTCGTGCCCGCCACAACCCAGGCATGCGCCAGTTCCGCCGGACGATATCGCACCGTCGCGGCAAGCGTCGCGTTCGATCGCGCCGCGCCGCCGAGCTTCCGCGCCACTCCGAGAATCGTCAGGTTGTCCTTCGGAAGGGGCGCCGAGAGCTCTTCCCGCGTTCTTACTTCCGCCCCCAACGGCGGCTCCCCCGTTACCTCCGGCATTCCGAAGTGTTTCGCGAAAAAGCGGTAGGATTCCAGGCGGTTGTCGAGTTGGTAGTTGTGATCGCCCGGGTCGGCGTTCTCGTGCCAGGAAAGGGCGCTTTCGGCCCCATAAAGGTTGAAAAAGCGCTTAATACCGTCGAAAATGTACGGCTTCACGAGCGGCGCGCGGAAACAACAATCGTCCTCCGCGTTGTAGATCAGAAGCGTGGGCCGGGGCGCGCGCATCGCGGTAAGGTGCGTGTAGTCCTGTCCCAGGAGGAAGTCCGTGGGGTTCTGTTCAATGTCGCCCACGTCGCCCGGACGCTCGATGCGCGACGTAAGCGCGGAATACCCGGCCACCGGCACGGCGACTGCCACTCTCTCGTCGAGCGCGCTAAGCACGATCGTCTGCCAGCCTCCGCCCGACAAGCCCGTGACGCCGAGCCGCTTGCGGTCCACATTCGGATGAGAGTCGAGATAATCCAGCCCCTTTCGCATGGCCAGATAGAACAGACCCACGCCATTCGCGCCCGCCAGATCCAGATGCGCGCCGAACCAGTGAGCGTTTTCCGCATGCGCCATGTCGCCGTATGCGAACCATTCCAGGTTCAACGAGTAGATGCCAAGCTTTGCCTGTTGTATACAGCGCTTCTGCTTGTACTCCACAGCCTTGCCGGGCGGACCCACGTGGCCGTTCACGTTGACGATGCCGGGCGCTTTCGCCGCGTTGTCCGGCTCGTAGAGAATGGCGCTCGTCCACATGCCCGGGACGATTTCATACCGCAGTTTGCGAATGCGATAGCCGGGGCCTGAGGGCGCGAGACCAAGGTCCTCCACTTTGAGCGGCGCGTCTACCCAGGCGCGCGGCCAGCCGTTGAATACGACATTATCGAGAAGGTGCCGGCGAAGACGCACGGTCTCCTTCGTCCATTCTCCGGCGGAGACGGAGCCCGGAAGTTGCGGCGCTTTCCTGAGAAGGTAGCGGCGTAACTCCGACGCCACCACATCCGGCGTCTGAAGCGGAGGCTCGACGATTCTCCGGATCTGATTGGGCGCGGTCTGCGCGAGAGCCGTCGCCATGAACACAGCTGCGAACGCAATGCAGAGTCTCGGGGCGCGCATACGCTACACCGTCTGTAAAGCCTTCAGCGCCTCGCCCGTGGACTTTTCCAGATCCGCGTGCAGGCTGTTCCCGTGAGCGTCCATCGTCACGATCGCCATGAAGTTATTCACCTTCAGATGCCACATTGCTTCGGGAATTCCGAACTCCATCAGATTCACGCCGAGCACCCGCTCGACGGCCCGCGCGTAATACTGCGCCGCGCCGCCTATGCCGTTGAGATACACAGCTCCGCACTCCTTCAGCGCGGCCAGCGTCCTCGGCCCCATGCCGCCCTTGCCGATCACCGCCCGGACGCCATAGTTGCGGATCACATCCGCCTGGTACGGTTCCTCGCGAATGCTTGTCGTCGGGCCCGCGGCCTTGACCACCCACTGATCCCCCTGCTTCAGCATCACCGGACCGCAGTGATAGAGCACCGCGCCATTGAGATCGACGGGCGGCGGGTTCTTCATCAGGTGGGCGTGAACCGCATCGCGGCCCGTGAACATCTCTCCGCTGATCAGGACCACGTCGCCCACCTTGAGCGCGCGCATCTGCGCCTCGGTGAGCGGCGGATTCAGAATCACTTCGCGGCCGGAGAGCGCGAAGCCCTCGCCCTTCGTCATTCGCTCCACCGGACGCTCCGGATCGCGGTAGAGCCACTTCGCGATCGCCCCGCTCGTCGCGTCGAGGCGCACGCCGAGCCGCCGGAACGCCCAGCATTCATAGGCCACCGATACGAAGAAGCTTGCCGGAAGGCGGTTCGCCGCCATGATCTTGCAGCCGATGACCGACGCTTTGCCGCCGAATCCCATCGCGCCCACACCCAGGCGATTCGCCTCGTCCATGATCTCGGCTTCAAGGCGCGCGAGGTCGGGATGCGGGTTCGTGTCGTCAAGAGTTCGCAGCAACTGGTTCTTGGCGAGCGCGTAGCCGTGCGCCCGGTCGCTGCCGATGCACACGCCGAGCGCCCCAGGCGCGCATCCCTGGCCTTGCGCCTGCCACACGGCGTGCAGAATGCACTTGCGGACGCCCTCTAAATTGCGGTCGGCGCGGCCCAGGTGATCGAGATTTGCCGGAAGCGAATACTGGATGTTCTTGTTTTCGCATCCGCCGCCTTTGAGGATGAGGCTGATCTCGATCTCATCCTCCTCCCACTGCTCGAAGTGGATGACGGGCGTCTCCTCGCCCAGGTTATCGCCGCTGTTTTCACCCGTAATGGAATCGACCGAATTCGGGCGGAGCTTTCCGCGCCGCGTCGCTTCCGCAACCGCCGCCCGGATCGCCTTCTTAATCGTGATCTGGTTGACGCCGACGGGAGTGTGTACCTGAAACGTGGGCATGCCGGTGTCCTGGCATATGGGTCCCTCGTCGTCGTTCGCCATGTCGATATTCGACAGGATCACGTTGAGCGCCTGCGACGATTGCGTGGCGGGCGTCTCGACGGCTGCCGCGATTCCCATCGCCTGCCTCACATCCGGCGGCAGGTTGGTGGAAGTCTGGGTGATCAGCTCGATCAGGCTCGTGGAAAGAAATTGCATAGAATTCAAAGGCTATTCTATCTTGATCCGCACGCTTCCCGTCATGGTGGGTTTCACGGCCGGGTCCGCGCTGGAGAAGTGCACGATCACAATGTTGCCTTTGATTGCGGCCACCTCGCCCGGCATCCCCTCCACCGCCATCTCCGCGACCGACACCAACGCCTGCTGGCCGGCCTTGATCCGCGCCAATTCCTCGGGTTTAGGCTCGAGCGCCACCTCCAGCAGCCCGAGGTCGACGGCGATATCGAGAATCGCCGGGTCGTCGAGAGCGACCTGTTCACCCACCTGCTTCCGGCGCGTCACGACCAACCCGTCGACCGGCGCCAGGACCTCGCTCGCGCCCATCTCCGTCTTAGCCTGTTCCAGATCGTCCGATTTTTCCCTAAGCATTTTCTTAGCCCGGTCAAGGTCCGCCAGAAGCCTTGTGATCCGTTCCTCCGACTGCCGCGCGCGCTCGTCCAGACTGCTGAATTCGACTTTCGCCAGACCGAACTCATTTTGCGCTTTCTCGAAAGTCAGACGCGGCGTGGCTCCTTCCTTCTGCAGCATCTGTTGCCGCTCGGCGATCCTTTGCGTTCGATCGTATTCGAGCTTGGCGCGGCTGGCGTCCGCTCGGGCGCGGGACGACTCCAGGCGCCCGGCAATGATCGAGCTCTCGATTCCGTTTACGCGATCCTGAAGGGACGCCACGGCTTCGATGGCCAGTTGCTGCGCGTTCTCCAGCCCCGGATTTCCTATCCGCGCGAGCATCTGACCCTCAAACACTTCCTGTCCCACCTCGACCGCGAACGACTCGATCTTTCCCTCCAGTTCCACGTTGACCGGAACCGTCTTCTGCGCGCGGATCGGACCGGTAAGGCTGAGTTCCAAGCTCTCCGGCGTGGCCGGAATCCCGGACGGGGCAGGCGCCGCCGGAGCATCCTTCGTGGAGACGGGCGAATTCCATAACCCTGTAAGAGCGCCCCCCGCGATCGCGATCAGAATCACCGCCGCCGAGAGCAGAATCCATTTCCCGCGCATACCCAGATGATACATTACAGCCATGGAGCCTCTTTCCCTGGGCCGTCTGACGGCGCTGTTCACGCGCGTGGGAAATCTGACGTTCGGCGGCGGCGATCCGACCATGGCGGCCCTTCAGGCGGAGATGGTCATCGCTCGCGGTTGGATGCCGCGCGAGCAATACGCCCTCATCTATGGACTTGCGCGCGTCGTTCCCGGAACCAATCTCCTGGCGTTCTGCGCCGGCGCCGGATGGCGTCTGCTGGGCTGGCCTGGCGCAATTGGGGCCGTAATGGGCGTCGCCATGCCGAGCTCGTTCCTCGTCGTGTTGTTTACGCAATCGTATCAATTGCTCCGCTCGAATCCTCTGGCGGTGGCTGCGATCGAGGGCACGCTCGCGGCGGCTAGCGGAATGATGGCGGCCGCCGTATGGCAGTTACTGCGTCCGCATCTCAAATCGAGGCGCTGGCCCCGGACCGTCTTACTGTACGCGGCATCGCTCGTGTTGTCGTTCAGCTTCTCCCTTCCGCCCGTGCCGCTGCTCGGCGCCGCATTCGCAGTCGGGCTGGTGTGGGAACAATGAACCCGTTCATCCTCTATCTCTTGCTCGCAAAGGCGACGCTCACCTCGTTCAGCGGCCTGACGTCGCTGCCGGTTGTGCGGGAGGATCTGGTCGAGCGGCGCCGGGTTCTGACGGATCGCCAGTTGAACGCGGCGGTTGCCGCCGGACGAACCGTGCCCGGACCAAACGGCCTTTATATAGTAAGTGTCGGCTACTTCGTGGCGGGCGTTCCGGGGGCGATCGCCGGCTGTCTCGCCATGGTGACGCCGGCATTTCTGATCGTACCGCTGCTTCAGTACCTGGGCGCGCGCGCCGAAAGCCCTAAAGTAAAGAGTGCGATTGCGACTCTGGTCATTGCGGCCGCCGGACTCGTGACGTTTTCAACCGTACCGCTCGCGCGCGATTCGATTACCGGCGCCGTTCCAGCCGTCATTGCGATCGGCGCATTCGCTTACACCGCGTTCACAAAGAAACCGACCCTGTGGCTGATCGCCGCGTCGGCGGGCGTAGGCTTCGCCGCCCGCGTTCTTACAGGCGGGTAGGCGCATGCCGGGGGCGGTATAGCAGAGGGTTTGGGATTCTGGTTCCCTAGCGGTGAGAAACGCCTCGATAGACGTCTTCAGGTCGGCGACGCCGGGAAGACTCCGCGGCCGATGGCCTTACTGTCCAGGCGTCCGAACCACCGCTCGACGAGATTCATCAAAAGTCTCGCAACAAAGCCCCTCCGAGTGCATGCGCGTCATCGGAGACATCCAACGCGGAGCGGACTGCGCTGAGATTGTCGACCGCCCCGGAAGCTCCAGACCGGAAGCATGACGAACGCGAGGCATAGGATCGAACGCGAGCGCCGTCTGAGTACGCCCGTCAGTGCGCCTTCATCGGGTGGATGTTCACCAACATCTCGGTGAGCTCACCCAGGCTTTTGCCGTCGCGCTCGATATCGAGGGTGAGCACATACCGACGGTCAAGCTTGGCGTTGGGCGGGATTCGTAACCGTGCCTTTCCCTTGGCGCTCGAGTAAGGCGACGCATTCACCTCGACGACCGCGGGCTCGACGCTCCAACCTTCCGGCAAGCGCCACGTCGCACGGACCTTTGCGCCGCCATAGAGCCAGTTGCGGAATCGCACCTCCACATCGACTTCCTGGCCCGCCTTCGCTTCCACTTGGTAAGGAAATGCCGAAATCCAGTTGTTATCGAGGCCGAACATCGGGTTAGGTTGATCGAGCACCCGCGTGAAAACTTCTTTCATCTCCTCCGAGTTCTTGAGGTAGGACTGAAGAATCTGGTCGGTGGCGGGAACCCACTCGAAATGATTCGGGGCGATATAGTCGGGTTTGACTTCGAGAAACTTGCGGGCGCAGTAAATGTGCCCGCCGTCGAGTCTCTGGTAGTTGCGAGCCACGTAATGGCCGAGCATGGGGCGGCCGGGAACCGAGTAGGAGATATTATCGCCATCGAAAAGAATGCGTTTACCATCCACTTCGAGCAGCAGTCCCTGCGCGAACTCGGTTTGGCCCGGCAGGTAGTAGAAACGCAGCTTCATGCCTTCCCAGACGAACGATTCGCCGTCCTCCAGTACGCGGTCCACCTTGATAGGTTCATGCCACAGGCAAGGCATGTTGAACGCGATCGGGTTCTCGAGAATCTCCACCATGTGTCGCATGACCCAGAATTTCGCCCCAAAGCGACGCTTGATCTCGTTGACTCCTCCGACGTGATCGTCGTGATAGTGGCTGACGGTCACGAAGTCAACCTGGCGAAAGCCCGTCTTTTTTTGAATCTCTTCGATTTTCGGTACATCATTGACGTGGCTGTCCCATATGAAGGCGCGGCCCGAGTCCGACACGATGACATAAGCGGTTCCACCGTTGGCCATGCGCACGTGCCAGACGTGTGGGCTCATCCGGGTCACCCCGGTGTTGGGCTGCCGAACGGTATAAGTGAACCAGTTGTATTGGTCGTGAATGATGGCGAGGTCCCGAATGAGCGGCGGGATAGAGCCCTGCACGTCGGTGGTCGGCTCGCCGTGCGAGGGCAAGAGAATGTCCGGCGCGGCTTGGCGCATCGAGTTCAAGGAAGCGATCTGTGCGGCAATACCGCGCATGCCGACGTAGGGCGCTTCTAGATCGTGGATGGTGAGGATCTTGCCCGGCGACGCCACCAGATCCCCGGAGAAGGCGTACTTCTTGTTGTTCCAGTCCACCAGATACGACAGCGCGCCCTCGGTATGACCGGGCGAGGCCATCACCTGCAACCCGATCCCTTGCCAGTCGAACGTGGTTCTGGGCTCCAGGCCGCGATCGACGCGGATGTTTTTGGCCGGAGCGAAAAACTCGTTTCGAAGGTCATAGAGATGAAGGGCCTTCTTCTCCTGCCACATCTCTTCCGCGGCTTCGAAGTACTTACGCTCCGCCGCGGGAACGGCGATCTTGATACCGCGCGCGGTAGCGAGGTGGTCCCCCTGGTTCTGATCGCGGTGAAAGTGGGTGTGGAGGATCCAGTCGACCTGCCGGGCGCCGATGGCATCCAAGTGCTGGAGAATGCCGCCCGAACCGAAGTCGATCAGCAACGCCCGGCCATCCTTGACCATCGCGTAGACGTTGCAAGTGTCCTTATAAACGAAGAGACCGGGAGCGATCTCGCGGGGCTTCTCGGATTCGCCCCTGGCGGCGAAGACAAGAGCGATCAGAGTGATGAGTATCCTCATAGGACCTCAGAACAGGAGTTTCAGACCGAACTGCACAACCCGTGGGTCCGCCGCCGCGGTGATCCTCCCGAATGTTGGCGTCCCCACGACCAAGCCTACGGCGCTGGGAATGGCGAAATTAGGCGTGTTCGTCAGGTTGAAAAATTCGCCTCGGAACTGCAGCCTCACGTGTTCGCGTAGGTCGAAGTTCTTGCCGGCCGAAAAATCGAAATTGACAAAGCCGGGAGACCGGACGGACCCGCGGCCGGCATTGCCGTGGAAATTGCCGCCCGCGATTTCCGCGTTGGACGGAACGGCAAACGCGGCGGGATTGAGCCAATCGTTGGGTTGACGGGACGTGAGCGTCGGATCGCCGATGGCGTTCGGGCGGCTGTTAGTGAAGGTTCGGCCGAGGGAGAAGCCGAGCACCGGGGTTATGGGGAATCCGCCCTGCATGGTGCTGATGCCGTTAATCTGCCAGCCGCCGGCCAGATGGTCGAGCGCGCGCGAGCCGCGGCTGAGGAACTTCTTGCCTTTGCCGAACGGCAATTCGTAGATCCACGTGAGGCTGACGCGGTTGATCACGTCGAATTCCAGCGGGGAATACTCGCGCCGCAGATTGAACGCATCGAGAACCGGAGTCGTGTTTATGGCATTGGTCACGGGAGGCGCTACGCCAAGGGCGCGAGACCACGTGTAGTTCCCGAGGAAGCTGAATCCCTTGGAAAAGCGCGTTTCCAAATTTACGGTCATCGCGTTGTAGCTGGAATTGCCCTGAGGGGCCAGGTACGGCAGGTTCCCAAGCACGGGTGAAATGCGGCGGCGCGATTGGGGCGTGGAGGTATCGGTCGGCAGCGCCGGACGGGCGTCATTGATTTGCGTACTTACGGCGAGGCGCGTAGCGCGGTTACCGAGGTAACCCACCTCAAGCAGCCAGTTCGGACGGAATTCATGCTGAATGCTGAGATTGTACATCTGGGTCAGGTCCGGCGGAAACTCGGCGGCGCGGACGGAAAAGAAGGCCGGGTTGGTGAGCGCACGGTTAAACGGCGACGAACCGAATATAGAGCGGTCGAGGAGAAGAGTCGGTTCGATGGTGTTGGACGCCTCGCCGATGAGGATCTTTGATGGCGGATTGACAGTAAGCACGGCTCCACTTACCACATCCGGAAAACCGTAGAAGATGCCGTAGCCGGTTCGCACAACGGTTTTCGGCCCGATCTGATAGGCGATGCCGAGGCGCGGCGCAAAATTGAGGTACGTGTTCTTCACGAGCCCCCGATCGAGGCCGGTGGCCCGCTCGACCGGAATGAACGGGAACAGCACATTGCGCATAAGCGCAAACGTGGTATCGTTTTGTCCCTTGGGGACCACGACGCGCGGATTCACATAGCCCCGGTCCCAGTTGACGCTGCTGATCATGTCGCGAGCTTCCCAACTCGGTGGATTGTATTCGTAGCGAACGCCGAGCGTGATGGTGAGTTTGGAAGTCGCTCTCCAGCGGTCCTGGGCGTAGAACTCCACGTCGCGTCCGACGTCCTTTTCATTGGTCACGCTGCCGAGGTTCGCCGTGTTCGCGACGCCGGTGAGGAAGTCGGCGATCGCGCTGCCGGTGTTGGCAAAACCCACCTGTCGAGAGAAGACGCCGTTGAAGTCGAGCACGCCCCGGCCCTGGTTGTTGTTGAGCTGATTCTGAAACAGCTTGAGCGACCCGCGCACGCCGAACTTCAGGGTGTGATTGCGATGAATGGAGGTGAAGCTGTCGGAAAGCTCGTACTTGTTGATGAACTGGAAGAACGGCGTACTGGCCGCGGTTCCGAGCTGGGTGAAGCCGGCAATCGTCATCGCAGCGAGGCCGCGAACAAGCGGGCCGGGATCGGGGAAGGGGATTCCAAACTGGGAGTTGACGTCGATCTGAGACTGTTCCGCTAAACGAAGGCCGGCGTTGCGCACGAAACCGGCGCGGAACTCGTTTAATTTGGTCGGACTGAAAACATGACTCCAGCCCAGCCCGAATTGCCGCTGGTTGGAAGTGTTGAACTGCGAGTTGCCGCCGTCGAGGGGCAAGCCCAGAATAGGCGCCGTGGACGTGTGCTGGTCCGCATAGACGAAGTGGCCGAAGACGGAGTTCTTCTCCGACCGGATCCAGTCTACGCGGCCGACGAACGTATCGATGTTGCGCGGTGCGCTCAGATTGCGCACAAAATTCGGCGAGCCGGTGGAGTTGGGTCCCGGAACAAGCGCCATAAGTTTCGCCGAAATAGGATTGATCCGGCTGGCGGGAATGATGTTGCCTGGGAACGCATCCCGGACGGACGCGCCGTTCGGGGCCTGCCGTACCGAAAACGGATCGAAGATCTGTCCCGCGGCAACGGCACGGCCGAGGGCATCCGTGCCGGCTTGCGCCCCCAATTGGGCGGAAAAATTGCCGGCCTTTTGCGCGTCGGTAAAGACCTGCCGCGTCGCGACCTGGTCCTGGCGCTGACGAGTGCCTTCATAGTTGAGGAAAAAGAACAGCTTGTCGCGCAGGAACGGCCCGCCGATGCTGGCGCCGAATTGATTTCGGGTGAATTGCGGCTTGCTTTGGTTTGGGGCGGCGAAGAAGTTTCGGGCGGTGAGATTGCGGTTCCTAAGAAACTCGTAAGCCGATCCGTGCAAATTGTTGGAGCCCGACTTGATGGTGGCGTTGATGACGGCGCCTGCGAGCCGGCCGGTATCGGCGGTGTAGTTGTTCGTTTGAACCTTGAATTCCTGCAGCGAGTCTACGGGTGGGTAGACGACGGCGCCGCCGCTCGAAACGAAGACTGTGTTATCGGTTCCGTTCAATAGATAGTTGTTCTGGTTGGTGCGCGTGCCGCCGAGGTTCATGAGTACGGCCTGCGAGTTGCCGGTCCCGCCGTCAACAACACCCGGGTAGGTGACGGTGGCGGGAGCGAGGGTAGCCAGTTGGAGCCAATTGCGTCCGTTGAGCGGCAGCTCGGTAATGCGCTGGTTGTCGATGACTTGGCCGGCGACAGCGTCCTCGGTTTGCAGCAGAGGCGTCGTCCCTTCCACCTGCACCGTTTCCGTTACGGCGCCGATTTGAAGAGTCACGTCGATGCGCAAACGGTCATTCACATGGACGGTGATGCCCGGGCGCACGACGGTGCTGAAGCCGGATGCGGTCACGCTGATCGAATAATTGCCTGGCGCCAATTGCGGAGCGCTGTAGAAACCGTCCTGCCCCGTTGAGGCCTGGAAAGCGGCATTGTTGGAGGTGTTCCGGATCGTGACTTGGGCGCTGGGGATACTCGCGCCAACCCGGTCGAGGATCTGTCCGGTAATGCTGCCGGTTTCCTGCTGCGCGAACAGCAGGCACGCCGGAGCCGAAATGAGGGAAAAACCCAAGCGAAAAAACCAAGTTCTGCTTGGCATTGATTTAGTCTCCTTTCTTACACGAATGGGATCGTAATTCGCGGACCGTTGAATGAGACGGAAGTCATGCCCGCCTACCGGATCGTCAAACGCATAGTGCGTTAACTGGGAAAAGGACTCAGGGCCTGGAAGCCGACGCGGCTTCTCGCACAGCGTGTTGCACCGAACGGTAAATATTACCACAGGCTCCGAATGAAAATGGAGGGGCTTGCGCTCGAATGCGATTTCCGGTTGTAGAAATTCGTCGAGTTGCCTTGATTCGCTCCCCTCGGCGAAGCGCATCGCTACGCCGAGCCGTAATCCTCACAATAGGGGAGCTGTCTTCAAGGGTTCAGCGAAATCCTGGCCAAGCGCCACCTTTGCCGCGCGCCTTTGTATGTGAACGTCATGTAGATTCCGTGGGGCGGTTCCTTCCCGAACCGCCCGGCACTCCAGGTTTGTACTCAGTTGCAGCTGTTATCTGCACGGGTGGTCAATGCGCGCCGCTACTGCCGCTTGGTGAAGATCAGCCCGTGCTGCATGGGCAGGAAATCCAAAGCTCGGATAATCTCGAAGCCCGCGGACTCCACCTCCGAGCGAATCTCATTGAAACTCATCCTGTGCAGCGGCGAAATCGGAACACGAGAATTTTCCTTGGCATATTCGATGAGCACCAGTCGTCCGTCCGGCTTCAGACATCGCCGCACGGCGGCCAGGATCGCCTCGGGTTCCGAAAATTCGTGATACGCATTCGCGATCAGCACTAGGTCCACGGAGCCCTCGGGAAGCCGCGGATCGCGCGGGCTGCCGAGAACCAGTTCCACGTTCGTGAGGGCCTCCTTCTTCACTTCCTGCGCGACCAGATCGAGCATCTGCCGTTGAATCTCGACGGCAATAACCCTACCCTGAGGCCCCACGCGCCGCGCGAGACGCCATGTGAAGTAGCCGGCGCCCGCGCCCAGATCGGCGACAGTCGCTCCCCGCGGAATCTCCAGGGCGTCGACGAGTGTGTCGGGACGCTCGTCGCTGTCCCGGTCAGGCCTGGTCAGCCAAGTGAGGTTTTCCGAGACGCGCGCGATATCACGAGTCCGCGGAGCCCCCGCGGCTCCCGCGGTTTCCAAACGACGCGCTACGGCTACGCCCCGCAAGGTGCGCAGGTACGCAACCAGATTCTCGATCTCCACCGCCGACAGTCTGGAAGCGTATGAGGGCATGAGCGAGCGCTCTTCCCGCCGTAGATCCCTGAGATTTTCTTTCAGGAACGACTTTGGATTTCCGGCGGAATCGCGAAGTTGTATCGAAAGATCGTCTTCATTGAGCGCTATGCCTTCGATGCGTTGACCAAGCTTCGTAATCGCCGAGACGGTCAGGTACTCGCGATAGATCTCGGCGCCGGGGTCGACGATCGAAAGGCGCAATGACTCCGGCGTGCGCCTGAGGCCGATCTCGCTGAGGTCCGGTCCAACGCTGCCGCCTCGATCGCCGACGGAGTGGCAGTTGACGCAGTCCCCTTTGCCCATGAAAACCGATCTTCCGGCCGCGGCGTCGCCCAGCGCGGGTAGGGCCGCCAGCCCGAGAAGGGAAAGCCCAAGCACAAACATCAGTCGAGACCGAACGTAATCAACACGTCTCCCACGGGAAGCGACACAAACTGCTTTCCGCCGGCGAGGTAGCTGATCGGCGTGGAATAGACCTTATCGTTACCCGCGAAATGCCACAGCCGCCGGCCGGTTTGCGCATCGAGCGCGAAGACCACGCCCTCGAACGTACCGCCAAACACCAGGCCGCCGGCCGTAGCCATTACGCCTCCCCAGGGCGGAGAAACGACCTTGTGCTCCCACTTGGTTGTGCCCGTGGGGGGATCGATCGCCATCACCTTGCCCCAACTCTCCTCCGGGGCGAAGCGCGGCGCGCGCCTGTTAAAGAAAGGCCGGCCAGCGGGGCGATCACTCTCTTCGGCGGCGGTTGTGGGATGGCGGATGGCGTCCTTCGTGAACACGCGGCGCTCCTCGCGCGCAAAAACGTAGAGCAGTTTCGTGAGCGGACTGTAGCTGTGAGACATCCAGTTCGCGCCGCCATCCACGCCGGGCCAGACCTGGTCGTTTCCTTCAGGCGTCGGCTCGTTGCCCGGGATCACTTCGGGCCGGCCCTTGTCGTCGAACTCTTTCATCCAGGTCTGTTTGACGAAATTCTTTGCCAGAAGGAACTCTCCCGTGGCGCGGTCCAGCAGGTAATAAAAGCCGTTCCGGTTGGCCCACGCCATCAGTTTTCTGCGCTGCCCTCGAAACTCGCCATCGAGAAGAATGGGGATCTGCGTCGCGTCCCAATCGTGCAGATCGTGAGGCGTGAACTGGTAGTGCCACTTGAGCGTGCCCGTGTCTCCATCAAGGGCAATCACGGAGCAGGAGTACAGATTGTCGCCGGCGCGGAAGTCTCCGTTGTAGTCCGGCCACGGATTGCTCGTGCCCCAATAGACCAGGTTCAGTTCCGGATCGTACGCGCCGTTGTTCCACGTTGAAGCACCGCCGGTTTTCCAGGAATCGCCCGCCCATGTGCCGAAATTCGGCTCGCCGGGCTGGGGAATCGTGTTGAACCGCCACAGACGTTTTCCCGTGGCCGCGTCGTAAGCATCCAGAAAACCGGAAACGCCGCGTTCGCCGCCGGCCATGCCCACAATCACCCGGTCCTTCAGCGCGAGCGGAGCGCCGGTTGCGGCGTAGCCTCCGGCCGCGGTGTAGTCGTACATTTTGGTCTTCCAAAGTTCCCGCCCGGACTTCGCGTCAACCGCCACCACGTGCATGTCGAGCGTGTTCATAAACAGGCGATTGCCCAAAATGGCGAGCCCCCGATTCACCTTTCCGCAGCAATTGTACGTTCGCGGCGGATTGCGGTGCCTGTAAATCCACATGACCCTTCCGGTCTCGGCGTCCAGCGCGTGGATCTCATTCTCCGGCCGCGTGAGATACATGATGCCGTCTACAACCAGCGGCGTGGTCTCGAACTTCTCTTCCTGCCGCGCCTGAAATAGCCACTTCACATGCAGACGGCTCACGTTCTGAGTATTGATGCGGTCAAGACGGCTGAAGCGCCAGCTGTTGTAGTTGCTCGAGTACATCAGCCAGTTGCCCGGTTCCTTATCCGCGTTCTTCAACCGCTCGTACGTCACCGGCGGATTCTGCCCGTATAGCGTCATTACCGCTAACGTCAGGGCCGGAAAACTTCGATTCACTCTCATTGGACGCCACGCAGAGAACTCAAGTATGCCACCAGATCCGCCAGTTCCTTTCCGCTCAGGACGGACCCATACGCCGGCATCAACGAAGGTTGATCGCGCCGGATTTCTTTGATATTCGCTTTCAGAAACGATCGCAGGCTGTCGTTCGTGTCGCGGACCTGGATGGAAAGATCGTCTTCGTTCAGCCTGATGCCTACGATCGTCTGTCCGGATCTTGTGGCCACCCGTATGGCGCGAGAGTTGACCGGCACATCGGCTTCGGGCTTGACGAGCGACTCCTCCAGGTAGCCGATGCCGCGCCGCCGTCCGATATCGGTTAACTCGGGCCCGAGCGTCCCGCCGTCCTTGCCGATCGAATGGCAGACGGCGCACTTGCCCTTCGTTTCGTAAACCACCTTGCCGGCCGAAGCGTCGCCGCGGGCTTTCTCATCGAGTCCCGCCGAGCCGATCTTTCCCACGAACGCCGCCATCCGCCAGACGTCATCGTCGCTCGCGCGCACGGCCGGCATTTCGGATCCGGGTATCCCATATCGAATGGTCCTGTATAGCTGCTCGGGCGAGCCGCCAAGACGGTATTGGCCGGTAGTGAGGTCCGGGCCGCGTCCGCCCTCGCCGCTCGACCCATGACAATACGAGCAGTGCGTTTGAAACAGGCGGCGGCCCACTTCCACGTCCTGTGGCGTCGAGAGCGGATTCTGTGCGCAAGCGGCCACCGCGAAGACCAGGACGCCCACCGTCTTGCGCGCAATACGCGTCATGAATGCTCGCGGCTCGACGTTCTTACGCCAGGATCTCGTGAATAACCCGCGCCGGGTTGACACCGACAAGCGATTCATCGCGCCCCTCATACGGGAAGGTGTTCTTCTTGTAGTCGATGCCCAACAGGTGCTGGATAGTCGCATGGATGTCGCTGTGCCCCACTTTGAAATCCTTCACCGCCGCGTACCCCAGATCGTCGGATTGACCGAAATCAAACCCCGGCTTCATCCCGGCGCCCGCCATCCACATACTAAAGCCATAAGGATTGTGGTCGCGTCCGGGCTTTGAGTTCCTGGCCTCGATGGTCGGCAAGCGGCCAAACTCGCCGGACCAGACGACCAGCGTGTCCTTCATCATTCCCCTCTGTTCAAGGTCGGCCAGCAGCCCCGACATGCCCTGATCGATGTACTGGCAAAGGCCGGGAAGCTGACCCTCAATGTTGTTGTGCGTGTCCCAGTTTCCGCCACCGCCGCCATAGATTTGCACGAAGCGGACTCCGCTCTCGACCAGCCGCCGCGCAAGCAAGCATTGTTTCCCGAACTGGCCGGACACTTTTTGGTCGATTCCATAAAGCTTCCGCGTAGCCTCGCTCTCACCCGACAGGTCGGCGACCTTGAGCGCCTCCACCTGCATGCGCGCCGCCAGCTCGTAGTTCGCAATGCGCGATTCCAAATCCTGATCGAGCGGATGCGCGGCCTTCTGGTGGCGATTCAACTGCTGCAGCATGTCGAGCAGCCTCGATTGCTGTCCGGCCGTCATGCTCTCCGGCCGCTTGATGTCGTGGATGGGCGCATGCCGATCCGCCCGCATCGACGTGCCGTGGAAAACCGGCGGCAGCCACGCCGAGGAGTGCGCGCGGGTTCCGATGGTCGCGCCCTCACCGAGAGCGATGTACGCGGGCAGACTGCGGTTCTCGCTTCCCAGCGCATAGCCGACCCATGCGCCTATCGAGGGAAAGCCCGTGAAGCCGCGTCCGGTCACGAAAGTAAACTGCGCCGTCGAATGGTCGATGCGGTCGGTCTGCATCGACCTCACGAACGTCACCTTGTCCACCACCTTCTGGAAATGCGGCAGCAGGTTCGAAATCTCGCGCCCGCTCTTTCCGCATTTCGTAAAGGGCCACGGGCTGGCCATGATCTGTTGCGATCCATTCAGAGCGCGGCCTTTGATCTCGAACGGCGCGGGCTTTCCGTCATACTTCAACAGGGCCGGCTTGGGATCGAACATGTCGATCGTGCTCGGTCCGCCGCCGATGTAAATGAAGATCACATGCTTCGCCTTGGCGGGGAAGTGCGGCGCTTTGGGCTCCAGATCGTAGGTTCGCTCCTTCGCCAGGAGCTCGGCCCCAATCGCTGTCTCCTCGGCCAGCATCGAATTCAACGCAAGTGCGCCGAATCCGACCGCCGCGTCCTGCAAGGCCTGCCTACGGGTTAAGAATGTCTTCATCGCTCTCTCCAATCGTCAATAGCTGTACAGGAAATCGTTCGCGCCCATCATGGCTTGAAGAAACAGCCGCAAGCCCTCTTTCGGATCCGAATCCTGCGCGATCGCCTTCTTCGCAATGTCCAACTCCGGCGCGGAAGGCTGGCGGGAATAGGCAGCCTCGAATGCCTGCGCGATGGCCTCCTCGAAATTGCCCTTGCTCTTTTCGAGCGCTTGCTGCGCGAATGCCTTGCTCGCGCGCATCACGAGCGGACCGTTCAGCAACGCCAAAGACTGCGCCGGAAGCGCGGAGCGGAACCGCTGCGCCTGGTTGTCCGACGTCATATCGGGGGCGTCGAACGCGTGCAGGAAGGTCACTTGCCGCGTCCGGCTTTGCGCCAGATACAGGCTGCGGCGATTGGGATTGGCCTTCGACTCCTGCTCGAGCCACTGCCCATCGGGACCGCGCTTCACCGGCTCCGGCATTCCGAACATTTTGTCGTTGAGCAACCCGCTGACCTTCAGCATCGAATCGCGAATGGTCTCCGCCTCGAGCCTCAGCGGCGCTTTCCGCCACAGAAGCCTGCTCGAAGGGTCGGACTTCATATATTCGGATACTTCGGCCGAACTTTGGCGGTAGACCTGCGACAGCATGATCTGTTTGGTCAACCATTTGAGATCCCAGCCGCGCTCCTGAAACGAGACCGCCAGGTAGTCCAGCAGCTCCGGATGCGTCGGACGCGCACCCTGCACACCAAAATCATCCACCGTGCGCACGATTCCCTCGCCGAAGTGGAACTGCCAAACCCGGTTCACGAAGACGCGCGAAACCAGCGGGTTGTCGGACGACACGAGCCATTTCGCAAGCGTCAAACGCCGGCCCGTGTGATTCCACTCGGGACGATCCTTCGGATCGGCGAATTTCAGCCGATTCCCCGGATTGTCCAGAATCTCGGGAATTCCCGGTCCGACCTCCGCGCCCGGAGCAAGGTAGTTCCCGCGCATCAAGATATACGTCGGCGAAGGCGTCTTCGAAACGTCCCATGCCGCTTCGATGTAATTGGGCTCGATGCTGGATTTTCTTCCCCGGATCCGCCTTGCGCCGATCTCATCTTTCCATTTCGCGAGTTCGGGAAATCGCTTCTCGAGTTCCTGGTCGGTAATGAAATCCTTGGGAACGTTGCGGTCGACGTCGAGATCGGGATCGGCCTCGATGTCCAGGCGGATCTGCTTCCGCTGTTCTTCGCTGAGCTCGCGGCCCGCCTTCAGCTCCGCCCGGTAACGCTGATACGCCGCTTCCCGCTGATCGTCCTGGCGGCGAAGTGACTTGGCGCTGCTGCTTGTCACCTCTTTAATCCAGGCGTCCCGCTTGGCGGGCTCCATGTCGAGGATCATGCGGCTCGGCCAGGGTCCGTATTTCAAATTCCCCGCCAGCCAGTTCTCCGGGTCCCAAACAGCCTGATAGGCCGCCAGCAGCTTGTAATAGTCCTTCTGCAGAATCGGATCGAACTTGTGGTCGTGACATTTTGCGCAACCGACCGTGAGGCCCGTGATCGCGGACAAGCTCGTCTCCATCGCCTTCTCCAGCGCGTCGAAGTACTTGTCGACTTCGTAAATCGTCTGGTTGTCGGTGATGTCGGCCGTGGTCCTCAGGAAGCCCGTAGCCGTCAGCGGCTCCACCTGCTCGGGCGACGGCTGGCTGCCGGGCTTGTAGTTGACCACCTGGTCCCCTGCGATTTGTTCCAGGAGGAATTGATTGATGGGCTTGTTCTTGTTGAACGCGCGGATGACGTAGTCGCGGTACTTCCAGGACACTTCGCGATCGCTATCGCCGGCGTCGCCGCGGGAATCGGAATAGCCTGCGACGTCGAGCCAGTGGCGGCCCCAGTGCTCACCGTACCGCGGCGATGCGAGCAGCCCGTCGATGGCTTTCTCGTATGCATCCGGAGACTTGTCTTCAACGAAAGATTTCACTTCGGCGGGCGTGGGCGGCAAGCCTGTCAAGTCGAAGTATGCGCGGCGGAGCAGTGTGACGCGATCGGCATCGGGCCGCATCTTCCAGCCTTTTGCTTCGAGCTTCGCCAAAACAAATGCGTCGATGGGCGTTCTAACCTGATCCCTATTCTTCACGGCCGGAACCACGGATTTGACGGGCTTCCGGAAGGCCCACCAGTTGCGTGCCTGGGGCGTAATCACGGCGGCTTCCCTCGCCTGCTGAGCCGCGTCCATCTCTTCGCGCGGGAACCGGCCCTGCTCGATGTAGGCCCTGATGGTTTGCTTCTCGGCGGCGGTCAGCGTTCCGCCCATCGGCATCTTATCGCTTTCGATCATCTTCCACAGCAAGCTTCGCTCGGGCTTGCCGGGCGCGATCACGGGACCGCTCGCGCCGCCCGCCATCACGCCCGCGAAGGTGCTGAGGTCGAGCGCCGCCATTTTTTTCCGATCGCCATGGCATGAGACGCACTTTTTCTCGAGAACGGGTTGAATCTCGCTGCTGAAAAGCGGAGCGCGCTGCGCGACAGAGGGGGACGCAGCCGCAGCAATCGCAAACGCGACTTCGAGCCAGCGGAAACCGACGCTCGGCGTCTTCATTCTCAACATCGACCCCTCCTTGCACCCGTAGCTGCCCGCACCTTATGCCCAAGAGATGCCTCACGAGATGCCGCTGCCGAAAATTACATCATATCCCGGGCATGGCTGGCAACCGCCAGTCTTGTCCAATACAAGATGAGCCTGAAGGAAAGGCTGTTTCCAATACAAGATGAGCCTGAAGGGGGAAGTTGAAGCATGCTGGGGTGTGATCATCAGGATGCGGAATGCGAAGAAGTTGAGCCAGGAGGAAATCCAGGCGTTT
>CAMDED010000024.1 GCA_945893365.1 Candidatus Sulfopaludibacter sp. SbA3 | reverse complement strand
TCCCCATTGTTGTCAATGCGGTGCTGAGCGGCCGCCGAAGACCGATCCCTCTATTCCCGATTCAAATCGTTCCCGACTGAAAATCACGCTACCCGACTCATGCACAAGGACTTATATGTTATTGCAAAGTACTTTACCGGACACTAGTGACCTTAAATATCTGGATGAAGGGAGGCCCGGCGCCTGCAATGAAATGATGTCCCACATAGGAGTTAGGAGTTCGCCGCGAGGACCCGTTGGTATCATCTCCGCGCACTTCGCACTCGGAGCCCACAAATGGATGTGGGATCGCGAAAGCATGACAGCGGCCCTCGCGGATTGTGGGTTCTGTAAAATTCGTCAATGCCATTTCGGGGACTCCGACGATGCCATGTTTGGGAAGGTCGAGAACGAGGAGCGCTTTGATGGCTGTCTGGCGCTTGAGGCCCGCCGCGCGTGAGGCCCGCCGCGCGTAAGGTACCTAACAAACGGACCGCTTCGCTGTTATGTGTGCGTGACGGTTTGCCTGCTGGTTTACACTGAGCTTGACCGGAGCAGAGGGTAAGGCTATGCTGGGATGCAACCTGAGCGCTGACTTCCGGGGCCAAACCAGCGCGGGGAGGCGGCGTCAGCCGCCGGCCCGTCGGCGGAATACCAGCGCGATTGTGGGTCGCTATGCCAACCAAAACCGCAGTCTTGCGCACTACGGCCGATTTTGCCGGTGATTTTGACATCAAGGGGCAACAATCCTCCTGAGCGCGTCCGCACGACCCCGGATAGCTGCTCCCATCATTGCCCGGCCCGAATGGCTTCGAAGGCCGGACGTCAGGGAGAACAACTCGAAAAGGACAAGCCTCAGATAGTCGGAAGGGCTAGTCCTTCCCAGGACCTTTGTCATCACGTAATGCCGGTTGATCAATTGCATCTCCGCGAGAAGCCGAGGATCGGATTTGTGACTTCCGGGCTGCGAATCGTGATAGATGCGGGCCGTCCGCGCGTTTGCCAGTTTCCAGCGTTTCCCAACCGTCAGAGAAAGTGTGAGATCTTCCATCAAAGAATAACCTGTGAAATGATCCGGGAATGGCGGATTGGGTAGGGCTTCGCGTCGATACAGCGTGCAGCCGAGGTTCAACCAGTCGACCTTGACCACGTCGGAAAGATCGTCCCGGTCTTCCGGCAGCAGATTGACAGCCGGACCGAGCACCATTCCGGCATACGAGGATTCCACTCGACCCGCCATCAACCGGAAAACAAAACGGCTGATCCGCCCCGGCGCTTGATATCGTTGGTTGGTGACCATCGCATTCACGCCCCCGAGGCGAGGGTCGGACTGCAAGGCGGACCACAACCGGCTGACGCACATAGGCTCGAACAGGATATCGTCGTCGCAGAACCCGATCACGGGAAGTGAACAGGCGCAAACGCCTTGATTGCGCTGGCTCGCAGCTCCTCCCACCCTCGCGGGATGCCAGGAGACGGCTGAGCATAGGCCGGGAATAGATTCATCCTGACACAAAGACCGGGTGGATGAATCCTCGGAGGCATCCACGATTGTCAACTCAGCCGGTTGGGCGGACTGTGCCGCGAGGCTTTCAAGGGTCCGGCGCAGGACCATGGCGCGGTCTCGCGTCGGGATAACCATGGCCACGGGCAGAAGCTCGGCACGTACGGCGACTGATGTGCGGCCGAGTGCATCGTGCCGGCCGGCTATCAAAACGGCCTCTTGCTGCTTGTAAACGAGTTAAGTCTCATCCGCCCTGCTTTTCAGCTCATTACCCCGCCTGCGAACCGTCGTAGGCCGGCGGCGATCCGTTCAGCCGCATCGAAACCGAACGCCTTGTAAATCGAACGATACCGTCCTTGCGCAGCCGGTGGCCCCGGAACGAACCCGGGCTGGCGCTGTTCAATTCCACGGACGATTTCTCTAGCCGCTATCCGGTCTTCCGACCACGCCATCCGTGCGATCTCGAATCGCGCCTGATTCAAGGCCTGCATGCGGGGATGCGTAAGTTCGCCGCGCTCCTTCAGATACATTTCCATACGGTCCTCGATCTCCAGCCGTCGACGACTAAGTTCGAGGCGATTACGTTTACTGACTGTCGCGTCCTGCGACCAGTTGCGGTAGGCCGCATGGCATTCACCGAAGTAACAGAACTGTGCGCCCGACTGGAGCAGCCGCAAATACAACTCATGCTCCTGACAGCAAGGTTGGTCCGGCTTCCAGCCGCCGACGTTCATCAACGCCTGTCGCCGCCAGAGAGGACCGCCCGTTTGCGGCAGGTACCACCGGGCCAGCAGGATCCAGGGGTCTCGCGGCTCGCGAATCGGGGTGACCTCCTGTTCGACTTTCGCTTCCGACCAGTTGACCAAAAGCACCGGACTGTATACTACATCGCACGTAGGATGATCCCGCAGAAAGCTTACCTGCCGCTCGATCTTCGGCGGCAGCAGGTAATCGTCGGCATCCAGGTATTGCAGCCACTCGCCCCTGGCAAGTTCAAGCAAGCCGTTACGCGCTACGTTGCCGCCCCGGTTGGGACCGGTTTCCCAGCGGATCGATTTACCGAACGTCTTGATGAGGTCGAGGCTGCCATCCTGCGAACCGTCATCTACCACGATGACCTCCTTGTCCGGCCACGTCTGTGCGAGCGCGCTCTCGATGGCCTGGGCCACCCAACGTTCAGCGTTGTAGCAGGGGATGAGGATCGAGACAAGCATCCTAGTTGGCCCACGGCATCGGTTGCATAGGCGTGAAGGTGGTCGTCATTTGCTTCCGGCCGGAACGCTCCGGGTGTTGCAGCGCCTCGACGATCTCCACGATGTGAGCGCCGAATTGCGCGGAGAGCCGGCACGGCCGCTTCTCGCCTATGGCCTCAGCCATCTCGGCGGGACCGCGCATAAAGTCCACCGGCTTGTTCGGACCGGCCGTCCGCCCCCGTCCTTTGCGCACAAGCGGGTATCGGCGCTGGAATATCGCCTCCGCGCCGGGCCACGGAATACGCGCTTCCAGCCATCGATGCAACCACTGCGTGCGCCGTCCGATGCTGGATTGCCAGCGTCCCATATTTCCCGCTCGGACCATCACCGGCCCCGTGTCGTTCCGGACGTTCCCTACGAACAATATGCCGTCATCGCCAATCACCGTGAGGGACTTGTCTCTCGGGGCGACGAGCCCGCAAGTGACGCGCGCCACCACCCCGTCCGGGTATTCGATGCAGCCCACGGTGAAATCCGGCGCCATGCGGTCCACGGAGATTCCCTTGTCGGGAATCTGAATCGAGGCAAACGATGTCACGCTCAGCGCGGGGCCGAAAAACGCGGCTAGCCAAGTCAGGACATAGCCTGCGTGCTCGTAGGTGCAGCCGACTTCGAACTCGTCCTTCGCCGGCCAGGGAACGCTACACTCATTCAGCCACGTCCAAGGCGACATTTTGGGAGCGATCATGCCATCGTCGAAATTTGCATAAATTAGCCGCACCTTGCCAATGACGCGTTCCCTGATCGCATGCCCCATGGTCTGGGCGGTTTCGCTTAGAACGCTACACGGGGCGGATGCCAGGTGGAGTCCCATTCGATCCGCGAGTTCAACCAGTTTTTTTGCGTCGCCGGCGTTCATTGCCAATGGTTTCTCGGAATAGACGTGCTTGCCGCCTTCGAGGCACGCCCGCGTCACATCGTAATGGCTTCGCGGATTCGTCAGGTTCAGCACGAGCTCGATGGCGGGGTCGCGGGTCAAGTCCTCCAGGCTCGCGTATGTGCGCGATGGCCAGCGGCGCGCGAACTGATCGAGATTGCGTCGGTTCCGGTCGTATGCGCCAATGAGGCTCATGGCGGGATAGTTGGCGAGAGTCTTCGCGTAGAAATCCGCGACGTAGCCACAGCCGATGAACCCGATGTTCATACTCGCTGGAGTTCTCTCATACCCGAACCGCTGGTCGCATAGTGGCGTTCCACTTTCCGCACCGCGGCGGCGATGTCCCCCATGTCCGCTTCGCTGCCGAGAAAAACGTTTGCGGAAATATAAACAATTCTATTGACCGCATCGTCGGCAACTGGCGTCGGGAGGACGCGGATGTATTCCGGACGGCGTGCAATGAGCTTCTGCATCGCGAGCTGATCCGACATCGTGGAGGAGTAGCACCGGTGAAGGGGCGCCCCTTCGGCTCCCGCCGCACGCAGGAATTCCTCAAGAGCGCGCCCGCCGCAATGTTCCGGATGGTACCGCATGACGAACATGTACATCCCGTGGCGGCGGACTCCCGGATGGACTTCCAGCGGGCGGAGACACGCGACGTCCGACATCAGTTCGCGGAGCGTCTGGAAATTGCGGCTCCTCTTCTCTTGCTGCCGCTCGAACATACCGAAGCGATGGATGAGCAACGCCGCTTGATACTCAGTCGGACGGCAGTTCCAGCCGAGGGTGGCATGTTCCCAGCGCCCGCTCATTTCCGGCGTCCGGCCTGCGTTGTGCAGTGCATAAGCGCGATCGAACACTTGTTTGTCGTTTGTGGTGAGAATTCCCCCTTCACCGCAAGTGAGGTTCTTCGCGGACTGAAAGCTGAAGCCGGCTGCGTCGCCCAATGAACCGACGGGTCCGCTCTCCCACTCGGCGCCGTGCGCCTGAGCGGCGTCCTCGATTACTTTCAACCCGTGCTTCGTCGCGATCGTGCGCAACGACGTCATATCGGCCGGCTGCCCGAATTGGTGAACCGGCATGATGGCGCGAGTCTTGCCCGGAATGATCGCCTCCTCGACGCGTTTCGGATCGAGGTTGAGCGTACCGGCGTCTACATCCACCAAAGCAACGCCGAACCGCCGATCCAGCGCCGCAGTCGCGCTGGCGATGAAGGAGAGGTTCGGCACGATAACCTCGCCGCCGTACTCCAGCCCGTCGTGGTCGAACACCGCGGCGAGTCCGATACGAAGGGCATCCGTGCCGTGTGGAAGCAGCACTGCATGACGGCAGCCGCAATACTCCGCCCATTGCGCGGCAAACTGCCTCTGGCGGGGCTGCGGCAGGCCTTCGAACCCGCTCAGGAAAATACTTCGGAAGCTCGGACCGACGCTGGTGACCCACTGCAGGAGGTTGCCGGAGTGGTAGTTAGCCCACGGCCGGAAGCGCTTGTCGCGCACCGGCGTGCCGCCGTCCAAAGCCAAGCGCCCGGTTAGCCGCGACGACGGCTGGGGCAGGCGGCCGATGGTCTGGCGGGCGATGAACTTCGCCGTGTCTTTGAGTGCTGTCTTCATTTCGTGAGCGGCGCCGCGAGGAACCGGGGATCGCGGCGCAGTTGTTCGGTGATCGCTTCGTGAACCTGCCGCGAGTGCGGAAGCAGGAGAAGTTCGCCCCGGCCGAGAGCGGCGCGGCGCAGCAGACCTCGCTCTTCAAGCCAGCGGTCCTTATTCATGAATCCCCGCGCGATAGTCATGTCTTGCTTACGCATGATCATCTCGCGTTCTTCCCCACCCCGTCCGCGCAGCTTGAGTTTCACTGGCTGGGGTTCGTAGAGATACGGCACGGCGGCCGCGTCCTCCGCGGTGTGAAAAAAAGTGTAGGAGTCCATCGTGGCGCCGAACATCAGCACCGCCGCGTCCTGTTCGATAAGCCTTTCGTAGGGTGTACCCCGGCCGCAGGGTGTGTCGCAGTCTTCGTGGCCGGCGATGAGCGAGTCTGCTCGCGTTCCTTCGCATGCGAGCGAGTGTGTGGGATGGAGGCTGCGCGCCACGCCGGGCTGCTTCCAAAATGTATTGGTGATGGCGCCTACAAGGCTGGGAGTTTCGCGCGAGTTGAAGACCTGGCAGGTTCCATCGGGAGCCGGATAGCAATACGTGTGCGTTGGCATCGCGATCGTTCCTCCCGGGTTCCAGGACCGCACCGCTCGGATCACCGTAAACTCGCCGCCCCGGATCCGCCCGCACGCCGAAAGCGAGCTGTGGACTAGCAGGAGGCGCGGGGCGCGAAGCGTTAGTTTCTGCAGAGCGTCGAGGATGCATTTGTCGTCGAGGACCGGCCCGGTCCAGTGAAGCCGCGTCCGGCGCCAGGTGCGCCTAAGGCGCTTGCGGGCGCCGCGGAGAAATTCTCTGAGCATTCTTGGGAGGTCAAGACCACGCCGGTTTGCCCCCGTTGCGGCGGAGAATGTGGCGTTTGACGAATTGGTATGCGCCCATGGCGCTCTTGAACCACAAGCTGCGCATCCGCTCTTCGTAGGATGGGTAATCCTGGAAGCGGCGCGGAGGCGCGGTCATGATGGCTTTGAAGGCGTCTGAGTTGAGGCTGAGCTTCTTGGCCACGTATACACAGTCCTCTTCCTGAAGCCTCGGATCGTACGTCGGTTTGTTCAGTTCTTGGAGCGCGAAGTCCCGAGTCAACTCACCGGAGCAGATTCGGCTGGAAAAGTGGCTGCGGCGTTTGTCGTAGCCGAACTTTCGCGGGAGATAGACGCCCTGGTACCACCGGGTGTAAACGCTTTCGAAGTGCTTGCCCCCGTAGTCGCGCCAACCGAGTTCGCTCTGGAGGAAAACGAGAGCGTCCTTCTTGGAGTAGTCCACGTAGTTGAGAATGTTCAGCGTCTCGTGGGTGTGGCGGAAGCCGGTGACGAACTGATAAAAATTGTAATGTGGGAAGGTGCGGATGGGGCGCGCGCCGTGGCGGCGGTGCACAGCCTTGAGATAGCCGTAATCAAAGTGACCATGCGACCATGCGGAGGGTAGGTGCGTCTCAGTTCGCGTGTTCACCCCGGTAATGACGTGGCGGACGCCGAACTTCGTCGCAGTGTGATAAAGGCAGGCGAAGATGGCATGGTCGCTGGGCACTTCGGCGTCCGGTGTCGACGCACGCAAGAAGGCAAGCTGGATATCCTTGAACTCCTCCCAATCGAGCACCTCGGTGTGCAAGTCAATGCCCATCTTCCTGAGAACGGTGCTGATGTTGCTGACGGCGATCTCGGAATCCCATCCGTTGTCCAGATGGACCGCCAGGGGACGCAAGCCCAGTTTTTTCACCATCCAGGCGACATAGGTACTGTCGACTCCACCGCTTACACCGATGATGCAGTCATAGCGTTTCCCGGCGCCAGCGGCCTGAATGCGCCGCGTGATGTTCTCGAGTAGGCGGCGTCCCTCCTCGCCTACCCGGACCTGATCGAGGACCTGTTGTTCATAGCCGTGGCAGTGTCTGCACACACCTTCCGTGTCGAATGCGATGTCCGGATCGGAGGTGTCCATGACGCAGCGGCTGCAGATCGTGCGGCTGTTCGCTAGGGTTGACATGGTGATTGGTGCTGTGGTGCTCGTCATCATTGAGCGCTCGGAAGGTCTAGAGTGAAATGCCCGTGCTTGCCATTGCGTTGCGTTGCTTTGCTCATAGAAAGGCTGAGGCGAGATCCGACGCCGACGGGTAGTTGATCAACACCGCGCGGTGTGGGCCGGTAAAGACAAACAGACTGCCTGCCGCGGAGGCGGACGCTCCCGCGCGCACCGCTTCACCGAGGTGAGCGAGGGAGCCTGCGCCGCCGCATGCGACGACGGGAATATTTACCGCTCCACTCACGCTCCGGATCAGGTCGAGGTCATAGCCCAGCTGCATTCCGTCGCGGTCGATAGAGTGAAGTAGAAGTTCGCCGGCGCCGCGTTCCTGCATTTCGTGCGCGTAGCCTACCACTTCACGGCCGGTGCGGCGTGCCCCACGGCGGGTGGTAAGTTGGGGACGTCGAAACCAATCGCGCTTCACATCCAGGCCGGCGATGATGCTCTGGCTGCCGAACGTCTTCGCCAAGTCGGTAACCAACTGGGGGTTCTCTTCCGCGGCCGTGGTCAACGCGACCTTCTCGACGCCCAGTTGGAAGAGCGTCCTTGCCTGCTCGACGGTACGCACGCCGCCACCGTAACCGATGGGCATAAACGCCTCGCCGGCAATATCGCGGATACGTTGATAGTCCGGTTCGCGCCGCTCGATCGTCGCCGTGATGTCGAGGAACAACAGTTCATCCGCCTCCAGGTCGTTGAATAGCTTCACCGCGTTGATCGGGTCGCCGACGTACTTGGGGCGGCCGAAGCGTACAGTCTTCACTAGCCCGTCACCCTTTAGCAACAGGCAGGGAATGGCGCGGGGCTGGAGCATGGTAAGGGGAGCGAGACGAAATTCCGCATAAGCGCGAGACCGAACCTGTGACTCTTCTCCGGGTGAAACTGCATGCCCCAGATATTCCCGCGGCGAATACCCGCAGGGAAGCGCACGCCGTGCGTGGCCCACAGGAGCACGTCGGAGGGATCGTTGCAGGCGAGATGAAAGGAGTGGACAAAATAGAAGCGGGGATCCTCAGGTAGTCCATTCAGCATGGCGTCGTCCTTCGCCGGCTCGACGTGGTTCCAGCCCATATGGGGCACCTTCAATGCCGAGCCGGCGCAGTCGCATCGGAATCGGATGGTGTCCGCGTCGATCCAGCCGAGGCCGGGGCTTCGGCCCTCCTCGCTGCCGCGCGTGAAAAGCTGCGCGCCAAGGCAGACTCCGAGCATGGGTGCCTTGCGCTCGAACACCGCCTGATTCATCGCTTCCACAAGGCCCAGCCGGTGTAGGTTCTCCATGCCCCTGTCAAACGCACCGACACCCGGCAGGATGAGCTTGTCTGCCGCGGCAACCACCGCGGGGTCGCCCGACAGCCTCATGTCTCCCCCAGCCTTGCGTCCCATGTTCAAGACAGACGCCACGTTTCCCATGCCGTAGTCCACGACGACAATCATGAGGGTCCCCCACTGCGCTGCGTCAGAAGCTTCTCGCGTTGCTCTGTGATGCCGGGCCATTCCACAGCGGTCAAATAGAGGCTGCGCGGAAAGCGCTCCTTTGGCGAATCTTGCTTAGTGGCTTGTGCCACCAGAAACTGCTCGCGCTCGCGTCTGCGTCCCGAGACCACGTAACCCAAGCAGTCGACGACACCGAGAAAGAGACGAAAAATACGATCGTGCCAGTGCAACTTTCCGCGGCCATAGTCTCTGCTTTTGCAGTGCATCACCTGAAAGCCCGCTTGGTGCAAGATGACAGGCAGTTCCATCGCATCGTAAAGGCGGTTGTGCCTGTTTGTGCTGAAACCGGTGAACTCCATTCCGCCCCACGCAGCTTGGCCACGCGTGATGCGCCGGGCACAGTGCCAACTGGAGCCGTTCGGCGTACTGAGGATGAGACGTCCCCCGGGTCGAAGCACGCGATTTACTTCCCAGAGCGCGTGCATGGGATCTACGCCAAGATGCTCCAGGACCTCCATCATCACCACGACATCGGCCCATCCGGCGGGCACGGGCAGCTCTTGTGTCTCGGCGTCCGCCATGATCAATCGCGCGGATACGCCGTTCTCGCCGGAGTAGAAGTCTTCCTGAGTTCCTTCACCATCGTCCTTAAAAACGCCGACGACTTCCTTCCAGCCAAGCTTAAAATAATAACCGACGCTCGGTTGGTAGCAGCCGAGCTCCAGTAGTTTCGTTTCGCCGGCGGCAGGAGCGGGAATGAGCTCCAGGTAGCGCGGAAGCGTTTCGGGATCGGTGAGCCATGTTTCGAGGTTCCCGGCAATGGCGCCCTTCAGGCGCGAGTGTGCGCGAAAAAGGTTGGCCATTTCATCGGCGGTCATTGGAATGGACTGGCTCATGAATCTGATTGGTCGGCATGTTGAGTGTCAACCTTCATCCGATTGGAAGGAGCTTCGATCGCCTCGGCGCGCACCCGGCTGCCGATCGCCCAAAATGGCGCCGTGGCCAAACGGCGAGTCGGACCGGGCGCAATGGACCTCACTCGTTTCAACATTGAACTAGACCGATTGCCTGGGCCGGTTGCAATTCAACGAGGCGCGCGGCATTAGCCCAAAGCATCGAACAAAGTTTAACCGAGCGACTCATTGATGGTTTTCGGAATCGTGAACTCAGCCCGTATCGTGCGCGTGATCGGGACGATCTTTGGAAGCTTCTTTGCCGTCTGCTTTCCCCAACTCAAGACGCGACGCAAGAGCGGACGCGGCGTGCCTGCGCCGCCCAAGCGGTAACCGGAGCCCCCGGGGACTTCGGAAGTGGAGTCGGCGTGTAGAACATACACCGCTCCGGGAAACGGCAGCGGTTGGATTGGAGCGCCTTGCGCAGCTAGGAGGCCTAGATAATTTTCCATGCCCGCCGCTGCGAGGGTGTTCGCATTCTCTCCTCGGCAAAAATCGCTGTTGGCAAAGCGCAACAGATTAGTGCGCACGATCACCCCCGTGCCGCAGATGAGGTGATGGGGCATGTGTTTGCGTACCCAACGCTCCCCATAACGGTGACTATACCCGGTGTGGAAATACCAGCCGTTGCTCTCGGGATGCGCCGCGACGAACTCGCTGAGGCGGCGGCTAACCAGATCATCCGCGTCCACAAACATGACATAGTCGGACGCTCGGGCGATCGCCCATTCCACGCCGCGCGAAATCTTGAGCACTTTGTCGCGGCACATGTCGTCATTGTTTCTCTGTGGGGGGGGATAATCGACCGTCACCATGTGGACCACCGCATTCTTCGCCTGCGGAATATCCGGTATGTCATGACACACGACCACGGCATTGAACTCCGGATTTGTCTGCGCCAGGATCGAGTCCAGCGTCCGCTGGAGCAGCCGGCAATGGTGGTCCCAGTCCCGTGACAAGGCGCGGGCGCGCATAGAGATAATAAATGTTAGCATCGCTTATTTTGATGAAAAGCTTTGGGCATACTCTCGGCATGCAATGTGAGAACCAGCCGGGCGCGAGCCCTTGTTCATCGTTTCATTTCACTTTCTTGCAGCGGCTGCGATCGAGCTTCAAAAGGCCTCAATTTCAACGCGGCGGCCCCGACAGCGGCATCTGCTCCGGCCTTTCGCCGCGCACGCCACCCACGCGTTGGGGCCGTCTTCCGAAATTCGGGCGTCCCTCCGCGTGTGGCGTGAAGTTCAGCCGCTTGGCCTAAAATAGGGTTGTCGCCGAGCCGGGCCTTGCAGCGCACTTCGATCGCGCTTATTGGTTAGGGCGTTTTACCGATTACCGGTCTGCCTGTGGGATTACGTGGCTGTCCCCCAAACAATGATGCAGTTCCTTGGGTGTGTCAGCGGCCGCTCCGGAATTGTACTTGCCCCGAGACGCTGGCATAACTCATCGCAAGACAAGGTCCGGAACGCCGGGGGCGCGATGTCATTGTAAGTGATGTATCCGGATCGACTATTTGTCACCGCTTTAGTAAGGTATACCTGTTGAAACTCACGAGACAGTTCCGTGAACGCGTAGTTGCTTAGCGCGAAATCATAAGGCTGATGCAACAACTCATTCATGGTTAGGAAGCGCAACGTGCAACGCAGCGGGAAGTAGCTGAGGAACTCTTCAGCTAGATTGAGCACGGGCTTCAAGTCCACAAGGGTGTAGGACTTAATATTAAAAAGTGAGTCAAGGATACGGCATTGTCCTCCATACCCCACGCCGATTTCTATCACGTCGGCCCCGTCAAGACAGCCAAATAGTTTCTCCACATCGTCAGCCACTTTCAGATATCGCAAGGTCGTCGGAGAAATCGCTAATCCGGAATCGAGGCGAATCGTAACCGGGCCGCCGACGGTGTCGTTCTTCGCGGCTTCCCCGATGTTTCGTCCCGCTCGGCCTTCAGCCGACAACAGCCGCAAATACTCCCTCCCGTGCTCTTCGGAGACATGCTCGAGCGCCGTTGTATAGGCGGGGTTCCTGCGAAACTCGGCGAACACTTCGGAGTCCAGGGGACCCATGCGGCACACGTCCAGATAGTCTCCGTCCCCTCCGGTAACGCTCTCGGCGTACGAGCTTAGGACTCGTCTCTTGCTTGCACCTCGAAGCCAACTTCGCAAACGGCGACCGATCCTAGTAGGGATTGTCTTGCGATCCGCCCAGGCGATCCTCATAAGTTTTGCATATTCCCTCTGGCCGAAACGGCCGCACCAGATAACCTACGAAGGTCCACGAAGGCGCGTGTTGGTGACTGAGACTCGCCTCTGCAAGGACAGTATCTCACGCTTGCGGCTCCGAGAGCGACAAATGGAGCCGGCGGTTAAGTGCGAGGACTATGCGTCGCCTCAACGCTCTCCGCATCTGGTGCCAAGCTTCCCTCTTTGTGGGGATATAAGGCTCACGGCACTCGATACACACGAACCGGTCGCGCTCGATGAGGCTGGCGTCCTTAGCCTCGCCCCGCTCGGACCAGGCGCCGAACGACGGCAGCGGGCATACCACTTCTTCCGGATCGCCCAAAAAGGTGGGCCACCAACTGAATGTGCTCTGCGACATCACCATCCGTCGAGCCTTCGCCATGAAACGCATATCTTCCAGGGCGGTTCCCGAGGAGAATCTTGGTCGCCACCGCGCAAAGTTCCGAAAAAACGGGTCCCCCGGGTCGTCAGTCATTATCCAGACATCACCTTTTTGCGGCGAGAGTCGCTTTAACGCTTCTTCATAGAACGAGTACGGCAGCGCCCATCCTAGCTTCACATAGTCCGCGCGTCGCACATGGAGCACGACATCCGGTTTGTCTTGTGGCGCCCTAATGCGCGGATCAAATGCCAACCACTCGCGGATCTTTTCACGGTACGGACGGTAGTATTCGTGGCGCTGGAACCAGCCATCGACAACGATCCGTCGCGGGCTGCGATCGGCTAGGATTGCCTCAAGATCGATCCGCTGCCCTTTGACTGTCTGCACGGGTTCCCGGCATCGTATTCCGTCCAACTTTTGCATCGTGTTCGGAAATCCCTGGATCGCCTCCGCTTCCAGCGCAAAGCCCAGTTCTTCCGCCAGGATGCGCCCCAAGCAATACTGGAACATGTTGTTGCCAAGCAGAGCCTTGTATGTAAACTTGTTGTAGTGGACCTCGATCAAGGTATTCCTCACTGGCGTGGTCGTTGAGCGTCGATATGCCCCAATGCTATATACTCAAGTGCGCGGCTTACTCCGGCTGCCTGGATTTTACTTAAGGTCTCGGTGCAACAGCGAAGGCTTCAGGCGAATCGCGGACACAGTAAATGGGATGTTAACCGACCTCGTCATTTAGTATGACTGAAGGCAGCTGGCCAAGGTCTCTAGGTCCTGTTCAGTCAGATCCGGATAGTTTCCGAAATAAAAGCCGCACTCGTGTATGAAGTCGGCCCCTTCGAGGTCATATGTGTCGGGCACATACTTGCGATAAAACGGCTGACGTTGCATGTTCCCAGCGATCATAGGGCGAATCTCAACCCCGGCGCCGGAGAACTGTTCCATATATCTGCCCCGCAGATCCGGATTCTTGCATAGCAATGGATAAGCAAACGCCGACAGAACGCTGAGATGGCTATGATCGAGTACCATAAAATCGGGATTGGTCTTCTGTACGGCTTCTAGTGACAGGTAGATGCGTTGGCGGGCTTCGATGTTTTCAGGTAGATATTCGAGTTGTTTGAGGCCAAGAAAACCGGTAATCTCGGTCGGCCGAAGATTATAGCCCAAATCATAGAATGAGTATTTACCATCAAATTCATTGCTTACGCCCGACCTTTTGCGCCACTTGTGCTTTTGCGCCGAAGTTAAGTTACGATCCCAGCCATTGGCGCGTACAATCCGCAGCATCTCCGTCAATTCAATATCATCGCTGCATATCATCCCCCCTTCGATGGTCGACAAATGGTGCGCCACAAAGAACGAGAAAGTCGAAGCGTAACCGAAATTACCAGTTCTGCCCGCGGGCAATTCCGTGCCTAACGCCTCGCAGTTATCCTCGAGCAGGAGTACGCCTTCGGCCTCGCAGAGCGCGCGAATCTTGTCCAGGTCGCCTGCGTAGCCAAGAGCGTTGGTAAGGAAAAACGCGTCCAGCCGGACTTCAGTTAGTCGCGCGCGCAGATTCGCCAACATCACGTTCAGCGTGGAAGGGTCGCAATCGACCGGGACGGGCGCCATTCCCAGTTGAAGAATCGGCATGACGTTCGTTGACCACGTCAATGCGGAAAATCCAACCCTTGAGCCGTGGGTGAGTTTGCCCAGATTCTTCAGCGCCTGCAGGACGGCGAGGTTGGCGCTTCCACCGCTATTGAACAGCACGGCTTCGGTTCGTCCCTGAAACTTGGCGAAAGCTTTCTCAAACTCCGCACATTCGACATCCATGCTAAGCCGTTTTGACCGTAAGATGAATTCCGAAAGGGCGAGCTTCGTTTCATGTTCGTGCAGGAATGCGGTCTTCATCAAAGGGATCATCGGTCGTTTCCCGCTCTAAGCGAGGGTAAGCGCGGCGCGACCTTCGTTGATCGGTATCCCTGGATCACTTGATCTATTCCGTCTTCGAGGCCGATCGATGGGTGAAATCCCAATGCGCGCATTTTGGAAACGTCCATACACTTGCGCAACATACCGTCTGGCATGGAGACATCCCATCTGAGTGTGCCGTGGTAACCCACCTTACCGGCGATCAGTTCCGCCAATTCCCGAATCGAGGTATCCGTTCCGGTTCCAATGTTGATGATGTCTGCTGAACGGTATGTTTCTAGGAGAAACAATACGGCCCTCGCCAAGTCGTCTACATGCAGGAATTCGCGGCGGGCGATGCCGGTTCCCCACAGAGCGACCTCATTAATGCCGTCATGTACCGCGTCGCAAAATTTCTTGACGAGCGCCGATAGGACGTGCGATTGTTGCGGATCAAAGCTATCATTGGGCCCATATAGGTTGCAAGGCATTGGGCAGAGGCACTGCATTCCGAATTGTTGGTTGTAATATTGCGCCATCTTAAGACCGGCGATCTTCGCCAAGGCATACGCCTCATTGGTTGGTTCCAGGGGCCCGCTTAGGAGAAAGTTCTCCTTCATCGGCTGGGGGCAATCCCGAGGATATATGCAGGAGCTGCCGAGAAATACCAGTTTTGAAACATCGGAGCGATGCGCCTGATGAATCACGTTGTTTTGGATCATCAGGTTGTCGTAGAGGTAGTCCGCCGGAAAACTTCGATTACTTTGAATTCCCCCGACCTTCGCCGCGGCCAGGACGACCACCCGGGGACGCGTGCGCTGGAAGAAGGCCTCGACGCACTTGGTATCGCGCAGGTCAAGCTCAGCTCTGGTCGCGGTCTTGACGTTACCGAACCCCTCGCGCTGTAGGAGACGGAGCAGGGCTGAGCCAACCATGCCTTGGTGCCCGGCGACATAAATAGATTCCTCGCGGATCATTGAGGATGCTTCCCAGACGATTGCCTCAGGTGTTGTGGCTGCGGACTGCTTCGCGCCGGATCTCGTTCACGGCAATGATTCGGGTGGAATGGTGGTGGCTCGCGCGTCCAACGTTGGCGAACCGCTGCAGTGAGGGCATATTCCGGGCTCGTCAGGAATTGTAGGTTGATGGAACCGATTGTCGTTTTCATCTGGTTCGTTCCCATTTCCATTCAGGCGCGAGGACGCCGGGACGAGCGAAGATCCAATAGGGCGAGTCGCTGAGCCCGCCCCTTATTTCAAAATGTATCGATGGGCTGTTGTGTTCGGGCCGGACAAACCAGTCGCGACAGTGTACGGTGCATTGCAGTTCCATCCTGTAGGACCCTTCATTGAGAAATCGCGGCGGTAGCGGGCAGCGGACTTCCACCAGGCCGCGCTCGAGTTTCGGCCAGCATTCCTCCGGCCCGTCCGTGGTCAGGGACCAGAGAAGTTGTTCGGAGTCTTGATTGAACAAAGCAAATCCCATGTTCAGGGCGGGATCGATTTGACGCACGTCCCCACGGATGACCACGAAGAGCCGCTCATTATTGGACGCAGGTGCAGTCAAGGGCAGGCCTTCCGAGTTTTCCACGGCGAAGTAGAGCGGTTGCATTACAGGATGATTCAGACTGTTGTTCGTATTTACCCATACGCTTGCCGTGGACTCCTCATGGTTGTTACCACCCAGATACCTGGTGACGATTCCGCGGACGTCCACTCCGTGCTCCTGCACCTGGCCCTTGTCCAGGGACAGCGCTTTCGTGCAGAGGTTCTCCACGGCGTTCATGTTGTGACTCACGAACAGAACCGTGCGTCCTCCCTCCGCGACCTCGCTCATGCGGGCCAGGCACTTTTTCTGGAATTGCGCATCGCCCACTGCAAGCACCTCATCCACGATCAGAATCTCCGGCTCCAGGTGGGCGGCAACTGCAAACGCCAGCCGCACATACATTCCGCTGCTGTAGCGCTTCACTGGAGTGTCGAGGAACTTCTCGACCTCGGCAAACTCCACAATTTCATCGAACTTGCGGTTGATCTCGGCACGAGCCATCCCGAGGATCGCGCCGTTGAGAAGGATGTTCTCCCGTCCTGTCAGCTCCGGATGAAAACCGGTACCCACTTCGAGCAGGCTCGCGACCCGGCCCCTCAGCGTCACCCGTCCTTTGGTCGGTTCCGTGATGCGGCTTAATATCTTTAGCAGCGTGCTCTTCCCCGCGCCATTGCGGCCGATAATTCCCACCACCTCGCCCTGTTTGACGTCGAACGAGACGTCCTTTAGCGCCCAGAAATCTTCGGTGCTGGGGGTGGGAGGTTGGACGCCCCGCCTGAAGCGCCGCAACGGCGACGCTAGCTTCGAGGCCAATACATCCCGCAACGCGACGTACCGCTGGCGCTCGTGTTGGTGGCGGATGGTATACCGCTTGCCCAGATTCTCGACGACAATGATGGAGTCACTCATGAAGCCAGGGTCAAATCACGTCGGCGAAGCTGCGCTCCATGCGGCGGAAATACCGTACGCCAAGGAGCAGGAGGGAAACGGTGACGGCCACGGAGAGTCCCAGCGCCTGGGGCTCGAGTGGCGGATAGCCGCCGAGGATGGACCACCGGAAACCGTCAATGATGCCTACCATGGGGTTGAGAGCATAGAGCGTGCGCCAGCGTTCGGGAATGTTCGCCGTGGTGAAGGCGATGGGCGATACAAAAAGACCGAACTGGACGATAAACGGCACGATGTAGCGGAAATCGCGATACTCCACGTTCAGCGCCGCGAGGAACAGGCCCAAACCCAGCGAGAGGCCGAAGGCGAGTAGCACGAACAGCGGCAAGATTAGGATCTGCCATCCGGGGGCGACGCCATACCCGAGCATGAGCGCAGCGAGGAAACCTAGGGTGATGAGAAAATCCACAAAGGCCGTCGCCACCGCGGCGGAAGGGATGATAAGACGAGGGAAATAGACTTTCGAGATCAAGTTGGCGTTTCCGACCAGGCTACCCGAGGATTCCGTGAGTGCGCTGGAGAAGAACTGCCAGGGAATTACGGCGGCGAACACCAGAATGGGCTCCGGCACTTGGCTGGGCTCGATGCCGGCTAGCCTGCGGAATGCGACGAACACCAGCATCGTGAGCGCAGGGCGGATGAGCGCCCAAGCAACGCCGATGGCGGTCTGTTTATAGCGCACTACGATGTCGCGCCAGGCTAGGAAATACATCAATTCGCGGTAGCGCCATAGGTCCCGCCAGTAATTGCTCTCCCCGCGTCCCGGTTCGATTATCAACTCATACCCGGCTGGAGACATAGCCGTCATGTGCCCGCCGTCAAGCGCAAGAACCGGACGCCGTCAATGCAAGTCGCAAACTCAAGATTCGTTTCGCCAAAATCGAAAATCCAAAATCCAGCTTTCACCCTCTCGCCCCCAGCACCACCAGACTCCAAGCCCGCGACCAATGCAGCCGTCCCTTCTCAAACGCGGACCACATGCTCCCCACGGTCTTCCGGTCGAGCAAGTCGGTTCGCATAGCGACCTCCCGCATCAACCCCGTCCGCTCCTTCATCCATTTCCCCAAGGGAAAGGAAAACCCACGCTTTACCCGCCGCGAGGCCCTGGCAACAAGCGGGTCCCCAATAGCATCCACCAGCAAGGGCTTATTCACAGCCCCGTTGGTTTTCCATATAGCGGGAATGCGGGAGGCAAGCGCCACCACCTCGTCGTCCAGGTACGGCACCCGCACTTCCACCGAATGGGCCATGGAAAAGGCGTCCGTGTCCCGCAGGAGCTGATCGTGCAGATACCGTTTCATCTCGATGTAGTTAACGCCGTTGGCATGCGTGCCATTCGCCAACGGAGCCAATCGCGCGAAGCTATCCTCCACCAGAGAATCCATTTCAGACTCGCCCGCTCCAAGCAGTTCCCGTGCCTGTTGCGAAGGGAAGAAGCCGCGGAAGGCGACATAGAGACTCTCCGGCGAGACCGCCGGCCCCAGTCCTGCCAGCCGCATAAAAGGTTCGCGCCCGCGGAGTCGTCCATAAGCCACTGCGCCCGCAATGCACGCCTTTCGCACGCCCGCGGGCATCCCGGTAAGCAGTTCCAGCGCGCTCCGGTTCCGCTGCATCAAGTGATAATGGCGGTACCCCCAGAACAGTTCATCCCCGCCCGTTCCGGATAGCACCACCGTCAGCCCTGCTTCCCGTGCGGCCTTGGCGACGAAGTAACTATTCACGCCGTCGTTCGACGGTTGATCCATCGCCGCCAGAATGCGCGGAAGCTCTCGGACGAAATCCGCTCCCCCCACCCGCAGTTCGTGATGCTCGGTTTCAAATCGCTCGGCGATGGCGCGCGCCTGGTCGGCTTCGTCGAACTCCGCCTCATCAAACGCGATCGTCACGGTCTTCAATCGCTCCTGCACTGGACGCGCCAAGGCAACCAGGCCGGCCGAATCCACTCCGCCGCTAAGAAAGATGCCCACCGGAACGTCGCTAACGAGGTGCCGCGCCACCGAATCGCGCAGCGCTTCTTTCAGAGCCGCGACAATAATCGAGCGGCCGGAAGCGTCCGCGTCGGGCGCCGGTGGCTCAGTAAACACCAGATCCCAGTACCGCCGAGTACGAACGCCACCAGCATCGGCTATCAGGAGCTCTCCGGGCGGAAGGCAGCGCACGCCGGAGGAAATCGTGAGCGGCGAAGGTACCGAGCCGAGCAGGAGGAAGCCGGCCAGAGCCTGTCGGTCCGTCTCCAGCGCGACCATGCCGCTCAGAGCCTTAACCTCGGACGCGAATCCAAGCCGGCCTGTTTCCTCATTGACGGAATAGTAGAGCGGCTTGATGCCTAGGCGGTCGCGCGCCAGGATCAGCCGGCGTCGCGATTTGTCGTATAGGGCAAACGCGAACATCCCGCGCAATCTTCGCAGCAGGCCGTCTTCGCCCCACTCCTCATACCCGTGCAGCAGCACTTCGGTATCGGATTGCGAGCTGAATTCGTGACCCGCAATGGCGAGCTCTCTGCCCAGTTCCCGGTAGTTGTAGATCTCGCCGTTGTAGACCACCCACACCGTGCCGGTCTCGTTCGCCATAGGCTGGCGACCCGCGGCGGAGATATCGATGATCGAAAGCCGCCTGTGCCCGATCGCCGCGTGCGCGTCATTGTACATTCCGCTGTCATCTGGTCCGCGATGGCGCTGCGC
Source organism: Candidatus Sulfopaludibacter sp. SbA3 (assembly GCA_945893365.1). Taxonomy (GTDB): domain Bacteria; phylum Acidobacteriota; class Terriglobia; order Bryobacterales; family Bryobacteraceae; genus SYKU01. The sequence continues at coordinate 43,846 of CAMDED010000024.1, read as the reverse complement.
CGCGGTCATCTTCTCCATGACGGCGACATCGCCTGGGCCGATGCCTTCCTTGAATTTCGTGATTCCGGCAATTCCACACATGGCTAGGGGAGGTCGGAGTGACGCGGCTCTGATGACCGGCTCACTACCTTACGAGACTTCTTACCGGGATTGCCCGAAAGCAAATATGGCAGGTCTCAGGAATCTTGGAGCGAACTTCTGATGAGCCACGCCGATTGCATAGGCCAGCCGCGAGAAGCTCAGGTAGCTGGGCTCTGATTCGTATCCGTATACCACACCCCGGAATCCGCTGTTCGAGAGTAGCCGCCGCACCGCCGAAATCGTATTACATCTATATAGCGTTGGAAAAATGTCTTCTTCTTTCCGACCCGTCTGTACTTTCGAAAGCACGACGCCGTGATGTTTGTTGGGCACGAGTCTGGAAGCGATGCCCACGTAACTGTGGACGTTCGGCGTCCGGATACAAAGATACCCCCCTTCGGCCAAGACCCTCTTCGCCTCATAAAACAATGACGCTGGGTCGGGTAGGTGCTCGATCACGAAATCACAGATGACTAAGTTTGCGGACCCGTCTTCCAGTGGCCAGGGACGCCCCGGCGCCAGGGAGCGGAATTCGTCCAGGCATGGATTTTTCTGTCCGACCTCATCCACGTCAATCCCAATGACTCTGGAAACCTTACCTTTCAGAGAACGAAGATTCCGTCGAAACATCACGGGATCTTCCTGATGGCTGCCACGGCCGCAACCGAAATCCACGATGACGAAAGACGGCTCGACCAAGGCATTTATTCTGCAATAGAACGCAACGGTCCCATCGACGTCCGTAAAACCGCCGAAGCTCGACTCCGGGTAGTAGATTGTTTTATATGAATTCATGGCGCCCATCCATTCGGTCGGGCACGTCGCTACTCGGTATCGCCTGGAATGCGGCATCAAGCGGCTCGGCATTTCCCGCGGCAAACTTGGCCGCCGCCCTAACACGGCCGCCACATCCTACTTTTCCTTCGGATGATAGTACTCTGCGTAGTCGCTGTAGTACTTCTTATAGTAACCGTAATATCCATTGCTCGACAGTTTCGGATTCCAGTCGTTTAGGATTGTCCCGAGTACGCTGGTCCCGTCTCCTTTAAACTTCTCGTATGCGGCCACTGCGGCGTCCCGTGTCGTTCTGCCGGCGCGCAGTACGAGAATGACCTTGTCGGCAATGCGGGCGATCACGCGGGCATCCGGAATTTGCAGCATCGGGGGCGAGTCGATCAAGATAGTATCGAACTGGCCACGGAACTCTTTAATGATTTGCGGCAATCTGGGACCATACAGTAGACTGGTCGCCCCCGATGTGGCCTTGCCTGCCGGAAGGAGAAATAGGCCGGCAACCTGAGTTTCCCGTATTGTGCTGGCCGGTAACGCGTCTGGCTCCGGCGAGGCGTTCCCTTTCAAAAGCTCAGTTAGACCCGGTGACTGATCGCAGCCGAAGATGCTATGAAGTCGCGGCTTTCTTAGATCGGCATCCACGAGTAGAACTTTTTGACCGACTTCCGCGATCGCGATCGCCAAGTTGCTTACCATAGTGGACTTGCCTTCCGCGGGAGCGGCGCTGGTGATCAGGAATACACGGGGCCTGCTGCCGTTCTGAGCCGAGAAGAGTATCGACATTAGGGTCGAGCGGAAGGCCTCGGCCAACGCGGAGGGTTTGTGTTGCCATGTCGCCAGTTCGATGTTATCCTCCCCTTTAAGGGCATTGATCCGCAGGAACCCGCCGCGGTTCGCGCTGGGAATTACGCCTAGCTCGGGGATATTCAGATAGCTTGGCGCATCTCCCGGCTCCTTGATGGAGCGGTCGGCGCGATCGCGCATTAGTACGAACGCCGCCCCGGCAACTAAGCCTCCTAGCAGGCCGATAATCGTATTCCGAGATGCATCGGGCTTATAGGGCCGCCCTGGCTTTTTCGCTGGGTCCACGATGCGCACGTTGCTGGCCCGCAAAGCCGAGGCGATATTGGCCTGCTTCAATTGCTGCAGGAGGGTGTCGTAAAGCTGCCTGTTGGAGTCCACTTCGCGCTTCAGAATGTTGTATTGAATGGCGCGCTCACCCTCACCGCTGACCAGTAATGCCTGGGTCGTGTACTCCGCTGCGAAGAGGTGTTCCCGGCGTTGGGCCTCTTCGAACTCGTTCTTGATGCGCTTGAGGATGGCGCCGCGCTCGCGCGTGAAAGCGGCCTCGATGACGGCATACTGCGCTTCGATGCGCTTTACTTTAGGATACTCGGCGGTAAAGGAGGAGGTGAGCTCGGCAACCTGACGGCGGAGCTCGGTGAGCTTGGATTGGTAGTCGCGCAGGCTCGTGTCGTTGAGGACGTCCGGGAGCGCTTCGGGAGGGCTGCTGTTAGCCATTTCGAAGCGGGACTGCTTGGTGACGCGTTCAGACTGGGCGGCGGAAAGCGATTCCTGGATCTGCGCGAGCTTCGCCGAGGACACATTCGTTTTTTCGTCGGTGAAGATCAGGCCGGCTTGCCGGGCGTATCTCTGAAGCCTGTCATCCGACTGCTCCAGCTTCACGCGCATGCCGTCTAACTGCCGCGCGAGCCACTCGGTGGTCTTTTGCGTCGTCTTCCAACGCGACTCCAGGTTCTGCTCGATATATTCGTTGGCGAGCGCGTTGGCGAATGCCGCGGCGGTTTCAGGATCGGTGGAGTCGACCAGGACTTCGACGATGCGGGTCCCGCCCACCGCCCGGACCCTTAACCCACTGCTGGCGAAGCTGATCGACCGCTGGTACTGATCTTCAGGAGCGACTTGCGGCAGGTTGAGAGCCTTTCGCCAGGCCGACAGGCGGCCCTCGGCCATCTTGGGCGCTTGAGCGGATTTCAGCTTGCCGGCTACGCCCTCGATCAGGGACTCGCTCTGAAGGATTCTGATCTGCGTCTGGATGTCGGAGGTCTGCGAGCCGGCCCCGCTCTGCGTTGGATTGACTTCTTTGATATTCAGGAAATTCTCATTGAGGCTTTCGATCTCGATGGATGTGCGTGCCTGGTAAACCGGAGTTTGAGGCAACGTTACTAAGAACCCAATGAACGCGCCGATGAACGCGACCACGATGAGAGTACCCTTATAGCGTCGAAGGATGCTCCAGTACTCGATCAGCGCGCCTTTCCCCTCCTCATCGCCGCTGGAGTCGATCGGGTAGGCCGTGGCGATCGTCTCAGGGTAGCGCACGGCAGCGCCGTTCGGCGGCGCGCCTATCCCGTTCGTGGCGTGGTTTAAGGGTTCCGGCAAGTGTTCCATATGGTCAACGAACGCCGAAAACTGCGATTGTTGTTCCGATTCCGATCATTGTTTCGACAGTACGGAGAGCGACCGCTTTCTTTCCGCTGTTCGGGATGAAGAGAATGTCGTCGGCCCCTAGAGCAACATCGTTCCCTTTCCCATCGAAGATCTTCTTCACATCGATGGGAATCTCGGTGCGGGCATTGCCTCCAGGCGAAACGCGCATGATTCGGGCGTTCCTGGGGGCTGCCAGCTTGTCCAATCCATCCGCCATTGCCAAGGCTTGCAGCACCGTCATGGACCGGGCTTCTCCGAGGGCAAAGCCTCCGGATTTCTTCACGGAGCCGACGACGTAGACCACCTGCACCTTGGGTACCGTGATGACGTCGCGCGGCTTGACCAACACATTCTCGACGGGGTTCTTCGCTTCCATGACGGACTTGATTGAAACCTCCGCCACATAGAACTCGCCGGTGGCGTCCTCAGTGCAGCCGGGCAGCGGAATCCGGCCCCATTCCTTCTGCCGCGTAATTAAAATTGTGTGGCCTGCATCGGCGCGAATGCCCCCAACGGCGGAGATCACCTCAAACAGGGACTTCCGGCCTTCAAGCTGGTGCGTGCCCGGACTGGCTACCGCGCCGAGCACCATCACCGGCTGGCTGCGGAAGGTCAGCGGCGTGACAATGACGTCCGGATCCTTCACAAATACTTTCAGCTCGCGCTTGATGACCGCTTCGAGCTCGGCGGGCGTAAGACCCGCCGCGTGGATTTTCCCGATCAGCGGCAGGCGAAGGCTGCCCTCCATGTCGAGTCGGGTCGGGCCCGCCTTGAATTCCTCTACTTCGAGTACGCTGACAGTGACTTCATCGCCCGGACCTAGGGTATAGGCTGCGGCTTTCGCCCGGGCGGCTTGGGTGCTTGGCGATGGCTCCTGTTCCTGGCCTGCGGCCGTGGCGGCAGTCAAGAGAAGTAGCGGAATGATGGAGCGATAATGTTTCGTCACGATTACTTCCTTTCCCCGCGCCTTGGTGTTAACGGCTTCCCTCACTGACCTCGGGTTATTCGGCGCTGACGTTGGGGGTTAACCCCTTCCCTTTACGGAATGGTTACACTTTGAGGCGTCGACGTTCCCTGGGCGTTGGTGAACGTTATTGAGATTGATTGTATCGCTTTGGTCAGTTGCGGCGGAGCCGTGGAATTGCCGGTGAGCGAAATCGGCAGCGTCGCGGTGAAGGAACTGCCCGCGGCCTGCGATGTAGCGGTTTGGAACCAGGCCTGAAAAGCGCTGTCGACGGCAATCGTGAAGGATGTACCCGTCAGGTTCTGTCCGGCCGCTGGGGTGAGCTGTACCTGAAGCTGGGTGACCGACCGGCTGGTGGCAAAGCCCGTAATCGCGAGGGTGAGTCCCGTAGCAGTCTGGCTGGCGATGCTAATGCCGGTGACTTGGGGTGCGGTCTGGGGGACGTTTAGGACCGCGAAGGGAACGGTGGACGGTGTGAGATCGATGCCGTTGACGGTACCGAAGGTCGGGAAGATGTTGATGGTTCCGGCGACGGTCCCGGTCTGGATAGCGATCTGGTCGCTGCTGTTGAGGAAGATGGCGTCGATGGTGCCCACGGGAATGAAGAATTCCGCTGTCCTGCCGCCGCTGGCGAACTGCACGGACGGGTCGGTGGCGAAGACGGAGGAGCTGAAGGAGAGGTTGAGATTCCCTATGAGGTCGATCGAATAAGGCGTCCGCAAGCTGAGCTTGTAAGCGGGCTGCTGGAGAGGCTGGACTTGGCCGGTGGGTCCGGAGAGCAGGATCTGCGGCAGGGCGTCGGGCGACACGGACGAGCCCGAGACGGCAAAGGCGCTCGAACCGATTTGGAGGCTGCCTTGGGAGACTCCTACAGTACTGGGGGCGAAGCGGAGCGAGAAGATTGCGGAGGCGTTAGGCGAAAGGTTGAACGGCAGCGACGGTAAACCGGAGAGGGTAAATGCCGGGGATCCCGTAAGGAAGATTGTATTAATGGCTGCAATGGCGTTGCCTTGATTCGTGACTGTGAAGCTGAGCGTGGCGGAGCCGCCGATCTTGGACGGCGAAAAGAGAACGGATCCGCCAGCGGTAACGGGGTTGGTGGTGGAGCCGATGGTATAGGTGTAGACGACTAGAGGTCCGATGCCGGCGCCGGCGAGAATGAAGGTATCGTCGCCGATTTTGAGTCCACCGGAAAAGGCGCCTGGTGTCGTAGGGGCGAAGCTGACGGTGAGCTGCGTCTGGGCGCCTACGGCTAGGGTCGCGGGGAGGAAGGGCGTGGCGGATAGCTGGAATCCCAGCCCGACTAAGGAGATGGCGTTGATGATACCGGGTCCGTTGCCGTTGTTCGTGATGCGGAGACTGAGGGCGGTGGCGGCGCCGACGTTGGTGTCGGAGAAGGACATGGATTGACCGGGCTGGACGGGGTCGGCGGTACCGTCCGGGCGGATTACGGTGTAGAGATAGTCGGCGCTGGTTCCAGTGCCCTGGAGCCTGAAAGTGTAGTCGCGGCCGTTGAAATTGATGACGACCGAGCCGGTCTGAGTGGTGCGGTCGGCAGGGACGAAGCTGACGGCGAAGGGGAGGGAGCTGTTGGCGGCGACAGTGTAGGGTGGGATCTGGAGTCCACTAAACTGGAAGGCGTCGCCGCGGAGAGAGATATTGGAGACGGATGCGGGCGCCGTACCGCGGTTCACGATGGTGAAGTTGGCGGGCCGGTTGGCGTTGACGGCCGTGGCGGGGAACTGGATGAGAGCTCCGTCGCCTACGGCTTGGGCGTTTCCGCCGGGGAAAGCGTAGCTGAAGACCAGGTCGGGCGCGGTTCCGTTGATGGTGATGGTGAAGGTGGAAACGGCGGTGGTGCTGGGCGGCGTCGTGCCCCTATCCTCGCTGTAGGCCACCAGCAGTTGAGCCTGGGAGGATTGGCCGGAGGTGGGGGTGAAGTTGAACGTGGTGGTAAAGGCGCTCCCCGGCGTTAGCGTTAACGGGGTAGAGACGGCCGTGCTGGTGAAGTCGCCCGAGCCGAGGCGTTCGGCGTTGATGATGTTGGCGGTGGTCAATCCGCGGTAGATGACGCTGAGGCGGATGATTGTCACGGTTCCGATAGCTGGGGCGGCGGCGTTCAGGGCGCCACCTGGGGCAATGCTGGAGGTGGTGTTTCCGACCTGTGCCGTGATACCGAAGGGCTGGGCGCCGGCCCATTGCAGGGCGAGACAACCGAGGACGGACAGGTGGAGGAATCGGAGCTTCATCAATGGGACAGGGCCGGGATGAAAAAGACGGCCGGAGTGGAGGTATCGTTTAGGAGCCAGACGGGCTGTCCCGGCTCATTGCTGACGAGAAGCAAAGGGCTATTTCCGAGGCGTTCGAGCTTGGCCGGCGTAGTGCTGGCCTGGATCCGTGAGATGAAAGCGCCGTCGAGGCCGGAAACAAGGACTTGCCGGAGTCCAGCATCGGCGGCGTAGAGCCTGGAGGCGTCCGCGGAGACCGCGATGGCGACAAAGCGGGTGTCGGGATCGGTCGGGCCTGGGAGTTGGATAGGAGCCTGGCCCTCGGTGAGCGCCCAGATGGCGGAAGTGGCCCCGTCGAGAACGAAGTTGGTGGAATTGGCCCGGGCGATCGCAATCGGGTTGGCGAGGGTCATAAGATGCCGAAGGCCCGCTTGCGCTATGGAGTAGACATAGAGTCCGGCATCCTCGGAGTCGGCTGCGAGGGCGATGTAGAGGCGTTGAGCGGGCTCGTCGTAGTCGATGGCGGTGACGGTGCCTGGGGGGACGCCCGGATTAAGAGCGGTGGAGTCTCCTGAACGAGAGAGAAGTTGATACTTCCCATCCGCATAGAGGATCGCAGTCGACTTTCCCCAAGCGGCCAGGTAGGGGTTAGGGGGGGCGAGAGGTTGGTACTGGGGTATGGCTGTGCGGACATTGGTGACCAGAAAGATGCCGTCGGATTTCGCGACGACGGCGCTGTCGGCGTCGGGAGAGAAAGATGCGGACAGGACGCCGGAGAGGACCGGAGCCGCGAGGAGAGATGCTCCAGGGAGTCCCGCGATGGGGTGGAGGGCGGAGGTAGCGGGGTTGAAGACGTAGCCGGCAGTCGGGGCGGTAAGTCCGATATTCTGGCCGTGCGCGGTCGAGGCGGCGCACAAAGAACCGAGGGTGAGGGAGAGGGTGCGCAAGGTGGCGTGGGTCATTAGCGAGGCCCCCCCACAGTTACGGTACCTGGAGTGACGGTAACCGAGGGAGCAGGTGGCGGGGGTGGGGCCGGTCCGCCTTTTCCGCCAGCAAGAACACCTGCCGCGACGCCCCCCGCGGCACCCGCGGCTATGACGATCCACAGGGCTTTTCGAGACTTTGGCTTATCCGCCGCGAGTTGGGCGACGTTGATCTTCGACACGATGGCGGAGCCCGAGAGGCTACCGGAGTCGGCGGTGACTTTGACATTGAAGCGGCCCTCGATATCATTCGGGACAAAGCCGGTCATCGTCGCATGGCCGTCGGGTCCGGTGGTGGTCCGTTCCGAGAGCAGCCCGCCGGGGAAGGATCCGCTGGGGCCGAAACTCGGGAGTTGGAATATGACCTGAGCTCCGGCAACGAACTTGTCTTGGTTATCGCGAACTTCGACTTCAATCGGCATGCCGGTGCGGGATTTAATGCTGTTGCGGCTGCCCTCGCCTTTGAGGACCGTGACGGTGAGGCCGGATGCCTGCTGGGCGGGTAGCGGGGACCCCGGACGCAGTACGAGATACAACAAAACGACCGCTAAACAACGCATGGGGAGTTTCGGCTCGCACACCCGAGAGAGGGGAATCACGCGCGAGCCGCTTTGGATTGTTCGACGAGGCGGGAGACCCGGTCAACTTCGTTTCCGAGGCTTTCAATCTTGGCGCGGAGGGTCCGCACCTGCTCGTCGAGCGGGACGTTCGGAGTGGAAATGAGGCGTCGCACGGCGGACCGGGCCACTTCCGACATGTTATCCACACCAGCGGCCTCAGCGGCTTTACGGAGACGGACGTATTCTTCGGATGTAAGGCGAAAGCTTATCATTTTACTGCGCGCTTTGGCGGGCATGGGTTAGTGCGCGACCGGGTACGAGGGCCGCGATCCCTGGCCGGGATCGGCTGGTGGAAGTAGATCCGGGTATTTACTTAATAACACGGACCCAATCACGATCGATTTCCGCGGCGACGGAACGCTGAAGCAGAGTAACCGACACGACGATTCGCCATTCGTCTCGTGTCTTCTTTACAACGATGCCTTCGAGCCCGTTGAGCGGGCCTTTTTCAATGCGGATGCGCTCGCCTTCTCGCAGGTACGGCCAAGGTTCGGCAAATACATCGGATTTGAGGATGGTTTCTATTGCGGCGATTTCCTCGTCCGGGATCGCCTGAGGCTGCTTCCCGATTCCGACGACGGAAACAACCCCGGGGGTCGTGAGGATGGGCAGCCGCTTAGTAACATCGAAGCGGCAAAATACATAACCGGGAAAAAGCGGAGACTCAATCTCCGTGACCCGATCGGTCCACCGGTGGCGGCGGCGAAAGCAAGGCAAATAAGAAACGTACCCCTTATGAGCCAACGACGCGGCGGTGACTTTTTCGAACTTGGATTTCGTGCGGAGACCGTACCACGCATCAGTCGCCGCGGCAGGTGCAGCAGTCTTTTCGGTCATTGCCAAATCCCCCCGCGCGATGAGCTCCCGACCGAAGTCAGCCAGCGGGGAGAGCGGACAAGCTACCGCCCCTTTAGTCCCATTCGCCCCCCCGGGGAGAAGTTGCGGTGAGCGGCATTACGCTGCATAAAATATACTACCAAAGTACCACGAATCCGCTCAAACACCTAGTAAAATGTCCGCCCAGCGCGCTTGGCAAGGTACTAAGGGTTTGTTAACAAATAACGTTGACAAGACACGTGGGTGGGTGCATCATTTGGGGATGGGTGTCGATGAACGTTTGAAACAGAAATTTGCCTCTTTGTTTCCGTTTCTCAATGAGAGGCAGCGGCGAGTGGCTGCGGCCTCGGAGGCGCTATCGCTGGGGCGGGGCGGGATTTCCATCGTCGCCCGCGCGGCCGGCCTGAGCCGCCCAACGATCCACAAAGGACTGGAAGAACTAAAGACTCCGGATGTGCCTCAGGGCCGGGTACGAGAGCCCGGCGGGGGACGCAAGTCGATTTACGAGCGCGATCCCGAAATGGTAGCCGAACTGGAACGCTTGGTCGATCCCGAGACACGGGCGGGCCAGTCCATGCCGCCCTTGCGCTGGACATGCAAGAGTACTCGTCAATTGTCCCGCGCGCTCGGCGATGCCGGACACGTGGTGAGCCATCCAGTGGTGGCGGAAACACTGCATCAGTTGGGTTATAGCTTGCATGCAAATGCAAAAACCAGGAAGACTTCTAGCCGTCATCCGTCCCGGGAGGCGCAGTTTCAGTTCGTCAATCGGCAAGTGCTTGCCTTCCTGGGGCGTGGCCTGCCGGTGATTTCGGTAGACACGAAAAAGAAGGAGCGGCTGCGGGAATGCCGCAATCCCGCAACCAAGGGGCAGCCGACGGGTGAACCGGAACAGGTCCAAGTGCATGATTTCCCTGACCTTCGCTTGGATACGGCGATGCCGTCGGCGCTCTGTGATGTCGCGCGGAATCTCGGTTGGGTCGACGTCGGTTCCGATCATTACACGGCCGGCTTCGCCGCCTCCAGTATTCGGCGCTGGTGGCAGGATATGGGAATCGAACTCTACCCAAGCGCCGGTGAGCTGCTGATTTGCGCCGACGGCGGCGGGACCAAGGGATACCGTGTTCGGCTCTGGAAGGGGGAACTGCAGAAGATAGCCGACGCTCTCCGCCTGACGATCAGCGTCTCGGGACTGCCTCCCGGTACACGCAAATGGAACAAGATTGAGCATCGACTCTGCTCACGCATCAGCATGAACAGACGGGGCCGTCCGCTGACCAGTCACGAAGTCATCGTCGATCTGATCGGAAATACAACTACAAACAAGGACTTGGATGTAACATCGACCCCCAACAAGTACCAGTACCAGACTAAGGTCGATGTGCCGGACGAGCAACTGGCGTCGGTCGGCGTCCTCCGCCCTGATTTCCATGGCGATTGGAACTACACAATCCAGCCGCATCGGCGGTAGGCTTAATGTAAATGTTAATCCCTAACGATCCCTATTCCTGAATAATCGCATAAACCCACGTCTAAGTGGTGGCGTCATGTTAGCAGGCAGGGAGGGAATGGCTGATTCAGTGGCGCCCGGGAATCGGGCGGATCGGGACAAGGATTGCCTCCCAACCGCCGGCGAGCCCTTTCGCGGAGTCAACGGACGCTCCATGGACGCGACTTCCCATTGGCCGTTTGGGTCTTAATAGAAGGAATCGGTCCGGGACGGACCTGGCCGCGAAAGACTACCGAATCGTCAGCCGGAACGGCGCTGCCACGCGCGTCATGTAGATCCGGTTGTATGTAATCTGGCCCATTACAGCCATGAGATAGTCGTCCAACGGCGGCGCGTCGGGCTCGGCTCGAAACGTAACGTAGCCTTCGGTTTCGTCAGGTCCGAGAGAGGTCTTACTCAGCTTCTCCTCGTAGATCAGACCGGCCGGTAGCTTACTGAAGCGCTGCATGAGGTTCCAGAGAATAATGTTCATTTCGATCGGCCCCGCATACTTGTTTCGAACAGCGCGAATCTTGACGGTAACCGATTCGCCCCGGCCGATCATGATCGCCTTCGGATCCGCTTCAAGGATGATATCGCTCCCTTCGCCGACCGAAGCCACCGCGGTGGGTACCTCCAGGAAGCTTCGGCCACCGGCCTGCCCCATCGGCGCGAAGGGCGTGGCGATCCGCTCGATCTCTAGAGAGCGGCCTTCGGGTGAATGCGCCGCCGCACGACCGCCCACCAGGATGGGGTTGACGCCGGGCCTCGCTTCCGGACGCGCGGTGATGACGATGTTGCCTTGGTTGAGGTGAGCGGGGATCACGCTCTCATGCGCGAACACTCCCTCGGGTAGACCGCGGACGAACAGTCGGATGGGTCCCCGAAACCCGTTGCGCCGCTCCACGGAGACGAGCGCAGTCACCGATTCTCCGGGGCCGGCCGGCATCCGATCGTCGTCCAGAACGAGTGCAAAGTCTTCCTGCGCGCGGCGTGCGGCGAAGAAGTAGAAGCGCTGCTGCCCGCCGAAGTAGTTGGCGTCGCGCACCTGGACTTCGTATTGGCCGTCACTGGGGGCGGTCCATTCGATTCTTGGATCTTTGCCGACAGGGAACGCCAAGCCGTCCACCGTTTGGCCGATCGTGTTCACCATGTCATCCTGCGCCTCGAGCAAACGTCCACTGACGTCGCGTATTTCGATTAACGCGTCGAGCCACGAGCCCCAGCGCCGCGCTTGCACTTCGAACTCGAAGCGTTCCCCTGCCTTCGCCGAAAAGCGGTAACGGTCCGTCTCGCCATCGGTGAGTATCCGGCCGTTGACCCCGGCGGGAATCGTGATCGCCTTGGGGCCGGGCGAATCGGCTTCAATCCCGGCGGCAAGATCGGTGATGCCGAGTTCCACTGGATTCGAGGCAACCTGGAGTTTGAAGCTCCCTTTCGCATCCGCCGGAACCTCAACCTCCCGGCCCTGTAACGCCTCTACGTTGAACCCGTCGAAGCTCAATTTCACCTTTTGACCTGGGCTGACAACGGGGGGGAACACCGATCTGACAACGGGGCCGGCCATGGCCGACAAAGTATACCACCACTTGTCCCGGCCTGAATGGTAGCGCGCCTCTCGAAGTTGAAGATAGTAGCTCCCGGACTTCTGAAAAGAGTAGAAGAGTTCCGGATCTTCAGTCAAGGAATCGTCGGCGGACGCCAGTTCGGCTCCCGCCGCGTCGTGGAGGCTGACGATGATGTCGGAAAAGTCGCGCTCCAATTGCGGTACCGGCCTTTGCAGCCGCGCCGCATGCACGAGAAATGCGATACGGTCGCCGGCTTTGGCCTCGAACCGGTACATGTCGAGGTCGGCATCGTCATCAAGGCGTCCGTTCACCGTCATTCCGGCCTGGAGGGCATGGGCTTCGGCCTCCGCGTTATTCGGCTCCGCCTCGCTGGCGCATCCTCCACCGGCCACCAACAGGTGCGCCAAAGCCGAGAGGCTTCCCTTGGTGAGGATGCGGAACCCATGGATGCCGGGTACCGTGTCCGCGGCAACCTCAACCTTGATCCGCAGCCCTTCTCTCTCAAATGGCTTTCGCTTCTCTGCGGGAAGCTTCGTGTCGCCCAGATCCTGCCATTCTACGATCGCGCCCGTGACGCCTGGATGATCAAACAGCACGCGCGTGCTCTCGCGCAGGTTGTAACGGCCCGTCAGCATAACTTCGGTCGACGAGCCGCGGGCGACCGCGCCGGGAAACACGGTCTCGATTCGAGGATACCCGCGTTGACCCAAGAGCGGGACCGCCGGCAAAAGCAAGAGCAAGCAACTAGCGAACTGCCGCATTCCGCCCCCTTCTTTGGCGAACCTTGCCCTCTAAGCCCGGCGACGCCCCGGCGCGCCCGTCCGGGTCGACGGCCACCCATTCGACCGGCGCCTCGCGCCTCATGGACCGGTGAACGAACAGGCCGAGCAGTTTGCCCGTATTCACTTCCCAAAAGCGGGTGATGCCGTCACCGCCGGCGGCCGCGATCAGGCGCGAATCGGGACTGAAGGCGACCGAGTACAGAAGGTCGTCCGCGTCCACGAGCGCGCGGATGAGCCGGCCCGACTTGCCGTCCCAGAGCCGCACGGTACGATCGGCGCTGGCGGTGGCGAGCACCTTGCCGTCCGGGCTGAATCGCATGTCGTAGACCGGTCCGACGTGACCCTGCATCTTCCGCGTCGGCGTCCAACCGCGCTCGGTTACACTTTCTCCGATGTCGGCGATCTCCCACCAGCGAAGTTCGGGTGACTCTCCGGCGGTCAACACGTACCGCCCATCGGGACTAAAGGCGACGGCGAGAATTCCCTTGAGCTCCGGGTTGATCGTGAGCAGACCTCCGCCGGAGACGCCATCGGATAGCTTCACGGTCCGATCCATACTGCCGGTAGCCAGCCTCTTGCCGGAAGGGTCGAATGCCACCGCCTGCACGGTGTCGGAGTGATCGTTGATCTGTGCGATCCGCTTGCGCCCGGCGATGTCCCGGATCTCAACCGTGCGGTCGAAACCGACTGTCGCCAGACGCGCCGAGTCGGGGCTGAAGGCCTGGTCGAGGATCACTTCCTTATGCGCTGCGAACTGGGCAACCGGCTTTAGGCCGTTCGCGTCATACAGGCGCACTTCGCCGGCGGCGAAAGGCCTGCCCCCGGCGACCGAAAGCAGCTTTGCGTCGGGACTGAACTCAAGACTGTTCACACGGCCGGTGACATCGCCGATCTCCCCGGTAACAACCCGCCGCTCGAGGTCCCAGACCACAACTCGCCCCGATGAACCCGTCAAGAGCCGTTTGCCGTCTGGATGAAAGGCCAAGGCCGTCACGGGCGCGAGCGGACCGATCGTCGCGTCGATGCCTGTCGTGTAGGGAGACGTCACGATCCGCTCGGCCGCCGCTTCCTCTTCCACAACGAGCGCCGCCGGGACATCAATCGAGGGCTTAGGGCGGGACTCGCGCGCGGCCGCGCTCGATGTCACGGGCGTACGGCGTCCAAAGGGCAGGAATACCTCGGTGAAACGCACGGGCGCCTGAGGGGCCACCGCGGTATCGGGCGGCGCCAGCGTCGCTGACGATGAGCCTGGCTTCGCGCCGTCGTCAATCCAGCGTCGAATGAGTTCAATCGACTCGCGGCTGAGGGGTGGGCCGCCGAACGGCATGCGGCGCTTAGCGTCGCTCGACTCGATGCGCCTCACCAGTTCGCTCCCGGACGCATTTCCAGGAATCACGACGGCGTGGCCGGCGGCGCCTCTTAGAATCCCATCATGGGAATCGAGCGCAAGGCCGCCGCCCACCGCTTTCTTATCGATCACGGCATGATTGTGGCAGCCGGCGCAACGCTCTTCGAGGACCGGCCCGACCTGTTTCGAATAGTCTAATTCCTGGCTGGCGGCAATGGGAGCCAAGGCCAGCCAAAACGCCCAAGGCCTCATGCGATCAACTCGGAGATCGGCTCGCCCCCGGTCAAAACCGTCGTGGGGCGGTTTTCGTTTGGATAGACAAGGTCCGGCGATATCCCAAGAGCCGAGTACACGGTTGCGGAGAAATCCTGTACCGACACCGGCCGCTCCGTGGGGTATTCCGAGCGTTCGTTGGTGGCGCCCACGACAAGGCCCGTCTTGACGCCCGCGCCGCCAAGAGCGAAAACCTGCGTTGCCGGCCAGTGGTCCCGGCCCGCCTCCGCGTTGATTTTCGGGGTCCGGCCGAACTCGCCCATGCAAATGACCAGCGTCGAATCCATTAGGCCGCGGTCATGCACATCCTGAAGCAGGGCCGAATAGGCCATATCCAGAACAGGCAGGAGCTTGTCCTTCATATCGCGGAAGTTATTCGTGTGCGTATCCCAACCCGGCATCCCCACCGTGACGTATCGGACTCCGGCTTCCACCATACGCCGAGCCAGCAGGCAGCTTTGGCCGAACATGGTTCGCCCGTAGGCGTCGCGCAGTTTGGCGGGCTCCTCGTCGAGCTGAAACGCCTTCTTGACGCGCGGTGAGGTGACCAGGGAATATGCCTTCTGATAGTAGCCGTCCACCTCGTCGAGCATGGCAAGCCGGCTATCTGTCCCGCGCTGCCACTTGTCCAGCATCTGGAGCATGGAGCGGCGGCTGCCCATCCGTTCGAGGTCCACTCCCTTCGGCGGAGTAACATCCTTAACCCGAAATCCGGCGTCGTTCGCCTTGTCGCCGATTTCGAGCGGATTGTACTGAGCTCCCAGAACGCCGGCATTGAGAGCATCCCGCTTCCGGAATCCGTCGGGACCGCTGATGTCACCGACGTAAACGTAGGGCGGCACGCCGTCGCGATAGCCCGTAACCCAACTGACAACCGAGCCCTGGGAGGGATAACGGACCCCGACGCCCGAGGGCGTTGGCGCGTAGCCGCTGGTTACCAACTGGTCGGCCAATCCGTGCGTGCCTTGGTTGTGGGTCATCGAACGGATGAGTGAAAAGCGCTGCGTGAGGCGCGCCAGCCGCGGCAGATGTTCTACAAAATGAATGCCCGGCGTAGTGGTTGGAATCGTCTTGAACTCGCCCCGTATCTCGAGAGGCGCGTTGGGCTTTGGGTCGAAACTATCGATCTGGCTGATGCCTCCGCTCAGCCATAGCAGGATACATGAGTTTGTCTTGCCCGGCCGTCCCTTCTGGCGGTTATCGTCCGCCGCGCGCAGCAGTTGCGGCAAGTTCAAACCGAACACGCCCAGGGAGCCGATTCGCAAAGTCTCGCGCCGCGACATTCCGCCGACGCATGGCCCACTCGTTACCGGCAGATCGATCATGGTGACCTCTCTCAATGATTGAACAGAAACTCGCGCGAGTTCAACAGCGTCCACAGCACGTCTTCCAGTACCTTCTTGCGCGCCGGGCCCTCAGGGCGTTGGCGGATCAGCGCATCGGCCGCCAATGTCTCGGTCTCGGAGGGCGGCCGGCTCACGGTCGCGTAGTAGAGATTCACAACGGCCTGGTCCGTGGGTACCAACGCAAACAGATTGGCCACGCGGCCGCCCGGCGAGGCGATTTTGTCCTGCACAAAGTCGCTGTTCATCAAGTGCAGGGCCTGCGTGACGTTGCTTTCGTTGCTGCGTGAGCACTCGCAGGGAACGAGGCGGCGCGGACGCCCGAAGGTGTCCAGAAACTCCGATGTCACTTCCGGATCCGGAAGCTGAATGGGCCGGATCCCTTGCGGCAGGCCCGGGTACTTCTCCTGCGTGTTCGTGGCCGTGGTCAGAGCATCGAGCAACTGCTCGGCGCCGAGGCGCTTGGGAGCGTAATACGTGTAAAACATGTTGTCGCGTGGCGACTGCTCGCCGGGGGTGGAATCGAGCTGGTACACCCTTGAGTTCGCGATGGTCCGAAGCATGTGTTTCTGGTCGAAGCCGTGGTCGCGAAAGTCTTTTTCAAGAGCCTGCAGAACTTCGGGAATCGAGGCTGGATTCGTGTCGCGAATATCATCCATCGGCTCGATCAGGCCCCGCCCCATCATATAGCCCCAATAGCGATTCACAAAATTACGGGCAAGCCACGGATTGCTCTTCCCCGTCAGCCATGCGGCCAATTGCCGGCGGGGGTCCCCTTCGTAGGGAAAGTTGTCGCCGTCGGGGATCGCGGGCCGCACTACCTGCTGGGTCTTCGGGTGGCGCACGAAACCGGTCGGCTTCAGGCGCAAGGTGGAGCCGCCGTAGTCGCTGTCGGGCTTGGAATCGATTCTGGCGAAGAATGCCGCCAGGCCGTAGTAGTCGGCTTGACTCCATTTTTCGAACGGATGCTGATGGCACTTGGCGCAGCCGAGGCGCAGGCCCATGAAGGCGATGCTCACCGCTTCCGCCGCTTCCTCGGGCGACCGCGTCATGCGGTAAAAGGCTGCCGCATCCTGGCTGTTCGGCTGGCCGCGAGCCAACAGGATCTCGCGCACCATTTCGTCGACCGGGCGGTTCTCCCGCATCGAACGGTTGAGCCAGCGGTGAAAATTCCACATCGCCTTCTCGCCCATTCCGTTGCGCGTCACGCGCAGAAGATCGCCCCAACGCAGAGTCCAGAAATCGATATACTCCGGCCGATCGAGTAAGCGGTCGATCATGCGGGCGCGTTTGTCGGCGGAGGTATCGGCAACAAACGCGCGAATCTCTTCCTCCTTCGGCAACACCCCGCTGAGGTCGAGCGAAACGCGGCGCAAAAACTGCGCGTCGGTCGAGAGCCGCGTGGGTTCGAGACCCAATTGCTTCCACTTGCCCGCCACGATCTCATCGATATAGTTGTTAGGCTGAAAACCATTGAGAGACGTGGGGTGCGCATAGGGAACCAGCAAGTTTGCAACGGCGGAGCGGCCCATATAGCGCGCCAGAACGGCCGCGCGCCCGCCGGCCTTTGCCGTCACCACGGCGTCCGGCGAGATCTCAGCTACCGAATCGTTCAACACCTCGAGCCGCGCCAGCGCCGTGACGTCGCGAGTGGATCCGTCGTTGTAGCGGGCCGTCGCGCGAATCCCGATCCGCTGGCCCGCCGCCAAGGTCTGCGCCGCCGGAGCGATGTCGACCGAAACCAGCATCGGATCGGCCGCTAACGGCGGTCGAACGCCCGAGGAGATCCACGAAAGGAGCATGTTGTAAGTAGCGGAATTGGCGGCAAACCGGCGGCCGCCGCCGTGCGGTATCGCCATGGAGGGTTTGCGGAGGATGAGGCTTTCCGCGGGCGATTCGAGATCGACCCGGCGGCCCTTCAGGTCTTTGACAATCGCTTCGTAGTCGGCTTCAGCGTCAAAGCCCAACAGCGAAAGCTTGAATCCACCCCGGCCATACTGAGACCCATGGCACGCGCCGGAGTTGCACCCCAGCTTGGTGAGAACCGGCTGGATGTCATTGCGAAAGCCGGGCGCCGACTGAGCCGGCAGCAGGCCGGCGCCCAAGCAGAACACGGTTACGTAGCTTCGAATCAATGTCTTATCGCATTGTGCCGTGTTAGAAAAGGAACTTCAAACCAAACTGCATGATGCGCGGGTCCGCCGCTCCGCCTTGCCGCAGCTTTCCAAAGTTGAGGTTGTCCACGTCCATGACAGGCGATCTCAGATTAACGCGGTTGAAGGCGTTGAACAGCTCGGCCCGGAATTGTATTCGCACCTGTTCGCGAATCGGAAAGATCCTCCCGAACATGAAGTCGTTGCTGGCATATCCGGGTCCTCGGATGATGCCGCGCCCGGCAGTTCCGCGAGTTCCAAGGGCCGTACTTTGGAAACCTTTCTGGTTGAAGTAGCCGACGTTGATCTGCTGGTCTCTGTTAAGGCCGTCCAGTTTCCAATTGACGCCGGGTACAACATCGGCCCTGTCCACGCTGCTGTAACCGGGCGACAGCGAATTGCCCAAAGAGGATGTAGGCGTGTAGGGGCTTCCGCTCCTCAAGAGCACGATCCCGGACATCTGCCAATTGCTGGCGATTGCCCTAAGGGCGGGATTTCCCTGCGTCAGCTTGGGAAGATCCCAAACGACCGAGGAGTTCACCACATGGGTTCGGTCAAATTCCGCCAACCCGCGATTGAACCACGGTCCGCGGGGATCCTGGTTGCCGAACGCGCCGCCCCAGCCGATGTCGTTCGAACCGGTGTCGATCGATTTCGACAGGGTATAGTTCGCCACGAACGTCAAACCTCTGGAGTAGCGCTTCTCTGCGGTGACTTGTAGAGAATGGTAATAGGAATCCGCAATTCCGGTACTGATATTGATGGATTGGAATTTCGGATCCGCCCGGCGATCCTGCCGGTTCGCGAGACTCGAGGCGCCGGGTATGAACTGAGGCAAATTCTCCTCGTAGCCGCCGATCAGATGGGTGCCCCGGCTGGCGACGTACGCGCCGCGCAGCAGCACATCGCCACCCATGTTCCGCTCGACCGTCAGACTCCAGTTCCAGGTGTTCGGGTTCTTGGCATAGGGGTCGTACGCCCACTGGGACGGGAACGGGAGATCGACAGTTACGTCTTTCGCCGGGACACCGATGGGAATCCCCACCGTGCCGTTAAAAGGAGCGGTGAGCCACGGATTCTTCACGCTGACCGGATTCACGATCGAAATACCACCCGAAGGATATGGGGGTGCGGCGGTACCCGCGCCTCCCAGAGCGAAACCGCCGGCCTGCATCTGGCCGAAATATCCGCCAATGCCGCCTCGAATGGCCCATTTGCCGTCGCCTTTGGGATCAAGCGCAAATCCAAACCTGGGTGCGAATTGATTCAGCCTCGCAAAGGCGTTCGCGTCCGGCGTCCCCGGGTCTCCCCAGTACAGTATCCCTGGAGGAGCTTTCGTATAACGCTGCGACTGCTTCCCATGGTAGATCCACGACTGCCAGCGCGTGCCATCGGAGCGGATGGCGTCGCGGGAGTGAGTACCCGGATCCCAGCGAAGGCCCAGATTCAAGGTCAGCTTGCGAGTGACGCGGAAATTGTCGTTGATGTACAGGCCCGCGAGGACACGGTAGCTCTTGGCCAGCGTGATCGGTCCGAAATTACCAGCCGTGTAGTTCGACGCCAGGCCCATGACGGCGTCGGCTGCGGCGATTCCGGTAAAGGCGTTGGTAAAGGAGAAGCCGCCGCCACTCTGAAGGGCAGGCTCATTCGGGTTCGCGTTCATGTGCTTCGAATAGACGCCGCCTATAGCGACATCATGCTTATTGCGAACCCACTTTACGGCGGAGTTTATTTCCCACGAGTGCGTATCCTTGGCGCTGCATCGATCCCAAACTCGAATTCCGTCGCGGCCGGCCACGCTGAAATTCAGATCCTGGCAACCGGCATCGTTTTTGATGTCGGAGCCGTGCGCGGACCACGACGTCAGGAATGGGTGAGGCGTGAGCGCGAAGGGGTTCTTCATGTACCCGAACCCGCCGGTGATCAGCAGCCCCGGCGACACGGTCCACGTTTCGGTGACGGCCCAGGAGATGGCTTTCGTCGTATTCCCGCCATCGTTGATTCCGACGTTCCACAGTGCGTCCTTCGGATCGTTGAACGAAGCCCCGAACTTATTGCCGTAGATGTAGCGCCCCATGATGTTGTGCCTGCCCAGGATGGCGTCGCCGCGATTGACGATCTGCCACTGGTCGGTGCCTGCGGGAATAAAATGGGGGATCAGCGTCCCCAGTGCGGGAGAGTCCGGCGTGTGCTTGGCCAGAATGCTTCCCATCACCGGATCGAGAAGAGTACGGGGAATCATGTTTGAGGGAAATGGGTTACCCAGCGATCCGCAGGCCGAGTTGGCTGTCCGCGGATCGAAAATGGTGCCGGTATCGACGGTCAGTTGCGATCCGTTGCATAGCGGCGAAGGTACCTGTCTTGTTCTGCCGGTCAGATGCTCGCCGAAGTCCCCGTCTTTCTCCCTCCTCGTCCAACTCTGGTGGAACCCAGGTGTGCCGGGCAGACGAACCGGAGTGCTCTGATACGAGTTCATCCAGAAGAACCTGTTCCGGCCGTCGATGATCTTGGGGATGTACAAGGGACCCCCTACCGCCCATCCGTATTGGTTCCGCTTGAGGCCGTCGTTCTTGCCGCGCGTATCCAAGGCGTTCCGCGCATTGAAATACCCGTTGCGCACGAACTCGAACACAGACCCGTGAAGCTGGTTGGTGCCCTTCTTGGTGACCGCGCTCAATTGGCCGCCCGGATTGCCGCCCATCTCGGCTGAGTACTGCGAGGTGTTCAGTGTGAACTCCTCTACCGCGTCCGGGTTCGGGTAGATGTTGGCGACTCTCCGCTCCATGAACTGGTTGCCCATGCCGTCGAGCAGATAGGTATTGCTTTGCGTGCGATTCCCGTTGATCACCGCGGTGGTCGTGTCGAAACCGGAAGTGCCCGCATAGAACGCCGTAGAGGCGTCGGTCACCGTAGCGCCTGCCACGAGCAGCGAAAGCTGGGTCACATCCCGCCCGTTGAGCGGTAGTTCGACGACGCGCCGCTGATCCACGGTCTGGGACAATTGCGCCGTGTAGGTGTTGGTCAAGTCGCCTTTCGCCGACACATCCACGGACGTCGCCACCGATCCGATCTCCAACTGGAAACTCCGGCGAACCGTTTCATTGGTCCGAATCACGATTCCAGCCACCTTGGCGACATTGAACCCTTGCTTCGTGACCTGAATGCTGTAGGTGCCAAAGGGCAGTTGAGGGGCCACAAAATTCCCCTCATTGTTGGTCTTCACCACTCGTTCGGCGTTCGTCCCCTCCGCCGTGATCTTAACTTCGGCGTCGGGTACCGGGGCGCCTCCCGGGTCGGTAATGGTTCCAAACAGGCTGGAACTTGCGGTCGCCTGCGCGAAAGCCGCGACAGGCGCCACGAACATTGCAGCGAGGATTATTAGCGAAATTCGGCTCTTGCTCAGTGTCATCGATTCAGCATCCTTTCGAATCGAGTCGACACAGATCGATTCGTGGAATTTTTATATCATGCCGCTGTGCTGGTGTCAATAGGCGGATTGAGAATTGAGGAATTGACTCCATTAGAAAAACAGCGATTTCGTGCAACGGGCTCGTTGTTGGAACGTATATAGACCTGAAACTGAGAGACCGCCGAAAGGGAGCGCCTTCAAATCATGAACCGCGGTGTCCTGTCCGTCATAGAGTTTGTGGGGCGGACGCCCTCGTCCGCGCGCGAACCCCTTGGTCGCGCTCTTGTTCCCAGCTTTCGAACGAACGTCACGGCAGCCCTGCTTTGCGCGGGACTCTCTATGGCTCAGCCCGTGGAGAATCCGATCGTTGAGCGAAAGCCGGTCGATCTGCCGGCCTTCGAATCGATTCGGCAGATAGCCCGGTACGCGACGGCGGCGGAATACGCGGAAGCGGTAGCGGAATCGGAATATCGCTACGAGCGCCTGCTCTATCGCAGTGAGGGTGTGATCGTCTCCGGCTACCTCTATTCGCCAAAGACGCAAACCAGCAAGCTCCCGGGCATCGTTTTTTCTCGGGGCAGCCTTGTCGTCGGGAATCAGGCTCCCGTATTGCTGACCATGATCCGCCGGCTCGCACGCGAGGGCTTTGTGGTATTCGCGCCCATGTTCCGCGGCAGCGATGGAACGGAAGGGCATGACGAACTCGGAGGGGCGGATCTCCATGACCTTCGAAACGCTATCGAGTTGGTGAAGTCCCTGCCGGGCGTGGATGCCGGCAACGTTTTCCTGTATGGAGAATCGCGAGGCGGAATGATGACGTATTTCGCGCTGCGCGACAACTACGCCGTGCGCGCGGTAGCCGTCTGGGGTGGCATTACGGATATCGTGGAGTACCTGAAGGCGAAGGACCCCGATGCGAAGTTGGCCGCGGCAACATGGCCCGATTACGCGTCAAGGAAAGATGGGATTCACGAAAGCCGGTCCGCGATCCGTTGGCCCGGCAAGACTGGCAAGCCCATCTTGATTATGCACGGGGGTGAAGACAAAGACGTCTCGCCGCTCCACTCCCTGAAGATGGCTGAGGCGCTCACCGAGCTGAAGCGCGAGTATTCCTTGGTGATCTTCGCCAATGACGACCACATTCTCACTCGCAACCGCAATCGGCGGGACCGGCTGGCGATCGAATGGTTCCACCAGCATCGGGATGGAGTGCGTTGATCTCTGCACGGCAGCCTACGGCGCGTCGTGTTTCAGCGCCGCCCCCGAAAATCGCGCAACGACCCTGAAAGCGTACTGCTCTTCGGCGGATCGCTACGGCGTTTTCGGCGGTTATCGCCTCAAGGAATGGACACACACTCAATTAAGCGTATTCGGAACGAACGAGTCGAAGCTTTCTACTGTTGACCGGCTCCCGCTGCCCGCAGTTCGTTCGCAACCGCCATTTCCTTCTTGGCCAATTCGGGTCGGTTCGTCTTATGGTAAATGCGGGCCAGTTGGAAGTGGGCTTCGTAGTTCCGCTGGTCCATATCGATTACGCGCTTCAGCGTGTTCTCCGCCACGAAATAGCGCTCCTGCTGCGCATACACACTCGCCAAAAGCAGGTAAGACCGCGTGGATTGCAGGTTCAGCCAGATGGCCCGCTGGAGCGGCACAACGGCTTCGTTGAACTTTCCCAGCTTGACGTAGGCGTCCCCCAGGTAGTGCCAGGCGTTCGAGTGTCCGGGGTTGGTTTCGAGCTCCTTCAGCATCTGCTTGGCGCACTCTTCAAAGCGGCCGCGTGTCAGCGCGATGAGCCCAAGCTTGTAGCTGATTAGCGGCAGGTCGGGCCGTATCTTCAATGCCTCGAGAATCATCGCCTCGGAATCGTCCACGTACTTCTCCTGGCTCATCAGGTCGGCCGCCAGAATGTACGCGGGCGGGCTGTCCGGTTGCAAGCCGAAGATCCGCGCAAAGGTGCGCCGCGCATTGGTGCGGTCGTGCGTGGCCAGGTACGCCATCGCCAGCGTGTACTGGAAATCGGTGTTGTCCGTGCTCCACGCGGATGCCATCTCGAGCAGCGGGAGCGCATCCTGGGCGCGGTTGCTGAAGTAGTACGCCATGGCAAGGATCCCCACAGTCTGCCGCCAGGCGGGCGAGTTCTCAGGCTCCAGACGGAATGCCATCGACAGGTGACGTATGGCGTTGGGAAAATCGGGCTTCTGATAGTAGGCGAGCCCCAGTCCGTGCTGGGCTTCGGCCAGCTTCGCGTCTTTGGCGACCCAGGGTCCGAGCAGTCGAATGACGCCATCCTGGTCGCCGTTTGCAAACAACCGCTCGGCCTGCGACAGAGCCTCTCCGTAAGCGGATTCCGGCGGATTCTGGGCCGGCGCGGTTTGAGAAAACAGTGCGAGAAATGCGGCCGTCCAGGCAACGCTACGCATGTGTCCGACCCGTCGCTCCTCTCTCCGGACCTTGTCGTACATGGTATAAAGTGGGCTGAATCATCCCATGGTCAGTCTAGCGCAGTCGCGGCGCACCTTTCTTCGCCTCCTCGGCTCGGCGGGCATGTGCCGGACAGGCGTTGCAGCCCCGCCCTTTTTCGAAGAAGTTCCGAGCTCGTCGAGCGGGCTGCTGTGGACCCACGACAACGCCATGTCGCCCGAGCGGTATCTTCCGGAAACCCTGGGGCCCGGGTGTGCCTTTCTGGACTACGACAACGACGGCTGGATGGATATCTACCTTGTGAACTCAGGGCCGTGCGACTTCTACAAGCCGAAGAAGCCGTCCCGCAATGCGCTCTACCGTAACAATCGCGACGGCACTTTCACCGACGTGACCCAAAAGGCTTGCGTCCCGGGCGCCGGGTTCGGCATGGGCGTGGCTGTCGGGGACTACGATAACGACGGCAATGCGGACCTGTTCGTCACTGGCTACGGAAGCTCCATCCTTTATAGGAACAACGGCGACGGTACGTTTTCCGATGTCACCGCCAAGGCCGGGCTCGCCCTTCCGGGCTGGACAACCAGCGCCGTCTGGTTTGACTATGACAATGATGGCCGTCTCGACCTGTTTGTATGCAGTTTCGTCGAGTTCAACCTGGAGAAGCATGTCTACTGCGGCGACAACAAGCTGGGGCGCCGCTACTACTGCGTTCCGAAGGTATTCCGGCCTACGGCTTCATTCCTCTTTCACAACGACGGAGACGGCGCCTTTACCAAGGTGAGCATAGGCACGGAAATCGAGAAGGCGCTGGGCAAAGCCCTCGGCGTGGTGGCGGCCGACGTCAACAACGACGGACGCATGGATCTGTTTGTCGCCAACGACACCGTGCAGAACTTCCTCTTCCTGAATCGTGGGGGCGGACGCTGGGAAGAGGCGTCCTTGAGCGCGGAAGTGGCCTACAGCCTGGACGGCAAGGCGCGCTCGGGAATGGGGGTCGACGCCGCGGACCTGGACGGCGATGGCTGGCAGGACCTCTTCGTCGCCAACATAGACCGGGAAATGTTCTCTCTCTATCGCAATAACGGAGACGGGACTTTTTCCGATCAGGCGCAAGCTCACGGTGTCGCCCAAGCTACGCGGATGTTGAGCGGCTGGGGGCTCAAGTTCTTCGATTACGACAACGACGGAGCGGTCGATCTGATGCTGGCGAACGGTCATCCGGACGACATGGTTGAAATGTACAACTCGCAGGTAAAGTATCGCGAGCCGCTCCTGCTATTTCATCAGGAGGCAGGAAAGCTGCGCAATGTCAGCGGCGAAGCCGGTCCGGTATTCGGAAAGCCGTTGTCGGCCCGCGGGCTCGCCGTGGGCGACTTCGATAATGATGGCCGCCTTGACGCGCTCATCGGCGTAAATGGCGCCGCGCCGGTTTTGCTGCGAAATCGAACCGGCGCCGGAAACGGCTGGGCGGGGCTCCGGCTCCGTGGCGTGAATTGCAACCGGGACGCCGTCGGAGCCCGCATCGTCTGGATGGCTGGGGGCGTGAAACGGTCGCGCCTGAAAACCAATGGCGGAAGTTATCTGTCGTCGCATGACCCTCGGGAAATTCTGGGCCTTGGGCGGGTGGACAAGGTGGACTGGGTGGAGGTCCGCTGGCCGGCTCCGAGCCACAGGGTGGAACGTTTCGTCGTTCCGGCGGGCCGCTACACGACGATCATTGAGGGTGAAGGAGCGATTGGGCCATCATGCTGACGAGTGTAGCCATTGCCCTCGCGCTCGCCGCTCAATTGGCGGCTCCCGGCGAGGATCTGCGCGTCGCGGCCCAAGCTATGGACGCGCGCGACTATCCCACGGCGATGCGCCATCTTCGAGCGGCGCTGAAGACCGATCCCCGAAACCCGAAGATTCTCAGTTCCCTCGGGCTCTGCCTGGCTGGCGCCCGCAGCTTCACCGAAGCGGCGGACCAGTTCCGCGCGGCCGCCAAACTGGAGCCCGGCGTCGCGGCGCACCATTACAATCTTGGCCTCGCGCTTCTCAACGCCAATTCAAATGAGGACGCCGAGCGCGCCTTTCACAAGGTGTTGCGTCTGTCGCCCCGGCATGCCCGGGCGAAAGTGCAACTGGCAAACGCAATCCTCGGGCAGGCGCGCGGCGGCAACACCTCAAGGATGCAAGCGGCAGCGAACGCGTATAAGAACGCTCTGCCGGAAAATTCGCGCGATGCCGAGCTCAGGTTCAACTATGCATTCACGTTGGCTCGCACCGGGGATGAGGAGGGAGCGCTTCGCGAGTACCGGGAAGTGGTCCGGCTGGCCCCGGGCTTCCCGCAAGCCCATTACTTTCTGGGCATCACATTGTTCCAGGCCGGCAATTGGGATGAGGCGCTGGTCAGTCTGAAAGCGGCTGCCGCGCGGGGCCTCGACGATTTCGGCCTGCACTACTATCTTGGGTCCACTCTGCTCAGAAGGCTCGTACGCGAAGAAGCGCAAACTCATCTGGAGACCGCCGCGCGTCTGAACCCGGAACACCCGGGTGTCCATTTTCAACTCGCTTCGCTTTACCGCGGGCAAGGCGACAAAGAACGGGCCGCGGCCGAACAGCGCGCGTTCCGGGATCTGACCGCCCGGCAGGAATCCAAATGGCGGGCGGATACGCTCGAGCAGGCGGCCGGACGCGCCATCAAAGAGGGAGATCTAGGGCAGGGTGTCAGCGCCCTTTCACAGGCCTTTGAGGCGCGGCCTAGCGCGGCGCTGGCCCGTAACCTCGCTCTTGCGCACCTGCAGCAGGGCGACCCGGCAAAGGCGCGCACTTATCTGGATAAGACGCTCGAACTGTCTCCGAACGATGCGGCGGCCTACAATTACCTCGGTCTGCTCGCTGCCCGGGACGCGGATCTGCCGCTGGCCTCTCGTCACTTCGAAAGAGCCGCCGAACTCGATCCCGCCTTTGCGGACGCGTTGTTCAACGCGGGCGTCGCCGCGTTCGAATTGAAGCGATATGATGTAGCTATTCGGCGTTTCAAGGCCGCGCTGGCGAAATCCGCGATCGAGAAATCCAATGACCCCAAGATCCGCGAAGCTCTCGCTATGGCGCTCGCCGATGCCGGACGCCATGAAGAGTCGCAGCGGGAGTTTGAAGCGGCCCAGAGGCAGCGCGCCGGTGCTGGCGGTACTCGTTAGCGTCCTGCTAGGCCCATACGCCGTGGCTGCACAGTCCCCCATTCGTCTCTCATATGACGCGCGCGTTCGCGCCGGCCAGCAGTGGATCGAGAAGCAGCGCTACGGTGAAGCCGTCAACGAATTCGAGGCGGCCCTGCTGCTAGAGCCTGCAAGCGCCGAAGCCTACTACAACCTGGGGAATGCACTGCGGCTTTGGGGAAACTTGACCGGCGCCGAGCAGCACTTGTTGAAAGCTGTCACGCTACAGCCCCAGTTCCCCCGCGCACACTTCGCGTTGGGACTCGTGCTGGGCGATCGAGCCGGAGAGGAACAGCGGGGCTTTGCTGAGTTTCAGAAGGCAGCCGCTCAGGATCCTTCCTATGCCGAGGCGCACTTCAACATCGGAGTCGTGCACTGGAAGGCGGACGAATTGGAGCCGGCCATCGACGCATTTCGGCGAGCCGTCAGCCTGAAGCCGGACTCCGTGGTTTACCGGTTTCGCCTGGGACAGGCCCTCGCCCGGGCGGGCCACGATGAGGACGCCGCGCGAAATCTGGAGGAAGCCATTCGGCTCGACCCCGCCCATTTTCAAGCGCGGTACCAACTTGCTCTTCTGCTGCGCAAGCAGGGTGATGCGCGCAAGTCCGCGGAACAGTTTGCGGCTGCCGGGCGGCTGAAATCGAGCCGTGCAGCTACGGTCGGTGCGGATCAAAGCAACCTCGCCTATCGGCAAGGGATGACGTTGCTTGAACAAGGACGCCTTGACCAGGCTATCGCCCGGCTCACCGAAGCATTGGTCGAGCCAGGCAATGAACGGAACGTACGCAACGCGCTTGGCCTTGCCCACCAGCGAAAGGGTTCGTTCCCCTCCGCGATCGCCGAGTTTCGAAAAGCCATTGCCCTCGACGCCGGCTCGCCCGACGCTCATCTTAATTACGGCGCGCTATTGATGGTGACCGGCGACGCTTCGCAAGCGGAGAAGGAGTTTCGTACCTGTCTCGATATCGACCCCGGCTTCGCCGAAGCACACTTCAACCTAGGCCTGTTGTTCGCCAGCAAGCGCCGGTGGAGCGAGGCCGCCGGTTACTTGCGGGACGCGCTTGAGCTCGAACCGCGGCACGCCAAGGCTCGCTGGAATCTGGCGCGGGTTCTCCGCGATTCCGGAGACCGCACCGGGGCGATTGCGGAGTACGAGCTGGTCTGCCGCCGGGACCCTTCCCTAGCCGATGCGCATCTCGAGTTTGGCCGGCTCCTGCTCGCCGGTGGAAAGCCGGACGACGCGATCCGGATATGGCAAGCGGCGTTTGAACGCAATCCAACGCATCGGCCCCTCTACGAGGAGCTGACCGCGGAACTCGATCGCCTGGGCAGATCCAGCGACAGCGCGCGCGAGCGCCAAGTTTTCGACTTCCTAACCGGAGCTAGATACCAGCAGGCGCTGCACGATCTCGATGCAGGCAGATGCGAGCCAGCCACCGCCCTGCTCCGCGCCCGGCTCGATCGCGATTCAACGCTCGATGCGGTTCGGCGTCAACTGGCCTTCGCGCTCTTCAAGTGCGAAGACTACAAGGCCAGCGCGGGCGAATACCGTCGGCTCACCGACGCGGACCCAACCGGTTATGACCTGCGTCTGAGCCTTGGCATCGCGCTTTACCGGGCGCACCGGATCGCCGAGGCCCGCGAGCAGCTCGAACCGTTGTTGCGCGACGATCCCGACTCCGCGCAGGTTCCCTACCACTTGGGAATGCTCCACTGGACGGATGGAGACAAGGCGACTGCGCTCGAATTACTTCAACGCGCGCGGCGCCTCGACCCCTCGGTGACGATCCCTCATTGACCGCGGCGGCGATAGCTCTTCTCCGTCTCCACGATCTCGATTCTCTGATTCGCGGCGATGTCCTCAAACACCTGACGCTCGCCGCTAGTGGGCCACCGGATCTCAAGGCTCTTGACGCGATCCGCCCGGCCCAATCCGATGTGTTGCTCAAAGCTCGATCCGCCAAACGATCCGCCGCTCGACACGACTCGGTGGATCGAGCGCGGTTCCGCTCCCGGTTCGGCAATCACAGCCTTGATGCGTGCGCCGATCGCCGCGCGATTGGTCTTCTTCCCGATGAGCTTGACGCGCAGCCAGTGATTGGGTGATCCGGGATTTCGAAACAGCACATTGCCGTAGGTATCTCCCGGTACCGCTCCGCCCGTGTGCAGAAAGATATCCTGATGGCCATCGCCATCGACATCCCCGAAGGCGATGCCGTGTCCCTTTTGCAGATGCCCGGTGCCTGTTTGTGTGGTGATATCGGTGAAGCGCTTGCCGCCTTCGTTTCGAAACAGGAGATTCGGAACCAAGGCTCCGTAAGATGGGGAGCCGGTGCCGAGGTAGAAGTCGAGAAAGCCGTCGTTATCGATGTCGCCGAAGTTTGCGCCCATCGCCATGGAAACCCGGTTGAGCCCGGCGGCCTCGCTGACATCCTCGAATCCGCCCCGGCAGGTGTTGCGATAGAGCTTCATGGTCTCGGCCTGAATAGGGCGCTTCAGGATCTCCTTCACGATCTCCGCGACCGACTGCACGTAGCTCGACACAAACAGGTCCAGACAGCCGTCGTTGTCGTAGTCGAAAAACCAGGTGGGAAAGCTCGAGATCGGCCCTTCCACGCCAAGCGCCTTTGCGATCTCCGTGAACGTGCCGTCTCTGTTGTTGTGGTAGAGAAAGTTCTCCTGCCCATAGTTCGAGACGTAGAGATCGGGGAAGCCGTCGTTATCGTAGTCGCCCCAGGCAGCCCCCTTTGTGAACGAAACCGTCGCCACGCCGGCCGCCGCCGCGACATCGGCGAACGTCCCGTCCCCTTTGTTCCGGAACAACTGTCCAGGGGCGTTCTCATTACCCACAAACAAATCGACGAAGCCGTCGTTATCGTAGTCGGCCCACGCCGCCGTCGGTGTAGGATAAGCAGGCAAAGCAAGCCCCGCCGCGGCGGTCACGTCGGAAAACGTTCCGTTGCCGTTATTCTTGAGTAGCGAGTTCCGCATCGGGAACTCCCACCCGCCACGCATCACGAAGATGTCGAGTGCGCCATCGTTGTTGTAGTCGGTGTGGTTGACGTTGATGCCGCCCAGTTGCTCGGTGAGGCCCGCCTGCTTCGAGCGTTCGGAGAATGTGCCCTTCCCGTTGTTGTGATAAAAGCCCATGGCCTCGCAGGCGTTCACCACCGAGATGATCAGGTCGGGATGGCCATCGTTATCGAAGTCGTCGAGGATACTTCCACCGGCGTTGTTCATACGGTGCAGACCGGCCGAGTGCGCCACGTCCACGAATTCGCGGGTTCGATCCGGCGCACCCAGGACGTCGGAGGGCAGCAGATACGCCGCGGGAACATCCTTCGATGCGGCCGGCCCCAGCGTCTGCATTGCGAGATTCAGCAACCATCTCACTTCGAGATCCTCCGGTTCGTCCCGCAGGTATTCGAGAAACAGATCCAAAGCCTTGCGGGAACCGGTCTGCATCTTGTGCCTAGCCTCCGCGGTCAGGGGGAAAATGCAGCTTCGAGCGTTGTGATTCGCAATGCAGTTATCCATCTCGCCCTTGCGCAGCCACGCAATGGCCAGCTTCTCGCGAATGGCCCGTGCATGGCTTTCCAATCCGGTATTTGCGGCTACCTTCAGGGCCCCTTCGAAGTGTTGAATGGACTTGTCGATGTCTCCGCGGTAGGAATATAGCTGCGCTGCCGTGTGATGGGCCTGCAGCAACGTCTGGGGATCGCGAACCGAATTGATTTGGGACTCCGCTTCCCAAATAGCGGTCTCGATGGCGCTCGTCTTCAGCTCGCAGATCGTTCGTAAATTCTGGTGAAAATCCGGCGGCTTGGGCAAGCGCGACAAGAGGTGTTGAGTCTCTTCGAAGCCGGAGACGTAGGACACCATCTGAGCCTGGGCGCCCCTTACCGGTTTCGCCGCGCGCGGCCGTTCCAACACTTTCAGGATCGCGTAACCGGACGCGAGGGGAAACGCGGCACTCACTTCGCCGTCCGCGACTGTCTTTGCCGCCTCTTGGAATTCCCGGCGCAGATCTTCGAGTTTGACCTTCCCGAGGTAGCCTCCCTCGGCAGCAGACGGGTCGATCGAGTGCTGCAGGGCGAGTAACTCAAATGACTCACCCGCCTTGACACGCGCCAGGATCGCCTCCGCTTCCTGGCTGGTCTTCACCAAAATGAGTTCAAGTATGCGCTCTCCGGTCGCGGCGGGCAGAAGGAGTACCACAGCGAGCGCCGCGAGCACGCCTGCGATTGTCGGCTTGATGAAGGGCTTCATTGGACCTTGCTCTTGCCGGTGGCTTGGAGCTCAAACCGGCGCCGCGGCGCCACGCGATAAGTCTTCGCGAACTCGGTTGCCGCGATCGCCTGGTTAGGCTGGAGATTCTGGAAAACCTGCGTCGTCCGGCTGGTGGGCCAATAGATTTCGAGGGTTCGAATGCCTCCGTCCTTGCCCAAACCGATGTGCTGCCGCAGGCTCGAGGTCCCGAATGAGGTTCCCGTCGTCACCACGCGGTGAATCTCCCGGCCATCGGTTAGCGTCACCTTGAATCGCGCGCCGATCGCCGCGCGATTCGTCTTCACGCCGGTGAGGCGGATCTCAATCCATCGATTCGCGTTTCCAGGATTCGCAAACAGGGAATTCGGATACGCATCGCCAGGAACCGCGCCGCCTGAGTGCAGAAAGATGTCCTCGTCGCCGTCATTGTCGAGATCGGCAAACGCGATGCCGTGCCCTTTCTGCAGGTGGCCGACTCCCGCCGAAAACGTGACGTCGGCAAACCCGCGGCCGTTATCGTTCCTGAACAGCAGATTCGGTACCAAGGCCCCGTACGACGGGCCCCCGGTGCCCAGGTAGAAGTCCAGGTATCCGTCATTGTCGAGATCCCCGAAGTTGCATCCCATCGTCAGAGCGTTGCGGAACATTCCCACCTGTTTTGTAACATCGATGAACTTCCCTTTGTCGTTCCGGTAAACCTTGAACGTCTCACCCTTCGGCTCCTCACCCAAATACCCGCGCGCCACATCGGCAAGCGACTGCACGTAGCCGGATACGAACAGGTCCTGCCAACCATCGTTGTCGTAGTCCATGAACCAAACCGGAAAGCTGTAAAGCGGCTTATCCACGCCCAGACTGCCTGCTACCTCTGAAAAAGTGCCGTCGCCGTTGTTGTGATAAAGGAAGTTCGCCTCTCCGAAGTTGGATACGTAGAGATCCGGATAGCCGTCGTTGTCGTAGTCGGCCCAGGCAGCGCCCTTCGTGAAAGCGGTTCGGGCCACACCCGCCTTGGCGGCAACATCCTCGAACGTGCCGTCACCCTTGTTGCGAAACAGTTGACTCGGCGAAAACTCGTTTCCCACGAATATGTCGAGATTTCCGTCCAGATCGAAATCGGCCCAGGCCGCCGTTTGCGACGCGGTCGCCGGTACGGCCAGCCCGGCTTCGCGCGTAACGTCCGTGAACGTGCCGTTCCCGTCGTTGCGGAGAAGCGATTTCCGCATCGGAAACTCCCAACCGCCGCGGAGCACGAAGATATCCGGCCAGCCGTCGTTGTTGTAGTCCGTGCTCACCAGGTTGAGTCCGCCTAACTGGTTCGCGAGCCCGGCGGCCTTGGTTCGATCGGCGTATGTGCCGTCGCCATTGCTGCGCCGGTATTGCAGAGATCCACAACTGTCCTGCGTGGATGTCACGATGTCCAACAAGCCGTCCCCATCGAAGTCCTCGACGATCGTGCCGCCGGCCATATTGTTCGTGTCCAGGCCGGCAGCCGCGGCAACATCGGGGAATCGGCCCACGCTGACCTTGGATGTGAACGCGGCGGGAGGAATCAGATACTCCGCGGGAACCTGCCGCGGATATTCGCCGAGAGTCATGTAGGCGATATTCAACAACCAGCGCATGGGCAGGTTGGCGGGGTCCTCGCGCAGCGCTTGTCGAAAAAGCCCGATCGCCGCCCGCGAACCGTCCGGCAGCCGGTGCCGCGCCTCGGCGCTGATCGGAAGAATACAGCTGGTGGCGTTGCGGTGTTGCATGCAGTTCTCGACTTCTCCCCGCCGCAATTGAGCGATGGCGAGCTTCTCGACGAGCGATCGCTCAAAGTCGGGGAGCTTCAGCTTTACCGCGAGCGCGTACGCCGCCTCAAAGTTAACGATCGCTTCCCTCACGTCGCCCCGGTACATCGCAAGCTGACCCAGTTGGTGATGCAGCTTCATGATCTCCGTGTAGTCTCGCTGCGTCTCCGGCGCCGATTTCAAGTGCGCCAGGTAGTCGGTGCTGGCTTGAAGGGCATCGGCCACCACGGTCTGCTTCATCGAACAAATACTCTGAAGATCCTGAGCGTCGTATGGGACCTTTGAAAAGGCTGTCAGGGCCGACAACCCGGAGATGTCCGTGATTCCCTCCGTCCAGCGGCGGACCGCGGCGGCTCTTTGGTCTTCCTCGGCGGGGCCCGCGCAGAGCGCGAAGCTAATCGTGAGTACGCAAGCCCTGCTGGCCGCGGTCATGGCTCAATCCCCCTGCCTTGCACCACAGTGTACATCCGGTCCACGGCGGGTATCGGCACGGTTTCGGTGGCGCTGTTTGCCCAGTGAATCTCCAGTTTGTCTATTCGTGTGGACGTGCCCAAGCCGAAGTGGACCCGCAGGTCGCTCTGCGAAATATAGCCGCGGCCCGATGCGACCTCCGCCTTCTGGCGCGCTCCGCCGATCTCGCAATACACAACCGTTCCAATGGCGTCGCGTGGGGTTTTCCGCGAAGGATCGCCAACGAGCTTCAGCGTGATCCAGTGCCCCGCCTTATTCGCGCCGCGGTTTCTAAGGAGAGTGGGGGAATCGTCCATATTGCTGAGGACGATATCGAGGCCGCCGTCGTTGAACAGATCGCCCACCGCCGCTCCACGCGAGCTTTTCGGTTTGTTGACGCCCGCGCCGAGGCTGCCGCCGACGTCGGCAAATGTCTTATTCCCCAGATTGCGGAACAACAGGGTGCGCTGCTTGTACGTTGTGAAAGCGCTGTGTTTATCCACCTGCGGATAAACATGCCCGTTGGCGGCCAGCATATCGAGCCACCCATCGTTGTCATAGTCGAAAAACTCCGCGCCCCAACCAAGGAAAGGAATGGTGATGGCGCGGATGCCCGCTGCTTGCGAGACGTCGTCGAAGTCGAGATTTCCCCGGTTGCGATGAACCGCGTAGTAATCGTTTGAGAAAGTCGTGAAAAAGAAATCGGTTCGGCCGTCCCGGTCGTAGTCCCCGACTCCCATGCCCATATAGGCTTGCGCGCGGCCGTCGCCGTTGGTCCCCAATCCGCCAAGAAGGCCGACTTCTTCGAAAGTGCCGTCGCCCTTGTTGTGATAGGCATAGTTGGGCACGGAATCGTTAGCGACCACCAAGTCGAGCTTCCCATCGTCGTCAAGATCCACCCACGCGACGCTGAATCCGTAAGACAGCGCTGTGTCGGCTACTCCAGCCTTCAGCGTCGCGTCTTCGAAGGTTCCATCGCCCTTGTTTCGGAACAGGAAGTCCGGCGCTCCTTTGATGCCCATCGGTCCGCAAGCGACCCGCATTCCCAGGAAGGTGCAGAAGGGTTGACCCGGGTCATATGCGGCCGCGCCCATCCCCCCCTTTTCATCCGGCGCACCCCGCTTCCCCGCGCCGCCGGAGACCGCTTTGGGTGCACCACCTCGAATCTCGGGGATGCCGCCGCTGGACTCGCCGGGTGGCGGGGGATTGTTCCAATCGAAATCCACGTAACCGGCCACATAGAGATCCAAAAATCCATCGCCGTCGTAGTCCCCGAACGCACAACCGGTAGCCCACATCTCCACATGTACGCCGGCCTTCTCCGCCACGTCCACAAACTTGCCTCGATGGTTCAAGTACAAGCGGCTTTTGCCCAGGTTGGCGACGAACAGATCTTCCCAGCCGTCGTTGTTGAAATCGCCCGCGCAGACCCCGGTGCCCCAGCGATTGTTCTCGAGCCCCGCCGCGGCGGTGACGTCGGTGAACGTTCCGTCGCGGTTATTGCGAAACAGCGCCGAGGGTTTTGCCTTCTCCGATCCTCTTCGCGCTCCGTGTGTGAGCGAATTGACGAAGTAGATGTCGAGCCAGCCGTCGTTGTCGAAGTCGATCAACGCGACGCCCGCTCCGGTGGTCTCGGGCAGGAACGGCTTCAGGGGTTCGCCCGCAACGTACCGGAAGCGGCCGACTCCGGAGGCCACGGTCACATCTTCGTAGGTTACTCCCTTGGCTGCGTGCGGGGAGGGCGGCGGGGTCGTCCGCGTTGGGATTTCGACCGTGCTGAGCGCGTAAACAATCGACAGGACCGGGATGGTGCATACTGCGATGCGGTTGATCCACTTCTTCGGCCTTCCCACTTGCATGCCTTGCGTTCCGCAGCGTCGAACCCAGGAAACGCGCCAGCGCCGGGGAGTATGCATGGTGAGAATTCTACTACGTTTGCCGTCTCCGGTCCCTTCCTCGCCGGATCCGACCAAGAGTTCATCGCACATCAACCACCGAACGGCGCCCCGATGGCGTATTTTGGGGGCCGAGGGTCCTGGGTTGCGCGCAGATTCGACGTGTTGGAGCCGAGGATCTGGCGTACCCCAAGGTAATAAGGTAACTGGTGACCCCCAGCGGAAGGCCGAAATCGTCAAAAACGCCCGTTTCCGGACGGGATCGGTCTCCTCCGCGTTGAGATCGACTCTGGTTTGGCGATCTCAAGGACCTCAGCGGGGTCGCCGGACACGGAATTAGCTTCGTTTCGCATTTTTTGTTCTCGCGACACCAGACGGTTGGGCGGAATGGGCTTGAGGTGGGTGGGTTCAACCTCTAAGTCATTATTATTCATAGGATTACTGCTTGGCTCCGGGGTCGGTGACGGCGGTGTGGGTGGTCTGGGGGGCTCCGCGGCGACTGGGGTTGGCAGGCCGGGGACCTCCGGTAACGGCGCATTTTCTTCCGTCCAGGCTTCCTCGCGGCGGTCGTCCTCGCGCAGACGCAGGAGATTGTCCATGGCGCGCTGCATGATCCGCTGAAGACGGGACTCGTAGCGGTGGATGAGGTTGAGCGAGGGCGAAGCCGAGAGGTAAGTGAAAGCGTTGGCGGTGCGGTTAGAGCGGTTCGGGTCGTTTTGATCCAGCATGTTGTTGGTCATGAGGTTCTTCTCCATGGACCAGCTACGGCGCCATGCGCCACCAGGCGGAAACCATTTCTTCGATGAGGCCGTCTTCGACGCCGTCGACGGGGAGGAAGCGGTCACGGAACTGTTGGTGAAGTTCCTCGAAATTTTCGGCGGGTTCGCCGGGGAGGAGGACGCAGCTGGCGAGCAGACCATGGCGGCGGGCGTTCTGAGCAGAACGCGCGAGGCCGGCGGGAGTTTTGCGGCCGCGGCCAAGAGCCCCGTTGGCACGGGCAGCATCGAGTTTACGTTGAGAACTCATGGTGAGTAACCTTCTGAGACCAGAGTACACCGCGATGTCAAGTGTTTATTTGTTAAGTGCAATATTATAAATAAGATAGATCGTTTGACCGGGTTTGAGGAGCGGAACAGCTTTGGGCGGAAGCTGGGGGAGAACGCGGCTTCAGACCGCTGTTGATGAAAGGCGAGCACGCGCGCGCCAATGGACAAGCTCTCGTTACCGGCTGCGAAGATCTGATTTCCGGTTTACATCTCCCTGATCGGACGACAGCCATGTGCTGGCGGCATCTATTCGCGGCCAACTGTCACTGAGTCCAGACTGCCCTGGCATATCCTCGCGAGCCACCGCATTGGCCGATACGGTTCCCGTACCGTAGGGCACCATGCTCGCAAGTACCCAAGAGCCATCTGTGTCGACCTGCACGGGCCGGCTCAAGACAGAGTCGGTACAGTTCTGGTTCCGTTGCGCCCGCACCGTGAGGCACAGGGCCAGCAAGGAACGCCACCGATTTTAGTACCCGGCTCAGAACCATGAATGTGTTCCGTTCAGCATGCGGCGAACTATTGCGTGAAGGTCGCCTTGACGAAACCCTTTGAGAAGCCCGACGGTAAGGTCACGCTGGCGGTCGCCGTGGAAGAGGCCAACGTACCGGCGAGCGGAGTGGATTGAATGGTCTGGTCGGGGCCGTTTTCCGAGAAGGTCACCAGGGTCACGACAGTGCCGACCGGAACATTCGCGGCTTGAATCGCTACCGCGAGAGGGCCGTTCGAGTTCACGGTGACGTCTGGCACGATAAACGTTCCCGTCGGAGAGGTGGCCACCGGGTTTCCGCCAACGCTCACCACCCGGACGGCGGGGAGGCTGGCCGTCGAAAGGAAAAGACCAAATGGAGTACCCGTGTAGAGGGTTCCCTGGGCGTTTATGGCTCCGATCTGAAAACCCTCGATCCGGAGCACACCGTTTGCGGGTCCTGCGGCGCAGAAGCCTCGGGGTTGACCTCTAACGTCCAAGAGCCCACTCAGAGAGACCGTCGGCGCCACCAGACGGACGGCGCCTCCAGAGCCGCCCCCGGAAACCCGAAGTCGGGCCGAGCGCGGCATAATTACCCCCGCGGGCCAGTATCGACCCAGCGCCTGAGATCGACACGCTGCTGGCGATCAGCACTGCCCCCCCTCCAGCACCACCCGCACTAGAACCGCTGCCGCCACCACCGGAGCCTCCAATCAACGGGACGAGGAATTGGTTACCGGTGAATCCGCCGTCTTGCGCATAATTGGGACTATTAGGGCACGCAACGACTCCGCCCGCAGGTCCGAGGCCCGGCCCTGAAGGATTCGCACCAAAGGCTGGGTATCCGCCCCCATAGCCTCCAGCACCCGGTATCGTGAGAGTGCGCTGAGTAGTGTTGCTGGCGCTGAAGCCATTCTGCCCGCTCAAATCGACGGTTCCGTCGATAAATGTGGAAGAATTTCCCGCGTGAAGACGTCCGATGCCTGCGCTGGTAGTGGATACGCACGCGGCCCTCTGGTACATTCTTGAAGACCCGAGGCTGCCGCCGCGCGTTGCCGCTCGCCCAGCAGCGAGTTCCGGGACCACAGCGGAGTAGAATCAAGTTATGAATGGAAAGGACAACCTTCATCGGCTGGTCGAACTCCTTCCCGACGAGGAATTTCCGCTGGCGCAGAGATTTCTCCAGTTTCTAGCGGATGAAGCCGGCGACGGCCCCCTTATCGACGACGACCTGACGGCCGCCGCCGAGGGAGAAGCGGCCATCGATCGAGGAGACCTGACCACGCTTGAAAATCTGAAACATGAGCTGGGTTTGTGAACTTCGGGCTGGTGATCGCGAATCCAGCCAAGAGCGTACTTCGAAGATAGGACCGAAATCTGCAGCAGCGGATCATCAAGCGCTTCGACGAGCTTTGTGACGATCCTCTGAGCGGCCCGCTCAGCGACTGGGTGGAAGGACACGGGACGCTTCGAAAAACCCGCGTGGGTGGGTGGCGCATTCTCTTCCATGTCAATCTGGGGGATCGAGTGGTCGAAGTCCGGGCGATCCGGCCGCGTGGCCAAGCCTATCGCAGCTTGGGGTGATGGGCGCCCGGCGCGGGCCGTTTGGCGCCTCCACTGATCGCGCGGGACCGAAGAATTCAGGACGCGAACTTGACGACGATCCGGTAGGCGTGCGTTGAGGGCTATCACGATTGCGCCACCTCTCCGTTCCGGTTGATTCTGACCGGAGTGCCGTCGAACCGGGTGAATGCGAAGCCGTCAAAGTCCTCGGTGCAGGTTCGGACCATGTCCTGCAGGATCGAGATGGCCACATCCTCTCCCAGCCGCATCCCTGCCAAAGAGTCTGAGCGGTAGTGAATGCCGGCCCAGCTTCGGCCCTCGGCGATGTTGAAGGCGAGCTTGTTGACCTCGTTGCCGATGGTAGGGACGAAGCCGGGCGGGCAGGGTTCGAGGGACAGGCCGTCGGCGGACGCGTGCACGCAATCGGGCATCAGACCGTTCTCATCGAACAAGGCTTTCAGAACCACGGAGCAGGCTCCAGCTACGGTTCCATGCCCGCCGGGGTACGACGGATGGAGGGGAGAACCTTCGGGGTAAGCCTGGGGCAGAAGGAAGCTACCCCAGCGCTGGTAGGTCTCTTGTACAG
Source organism: Candidatus Sulfopaludibacter sp. SbA3 (assembly GCA_945893365.1). Taxonomy (GTDB): domain Bacteria; phylum Acidobacteriota; class Terriglobia; order Bryobacterales; family Bryobacteraceae; genus SYKU01. The sequence goes on along the minus strand of CAMDED010000024.1, from coordinate 4,836 downwards.
CGGCCGAGTTCAGGATATCGGCGTGGATGGGATATTCAACTGCCTTGATCCTGGTCTGATGGATTCGTCCGGCAAACGCTTCGGGACGGAGACGGCGATGGACCAGCCATTTCTGCGCCCAAGAGGCCTTCAGCGCAGCGGTGGTCACACGGCCGAGCCAGTCGACAACCTGCGCCAGGCCGAACGTGACGAAGCCGTCCTGCACCTTGGAGTACTTGTACGGGTTCATGTCACTCAGCACGGTGCGATTCTCGTTGAGGGCAGCCTCGGGCCGGTAGTTCATGAGGATGAGCGCCGCGTTGAGGAAAGCCTGGAACAGGAAGTCGTAGTGGACCCACTCGGCGAGGTCGCGGCCGTTGCGGATGTAGCGCGGCGTCGAATCCCAGGCATACTCGCGCCAAGGCGGAACGCCGTTCTGAATCTGGAGCCACTCGCCGAACGTGGTCATGAAGTCGTTCACGGCGGTCGGGGTGCGATAGCGCTGGTCGAAGATTGTGGAGACGGTCTGTACCGGCCTGACCAGGAACTGCGAGATGTAGGGGCCGTCGAGGTCGCCAGGGGTCGGACCGCGGAAGACCGCTCTCGGCGTTGTTTTCAGTTATTGGGCTGCCTGGTGGATAGGCGGCGAGGTTGAGTAGTCGCGAAATGGAATCTCGCGGGTGAGGGACAGCCAGTACATTTCGGCCATTTCCGCCGCCATCTCCGGACTGGAAAACGATGGCGCCGGCGGGCAGGCGAAACATTGCGGATCGCCGCCTTCGAGGCAATAGGCGTAGGCGGCTTGCGGATTGGTCAGGCGGCGGCCGGAGCCACGGGCGATAGCATCGAAGTCGGAGGACTTGCCGGTTCGGACCGCTTGGAGGAGCGTCTCGTACGCGCCGGGCTCAGGCTCGCCCATTGGGTGGTGGGAAAGCCTTTGGTGAAGCAAGCCGACCAACGTGGCATAGCGGTTTCGTCCGCGTTCGACGATTGCGGCGGCGGATCTTGATGAGCTTGCGCCGTCCCAGCATCCATGCGGAGCTTGAGCGCTTGGTCGCGGCGGCTTTGCGAATCGACCGCACCCCGAGCGCGGCCCGCGCTCGCGCCGAACGCGGCAGCACCGCCCGCCGCTTGAAGCAGGTTGCGACGGCTGACTCGACCATTCATTGTGAGCCTCCTTCCCTATCCGGTGTTGTCGTGCCCCCGTATGGCTCGATTCCTATGCCACAATGAAGCCGATGGCTCCGGAGCCGACTATAGATTCAGCAGTCGACACAACTGCCGATTCTTTTGATATTTGGCCCGCTCTTCTTCAGCATTCTCCTTAAAAGGATTGGGTCTTAGCTTTTTGATCAGATCCTGTAAGGGTGGATATTTCTTTACTAGATCGCCGATTTGTTCAAGCCCCTTCTTATAAATGGGGTTCCCTTCGGGATTAAACACGTTGTTCAGCGGGTCATCAATAAGTTTTCCCGTTAAGAATCCTTCAATTTTGTCGGCGATTATGTTCTTGATCCAGTTACTCAAAACCCTCCCTGCATAGGGGTTCGGATTCTCACTAAGAGTCGTTGGAAGGGGTTGAGTTGCATCAAACGGCTCGTCACTTTCGAGTCCGAGTGGATCCACCAGACTTGCCGGTTGATTTCCCGCATAGACGTACGGTGATTGGCTAGAAAACACCGCGTCCTCAGATACGAACCGACCAGGCACAGAGCTATAGAAGCGAGATCGATAATAGTAAAGGCCTGACAAAGTAGAAGTTCTTCCCGTGTATAGGAAGGGAAATCCGGCGGTTGATGGGATGCTTGCGGCAAAAGGCTCGTACTGGACTTGAGAGATCAACCCGCCGGACTGGTCCACCGTGGCGATCGTGCTATTGATCGCGTCTGCTATGCCATACTCAATCTGCCCGTTTGAGCTAGCAACCGCTACGTGGCTGTCGATCGACTGTCCGGAAAGCACAGAGTACGCCGTGCCGTCACTCGCTGCCTGATGGGCGACGTTGGTAAGCTTGTCCAGCACGAAACGCTTGGTTAAATTCAGGCCTGCCCCGCTGTCGGCCTGAGCGATAAGGTTACCGCCGAAGTCATACGTAAAGCTGGTGGTTTGCTCTCCGTTGTTGACCGATTTCAGCCGATTGCGCCCGTCCCATCTATACGTGGTAGTCGATTCAGAGGTACTCTCGGTCGTTAAATTGCCGTTTTCGTCGTGCGCATAGGTGCTAGACCCTCGTTGAAGCAATCGATTTGCGCCGTCATAGGTTGCGTTTGCTGCCTGAGTCGCCAACGGCGAACCGCTCGTAGTCTGTGCTGATATTCGCTGGCCAGCCGAGTCGTACGTGTACGTCAGAGCGAGAAGGGTGGCGGCTCCGCGCCTATGCACGATCGACAGCAGCCGTCCAGCGTCGTCGTAAGAGTACACCGTATCGACGCCATTACCCCGCGCAAGGCCAGAGAAGCGATTGAGTGCGTCGTAGGAGTATGCGACGGAAGCCGCCGGCATAGAGGCGGAAGCCACCGGCATAGAGGCGGAAGCCACATTGCCAACCGCATCATATGTGTACGTAACAACCGGACCACCTACGACCTGCCGTGTCTTCACGCGTCCGAACTGGTCGCGCGTGTACTTGATTGTTCCGTTCGGTCCTACAACGCTCAGCAGCCGTGCGGCAAGATCGTATTCGAACGCAAAGATGCCTGATGCCGAGTCCTCCACTCTCGCGAGGCGACCGAAGGCATCGTAACTTCGCGTCACGACGGCATCCTGATACTCCTCCCTAACAGCCCGTGGTGGAACCCCTCGGATTTCAGGAACGGCAAGACGAACCAAGTTATGCCGCTCTGAGGGCGAAGTCCGTCTCGGAGGCGATAAGCACTGAATTCAGCGCCGCCGCGAGCCGCTGCCATGCCCGGAATTGGAATGCGAACAGAAAAACGAGCTGGGAATGGCGGTTTCTCCACTCCCGTGGCGTGCCGGAGCCAACCAACTTGCGCAGAATCAAGCTCAGATTGAATGCCCCGACGTGAATCAACTGCCGCTTCAGGATGTTGGAGTGCTTGCGCAGATGCGTACGTCGCATCCCTCCCGTGTCGTAGCAGTGCGCGAAGCTTCGCTCGACCAGTTCGCCGCGTGCGCGTAGGAGACGTTTCCCTTTGGGACGCTTTAGTCGTCGACGGTTCGCGTAGACGGCTTGTTGCGGTCCTTCCTTACCCACCCAATGCCGTTGGCCCGGTTGCTTCTTCTCGGGAATGTAGGTGCGCACGCCGGCGGTCTTCATCTCTTCTAATACCGGGCCGCTATGGTATCCCTTGTCAGCCACCACTTCTTCGACGCCGCCCAGGTTCACCTTCGGTGCTTCGTCGGGCGCGATCCCGGCTTCCCGCCCGATCAGTTCGGCGACCGCTTCCCCCGCCTCCGCCAACGTCTCTTTCACCGTCGTGGTGTCACCCTGGTCGGCCTCTTGCAACGTCACCGCCACCACCGCTCCCGTCTCCATATCCACCGCATGCTCCGCCTTGTGGGCCAGATGGGTTCGCCCATCCTTCATCTTGGCAATGCGAGCGTCGCTGTCATGCGGATTCACCCACTCCTTGTTGCTCATCTTCTTCTTTCGCTTCCGGTCCAGCCGCGCCAGATCCTCCCGCGTGGGCGTCTCAATCCCAGACTTGCTCGCCAGCTCTTTCAGAAACTCCTCGTAGCTTTCCCCGTTGTCCCGCCGCACGATCGAGCGCAACGCCGCATTGGCTTCCAAGGTAGTGGCATCAATGCCGATTCGCTTGCCTTTCAACAGACCCCGGTCCGCCAGCAATCCCAGCACCCAGAGGAACACCCTCCGATGCGTGTCCACGTCGATCAGCCGCCGCGTTCGAGAGATGGTCGAGTGATCCGGTGTCCCTTCATCCAACCCGATGGAAAGGAACCGCCGCAGCCCCAACGAGTCCGCCGTCCGCCAGGCGATACCCCGCTCTGAATCAATCCCCTCGAAATACCCCAATAGCAACAAACGGAAGTAGATCCCTGGCGAAAGCGAGGGTCGGCCGTTATTGACGGCATAGAATCCCGCGCACTCCTTCTCGACGAACTCATCGAACTTCTCGCTGTCGAGGAGTTCATTGAGACGCTGATAGAACGGATGGGAAGGAGCCTGGGCCAACTCGTGGTGTGTGATCCAGAGGTCTTCCTGCCGTTGGCGGTGGTGGCGGGTACCCATCGACATAATCTGAGGTCCAAACCTTTGTGGGGAGAAGCTCAATTATACAGTAGGGACCCCATCATGTAAAGTACTTTACACAAATAAACGCAAGCCCCCTTTGGCGGAGACTTTCACCACAGGCTGCTAGCAAGCTGTGCATCACACCGCCAGAATACAAGAACGCGCGTTCAACATTGTTAGGCACATAACTTGAGCCTACAACCTGCCCACTGTTGTTGATTGCGTTCGCGGTGCTTCCGCTGCCGCCGAGCGTGCCGAGATCCGTCAAAGTATACGGGCCGGCATCGAGGCTGACAACTCCCGGAACAAAAAAAATGGCGACCGTCAGTCGCCATCCGCAGATCGTCTTCATGATTCGCTCCTATCCTAATCGTCACAGGAACGTGCGATCAGGAGGAGCGCAGGCCAATGCTGAGTCTAAGTCTACGCTATTCAAGGATATATTGCAAATAGTAGTCTTGTCCAATACAAGACGAGCCTGAAGGAAAGGCTGTTTCCAATACAAGATGAGCCTGAAGGGGGAAGTTGAAGCATGCTGGGGTGTGATCATCAGGATGCGGAATGCGAAGAAGTTGAGCCAGGAGGAAATCCAGGCGTTTTTGGAAGCGAGCGAGGAGGTGGTGTTCGAGGGGGAAGGGCGGGGG